>JAIUMH010000124.1 GCA_022565635.1 Flavobacteriaceae bacterium | reverse complement strand
ATAGCGATATATTTTGTACTCAAATATAAGAAATTATCTTTACACCTCTAAAAAAATATATTTCAAAAATGTGAATTTATTAAATCATTTAGTACGAACTACTAAAACTAATTTTTAATTGTTTAACAGTTTTACAATTAAATTCTTATATTTGATACCTAAAATTAATCTAAATTTCACAATCATGGATGAAATCATCGGAACAATTAAGCTATTCGCAGGGAATTTTGCACCACAAAGTTTTATGTATTGTGCAGGGCAATTATTACCCATCAACCAATATCAAGCACTTTATTCTGTTTTAGGAACAGTTTATGGAGGTGATGGAAGAACTACTTTTGCTCTACCTGATTTAAGAGATCGCGTTCCTGTTGGAGCAGGAATGGGTCAAGGAAATGTAGGGTTAAATTTAAAACCAGGACAACAAGGAGGTCAAGCAACACATACCTTAACCCTTAATGAAATGCCACAACACAATCATTTAGCACAGGTAAGTAACGAAAACTCAACACAAAGCCAAGCTACTAACGGAGCTTCGGTAGGCACACCAGGAACATCAGAGGGCAGAGGATTTGATGAAACTTTAGGTTTTAATTCAAGCTCACCCAATACGCAACTAAATCCTTCATCAGTATCATCTGCAGGAGGGTCTCAGCCACATAATAATATGCAACCTTACACTGGTTTAAGTTATATCATTTGCGTGAATGGAATTTACCCATCTAGACCATAAAGAATAGCTTACTTGATTTACCGCACTTTTTTTTAATTTACCCTTAAAAACAATATAATGAAAAACCTATACCTATTTTTAACTTTTATGTTTTTACTGCTTGTCAACACAGCACAAGCACAAGTTACAAGTACAGAAGATTTTGAAGATGAAGTTGAAGGTGCAACTAGTTTTACCGATAATGGTCAAGTATTTGACATCACTTCACAAGTGGGAACTTTTAGTATATTTTTTGATGCTGATCCTTATGGGTGGAATGGTACTGAAGCCGACAATAAGTTTATTGATAATACAGGGGATAGTAATCCTAATAGCAACTTCGATTTTGCAATTTCTACGGAAGATGAAGCCCTTTTTAATGTAAATAGTTTGTGGATTTTTTTAGCTGAAAGTTCAAATACTGGACTAAACTTAAGTGTTCCAGGATCTTTAACTTTTGAAGGAAAACTAGATGGAGTAACACAATTTACAGTAACTCAAAATTCCAGTTCTGGTTTCAATAATACAAGCTTCAGTACAGCTAATGGGTTTACATTTATCAATTTTGAAAGCTTTGGAAGCCAAGATGTAACCGATATGGATATTGACGAGCTTGTCATTTCTTCTACAGCATCTTTTAATTATTGTAGTTTAGATGCTTTTACGTGGACAACGGTTCCAGAATCAACCAATACACCTCCAACTGTTAGTACGAGTTTTGCTACTTCAGTTACGGGTACATCAGCAGACTTGGGAGGCAACGTTACTGACACTGGTGGAGAAGTTGTGACTGAACGTGGCGTCGTATATTCTTCCACAGCAACAATACCTACAATAGGAGGTTCTGGGGTAATAAAAGAACCTGTTGGAAGTGGAATGGGTTCGTTTCAGTTTTCTGCATATGGGCTGACTATCAATACTACCTACTATTTTCGAGCTTATGCAATTAATTCAGAAGGGATAAGTTATGGTAACGTACAGACTTTTACCACGCTAACTTGTGATGCTTCTTTTTCTTATAGTGCTTCTACTTATTGTGCAAATGATGCCAATCCCACGCCTACCATTACGGGTATAGGTGGAGGGAGTTTTTCAAGTACACCAGGCTTGAGTATTAATTCTTCAACGGGAGTTATCAATCTTTCGGCTTCAACACCAGATACCTATACTGTAACTTATACAATTGGAGGTTCGTGTCCTAATAGTTCTAATGTTACTGTAACGATTAATGCCTTAGACGATGCTTCTTTTTCTTACGCTGAGTCGCTTTATTATAAAGAAGGTGATAATCCAATTCCAACGCTTACCGGTTTAACCGGAGGAACTTTCTCTTCTACGCCTTCTGGCTTAAGTTTAAATGCAACTACTGGTGAAATTGATGTGAGTGCTTCAGATCCAGATACTTATGCAATAAGTTACACCACAAATGGCTCTTGCCCCAACTCGTCTATTGTTGTAGTAACTATCGATGATTTTAGTGGAGTTACATTTACGTATAATACGGCTAATGGATTTTTACCACAAAACCCTAATGGATTTAACCTAACTAATAATGATTTAATTGTTGAAAATGGTACAGCTTTCATTTCAACAGAAACTACCTTTAATAAAGTTACAGTACAACCCAATGCTGTTTTAGATTTAGATGCCAATATTTCAGTTGTGGACAAAGTTTTGTTTGAAAGCGATGCTACTGGAACTGCACAATTAGACGATGCAACTGGTGTTTCTATTACAGGGAATGTTGAAGTAGAGCGTTACATTCCTGCTGGTCAACGTGCTTTCCGTTTTGTGAGTCCAGCGGTAACTACCACAACCTCTATTTACAAAAATTGGCAAGAAAACGGAGCTAGTCCAACTGGTTTTGGAACACATATTACTGGTAGCACCACAGGAGCCAATGGCTTTGATGAAACAGAAACAGGCAACCCATCCTTGTACCGTTTTAATAATGCATTAGAAAATCAAAGTGGTGGAGCAGCTTGGACGGCAATAGCAAATACAAATGTGAATGAATTAGAAGCAGGAACGCCTTATCGCCTGTTTGTACGAGGCGACCGAACTATCGATTTAACTTCGAATGAAATTACTGCCAACGAAACTGTATTGCGAGCTAGAGGAAATTTACAAATCGGTGATTTTACCCCAAGTATTTCTTCCTTCGATGGCAACTTCAATTTTATTGGGAATCCTTATCAAGCGGCAGTCGACTTTAAACAATTAAGTTTTAGTGGCGACGTCAATGATAATTACATCTATGTATGGGATCCGCAGTTAGGCGAAACCGGTTCGTTTGTAACCATCGAATTGTTAGACGGAAGCAATACCGTAGGTTCAAATGCTAATGAGTTTATTCAACCGGGTCAAGCCTTTTTTGTAAGAAACAACTTAACAGTAAATACCGCACCAAGTATCACGTTTAATGAAGCTAGTAAAGATGTAGCTGAAGAACAACTGTCTACCTTTTCGACGTTGGATTACGCGAAAATCAATTTGCAGCTCCGAAATACTGAAAACACACAAATCAGTGATGGAATTGGCGTTAGAATCAGCGAGAACTTCGAAAATGAAGTCAACGATGCCGATGCAGGAAAATTAGGAAATGCAGGAGAGAACATGGCGATAGTCAACAGCAATCAGTTGTTGTCCATCGAACAAAGAGGAATCCCTGACATAGGAGAAGAAATCCAATTGTTCATCAATAACTTTCAAGGAGAAAATTACCAACTCCAGCTTCAATTGGAAAACTGGAATGAAGCCGATGAACTCTTCATAAAAGATAATTACTTAGAAACATTAACTCCAATTACGGTAGAGGAAGCTTATAACTTCAGTGTAGATGCAAATATTGCTGAAAGTACATCGATATTGCGTTTTAGTTTGGTATTTGGCAATGTAACTTTAAGCGATACTAATTTTGAAAATGAAGCATATTCAGTTTATCCAAACCCAACAAACAATACCTTGTATGTTTCTGGAATAAGTGAATCAGCTACAATTAAAGTGTACGACATTTTAGGTAAAGAAGTATTCAGCCAGGGAAATTATATTACTAATGAAGCATTAGATGTAAGCCCATTAGAAGCGGGGATTTACCTAATAAAAGTAGAAGGAGCAGGAAGTAGCTTCACGCATAAAATTATTAAAAAGTAATAGGGAAATACTACTGCGAATAGAGCCCTGAAGTACCTATTTTAATGATTAGTTGAATTTATAAATACCAAAAAGATGTACCTATATATTTTAAGGATTCCGTATTATAGGGTTAACATTTAAAATAATAACCTGTTTTTGGTAAGATTATAATTAGTCGTTTAAGGCTTTTTAGCGATGCTCAGAAATGCTTATCATTATTTTTTTGCATTAAATTGAATATTTCAAAAAAAAGAAATCGTCTAGTGCATAACATAAGTGGCTACTTAAAATGCGCTAATTTTTCGGTTAAGCTTTAACTCGCTAAAAATACACAAAACTCTCGTCCTGTCTGACTGCATTTGGTTGGCAGGTTCAGACACTAATATCGCCAACTGCCTGCAAGCAAAGGCAAGTTTTTGTTATGCGCTGTCACCTCGCGTATTTTTCAGCATTCTTATATGTCTCGGCTAAATAAGACTCTTGTAGAATGATGAACAGTCAAAATATCAAATCGATTTTCATTTACTACTCTATAAATTATACGATAATTTTTTCCAGAATTTCTCTAATATTCTCGTTTTGAATTTCGGGAACCATTCGGCCTGAGTAATTTTGAGATTTTAATATTTCAGTACGGTTTCGAATTTATAATACTTGACGTTTTGCATAAAGCAAAGAGTCCTTAGAGATGCAATCAGCAATATCTTTTAGGTCATTTTTTGCTTGAAAAGTCCAATTTATTCGAACCACTTATCTATCTCTTTATCAAATTCGCTTTCGCTTAATATTTCACCATTCTCAGATTGAGTTTTTCCATTTTCGATTTTTTCCACTAAAATCAGTCTTTCAATTAAATCATCAATCGAAAATTGTTCTGGAAAACTATCAATTTGTTCTTTAAGTTTTGCTTTTGTTATCATTGCATAAATCTTTCTAAATATACGAAAGATTTTATATTGACAGAAATTTTGTTTTATAGCAAGGTCACTATTAAACTTCGTTAATAAAGCGAAATTGTTTTTTTCTTAGATGACGCTGTGATTAATTTGCATCCTGAAAACTATCGATGACGGAAATTGTAAATAAGGAAATACAAGAAAAAATGGATGAGCTAAATAGCGTCATTTGATGATTAAATTGGTATTAAAACTGAATTGCCAAAGAAGTAGTTATAAAAAATGAATCCTTAACCAATTCATTACTTCGTTGAAATAGCTCATCATTGCTAATAAAGTGCCTAACCTCTGTTCGCCATAAAACCATTGGAGTGATTTGGTAATCAAAATTGAACGAGTATGATGAAGTTTGAAAACCAAAGTTGTTGACCAGACTAGAATCTATAATAACATTATCCTGATCTTCAAAATATTCTACTCTAGCAGAGAGTCCAAATTTGTCATCAAATTGATAACGTACAATCAAGTTAGGAGAAATCCAATTTTGGTAGTTACTACTTCCTTTTTCTTCTTGTTGCCAGCCTGTGTCTAAAC
The DNA here is from genome assembly GCA_022565635.1 of Flavobacteriaceae bacterium. GTDB lineage: Bacteria > Bacteroidota > Bacteroidia > Flavobacteriales > Flavobacteriaceae > Psychroflexus. Next base: position 2,922 of record JAIUMH010000124.1, on the reverse strand, counting down.
CAAAAATAAAACTCCAATGTTCAGTGGCTGAAAAAATGGTATAAAAATTATGAAAATATCTATTTCTTCTTTCTACATCGGGCAAATCGTTACCAACAAACGAACTTGAATTGAACAACCATTGTTCGTTAGGTTGATAGGTAACTTGATGTCCAAATGCTGGTGAAGAATTTCCGTTGGGTCTTTGGATATGCTGCCAGCCATTTAAATAAGAAAGTGAAAAATTCCATTTTTGATTATCTGAGGTCATAGATAACCGCACTCCCGAAAAATAATAAGGAGAGTTTTCTGCCATTAAACTCCTTGATAAAGTGAGATTATTCACTCCTATTGCCGACTCAAAACCTATATGTGAATCGAATATTCCTGCATCTAACCAAAGTTCTTTTTCTTTGTCAAGCCTCACACCTACATTGGCTCTAAAAATATTTTTTAACACATCGGGTTCATCGGCTAAGTTGGCATTTGCATAGGTTCCTGTCATTAATGCCAATTGACCTCTTATGCGTTCATCAGAAAACTCGGCTTGCACAAAACCTAAGTTTAAATTGACTTCGTTATGCCGATTAAAATTGTATAAAAAGCCTGGTATTTCATTAGAATTAGGCTGATTAAAATCGTAATTATAATACGTTTCAATATAGGCTGAAAATTCAATATTTTCTGTCCATGATTGAGCTTGAACATTCCAACTCAAAAAAATCAAACAGACGGTATAAGCTATTTTCTTCATAAAATCAAAAATAGAAAAATAAACATGAAATTTAGCAAATGAGATAAATCCAATTTGTAGTTAATTATACCCATTGAAATCAAATTTATTTATCGGTTTGTGGTGGTTTCCATAAATGTTGTTCAAAATTTTCAACCTGATCATTTTTAATGCTAATGCCTTCTTCTTCTAACAATTGTTGCATAGCATCTGAACTAGAAAAATGATGTTTTCCTGTAAGCACGCCAATTCTATTCACAACTCTATGTGCTGGAACATCGTCCAATTGATGAGAATTATTCATTGCATAGCCCACCACTCTACTGCTTTTTGGAGCGCCCAAAGCTTTGGCAATTTCACCGTAAGTAGTCACTTTTCCTTCAGGAATTAGTCTTACTAGCGCATATACTTTTTTAAAAAAATCCTCACTTTTGCTACTCATAATAGATACGAATTGAAGTTACAACAATTAAAAGCAACATTAAGCCAGCCATCACGTAGTTGGAATAATACTTTAAGCTTGGCTTTTTTTGATCTAATTTAGCAAAAGAAATTAGATACAAATAGAGCATTAAAAAAGTACCTGTAGAGGCGGCCAAGCTAAATACAAATATAGCTTCTGATGTGTAGGCTACCTCTGGCGATTTTTTCTGCAAAGTACTTAATACCATAAAAAAAGGAATGGGAAATAAATTGATTGCGGAAACTCCAACTCCTTTAAAAAAGCTCCATCCCGAAACACTTTTTATCTGTTTCAAATTCTTTTTTTTACGGCCTTGAAATAAAAAGTAGATAAACAAAATACCTAAAATTACCACTCCAAACCTAAGCAACATACCTTCTGCTTCTGGATGTCTAAACACATAACGCGCTAAAATCACCCCCAATAAGGCTTGAAAAAAAACAACTACAGATGCGCCAATGGCCATGAGTAAGCCATCGTTTTTACTTCGCTCAAAACTCATTTTCACCACACTCATATTAACCAACCCAGGCGGAAAAACACCCATAAAAGCGGCTATAAATGTAATGCTAAAAAGTTGTAAGGTTTCCAACATTTAAAAGCTTAATCTAAATTTGGTATAAGTAATTGGTTTACCTTGTTCAAGGTATTGCGCTTCATAAAAGGTTTGAATGCTCACTACTTCTTCAGGGGCTTCGGTGTTTTTATAAATATCATGATGAGCATATACAATTTCGTGGCCACTTCCTTCCAACAATCCCAAAGTATAACCGTGCATATACTCACTATCTGTTTTTAGATGAACCACTCCTTCAGGTTTTAAAATTTGATGATACTTCTTCAAAAACACAGGATTTGTCATACGGTGTTTGGTGCGCTGATATTTAATTTGAGGATCTGGAAAAGTAATCCAAATTTCATGAATTTCACCGGGGGCAAAAATCTGATCTACTAACTCAATTTGCGAGCGTAAAAACTTAGCATTATCAATTCCTTCTTCTAAAGCAGTTTTAGCACCACGCCAAAATCTTGCGCCTTTAATATCTATGCCTAAAAAATTATATTCTGGATAGCGTTTAGCCAATCCAACCGTATATTCGCCTTTACCACAGCCCAGTTCTAAAATTAATGGTTGATCATTTTTAAAAAATGAAGAAGCCCATTTCCCTTTTAACGGGTAATTTTGTTCTGTAATTTCAGCGCGTGTTGGCTGAATTACGTTATCAAAAGTTTCATTTTCTTTAAAACGTTTCAGTTTATTTTTGCTTCCCACGTGTATGTATTTAAATCTTTCAGCAAAATTACATATTTCAAATTAGATAAAGCCGTTTTAAAAAAACCTATTTTTAATTGACAATGGATGGCATTATATGTTGAAAAACCTTTACTTTGAACTACGTATGCAAGCATCATCAAAACATATTTTATTCGGTGTCTTAAACTGGGGCTTAGGGCACGCTACTAGGAGCATTCCTATTATTGAAAGCTTACAAAAAAGAGGACACCAAATTAGTGTGGCTTCAGACGGTAGTGCCCTTCAATTATTAAAAAAAACGCTTCAAGAGGTTAATTTTATTGAATTGAATAATTTTGAGATAGAGTATGCCGCAAAGCGAAGATATTTTAGAAGAAAAATTATTTTACAGCTGAAGCATTTAAAAGATAAAGCTACTAAAGATTTAGAGCTGATTGAAGCATTAATCAACAAAAATAAATTTGATGTATTGATTTCTGACAATGCTTTTGG
>JAIUMH010000123.1 GCA_022565635.1 Flavobacteriaceae bacterium | reverse complement strand
TAATACTCTACACGCTCTAAAATTTCTTTGTAATCAATTCTAAGCTTTGCTTTTTCAATCATAGAATTCAATCTTTTACGAAAAAAAAAGTCAGGAATTAATAATGAGCTATAATTTTTAAGGTAATAAATCCATTTTGGATTTTTTCCGTTATTAAAAAAAATCATTTTTTGTGGTATTGACTTTGGGATTAAAATTATAAACAAGTACAAACATAGCAACTAAATTCTGTTTTCAACAATTTATAGCAACCAATATCCAGCTTAAAAGAGCAAAAACAAACTCTATACCACCACTAAGACTTGTTAAGCTTTTTCTTTGATCTTTTACGTTAGGTTGGTTTTTTATATTTATACTATAAAAAATATAAACTCCAAAAAACAATCAATAATTGATTGCCGTCATTTATTGATTGTTTTTATTTTTTTTCGCGCTTGGCTTTCACTAAAATTATTTAACTTCGAATCTTGATGTTAATTTGATGCAACGTGTGGTATATTAAAAACTCCATTACTAGAAAAAACTTAATGGCCTTAACAGGTTTATTTTTAAGTTTTTTCTTGATTATTCACCTAATAGGTAATTTGCAATTGCTACTTCCAGAAGAGCAGGCTCACTTACAATACAATTTGTATAGCGATTTTCTCTCTACTAATTTTTTAGTCCAACTTATTGCTTATGTATTATATGCAACTATACTGCTTCACACCATAGATGCTATCTACTTAACAATTAAAGCTAAAAAAGCAAGTGGAGCTGGCTATGTAAAAGATAAAAGAAATAGAGCAAGTAAATGGTATGCCCGCCAAATGATGCTTTTAGGTAGCATTGTTTTTGCCTTTTTAGTCATACATTTTAAAGATTTTTGGTATCCTTATAAATTTGGAGAACTTCCCATGGATGCTAATGGAAACAAAGATTTATTCAGTTTAGTAATCACCTCTTTTCAAGAATTATGGTATGTAATTTTGTATGCTGTAGCCATTTTATCTTTAGGATTTCATTTATTACATGGATTTTTTAGCGCCTTTAGAAGTGTAGGTGTACATCACCCTAAATATAATCAACTGATTAAATCAATTGGAGTTGTTTTTGCCATTAGTCTTACTTTTGGCTACCTTATTATTCCATTTTTTATTTACTTCAATTTTTAGTTATGGAAAAAGAAATTAAAGCAAACATACCCAAAGGAAATTTACAAGACAAATGGAGCAATTACAAAGCCCAAGCTAAATTGGTGAGTCCTAACAACCGTAAAAAGTTAGAAATTATTGTTGTAGGAACGGGTTTGGCAGGAAGTTCTGCGGCGGCTTCTTTGGCAGAAATGGGGTACAAAGTTAAAGCTTTTTGCTTTCAAGATTCACCTAGACGAGCTCATTCTGTTGCGGCGCAAGGTGGGGTAAATGCCATGAAAAATTACCAAAATGATGGCGATAGCGTTTACCGAATGTTTCATGATACTTTAAAAGGAGGGGATTTCCGCTCCCGCGAAGCAAATACGTATCGTTTGGCAGAATGTTCAGCAAGTTTAATTGATCAAGCGGTGGCTCAAGGGGTTCCCTTTGGAAGAGAATATAGCGGTTATTTAAAAAACAGATCTTTTGGTGGAGTTCAGGTTTCAAGGACTTTTTATGCCCGCGGACAAACAGGACAGCAATTGCTTTTAGGGGCTTACCAAGCTTTAATGCGCCAAAAAGAAATAGGAAAAATCAAGCTTTATGCACGGCACGAAATGTTAGATTTGGTGTTGATTGATGGTAAAGCAAAAGGAATTATTGCTAGAAATTTAGATACAGGAAAAATGGAACGCCATGCTGCACATGCGGTTGTTTTAGCTACTGGTGGTTTTGGAAAAATTTATTATCTGTCAACCTTAGCCATGGGGTGTAATGCTTCTGCTATTTGGCGCGCTCATAAAAAAGGAGCTTTTATGGCTAATCCTAGTTGGACACAAATTCACCCAACTAGCTTGCCTCAAAGTGGTCCCTATCAATCTAAGCTTACTTTGATGTCAGAATCCTTAAGAAATGACGGAAGAATTTGGGTACCAAAAGCTCAAAACGACCAACGTCCACCGCATGAAATCCCTGAAAATGAACGTGATTATTACCTAGAAAGAAAATATCCTTCCTTTGGTAATTTAGCTCCAAGAGATATAGCATCTAGAGCGGCCAAAGAGCAAATTGATGCAGGAAAAGGAGTAGGGGCTTTAAAAAATGCCGTTTACCTTGATTTTAAAGATGCTATTCACGAATATGGAAAAGAAACCATTGCAGAGCGCTATGGAAACTTGTTTTCTATGTATGAAAAAATTACAGGCATCAATGCGTATCAAGAACCGATGAAAATTTCACCCTCAGCTCATTTTTCTATGGGTGGTTTGTGGGTAGATTACGATTTAATGACGAACATTCCCGGTTTGTTTGCCATAGGTGAAGCTAATTTTTCAGACCATGGAGCGAATCGTTTAGGAGCAAATTCCTTACTTCAAGCTTGTGTGGATGGGTATTATATTGCTCCTTATACCTTGCAAAATTATTTGGCAGATCAAATTCAAGTTCCTCAATCAGCTATAAATCATCCTGCTTTTGAAATAGCCGAAAATCAAGCCAAAAAGCAATTGAAAGAATTTGTTTCTTGCCAAGGAAATAAAACTTCAGAAGAATTTCATCGTGAATTAGGAAAGGTTTTATATGACAATTGCGGACTTTCTCGTTCTGCTGAAGGACTTCAGGAAGCTATTCAGAAAATTCAGCAGTTAAGACAAGAATTTAAAAAAAATCTATTAGTGCCTGGCGATGTTGAAGATATCAATAGCGAGTTAGAAAAGGCGGGTAGGGTAGCTGATTATATGGAGTTGGCCGAACTCATGTGCATTGATGCTTTGCAAAGAAATGAATCTTGTGGGGCGCATTTTAGAGAGGAATTTCAAACCGATGAAGGTGAAGCGCTTAGAAACGATAAGGATTTTGCATTTACAGCAGCTTGGGAGTGGAGTGGCGATTCTTCTTCCCCTATATTAAATAAAGAAAACCTTAAATTTGAATTTGTTCAACCTACACAAAGAAGTTATAAATAAGCAAACAATGAAAATACATTTGAAAGTTTGGCGACAAAAAAACAGGCATACCAAAGGAAAAATGCATGATTATACTTTAACTGAAGTAGATGAAGAAATGTCTTTTTTAGAAATGCTAGACATGCTTAATTTGCAACTTGCTAAAAAAGGAGAGCGCCCAGTTGAATTTGACCATGATTGTAGAGAAGGTATTTGTGGACAATGCGGTGTAATGATAAACGGTATTGCTCACGGTCCTTTGAAAAACACCACCACATGCCAATTGCACATGCGCTCTTTTAAAGATGGAGATACTATTTATGTAGAACCCTTTCAAGCTAAAGCTTTTCCTGTAATTCGAGATTTAAAAGTGAATAGAACTAGTTTAGATGAAATTATTGCTGCAGGTGGATACGTTTCTGTAAATACGGGTCAGGCTCCCGAAGCTAACACCATTTTAGTGAGTCACGAAGAGGCCGAAAACGCTTTTGATGCGGCCGCTTGTATTGGTTGTGGGGCGTGTGTAGCCACCTGTAAAAATGCCAGTGCAGCTTTATTTACCGGAGCAAAAATTGCTCAATTGGCGCGCTTACCTCAAGGAAAAAAAGAAAGCAACAAGCGAACAATCAATATGGTGAACCGTATGGAAGACTTAGATTTTGGGCATTGCACCAATACGGAGGCTTGCCAAGTTGAATGCCCTCAAGATATTTCAGTTTTAACCATTGCAGAAATGAATTACGAATACAATAAGGCAAAGCTAAAGGATTAATGGCTGAAGTGTTTGACTCTTTTTTTGAAAATTTTCCAACTTCACAAAATACTAATCGAAACATCAAATTTATCGTTTGAATAGTGTTATCAAATGAGTTAGTTGCTTAAGTTCACTAGTAAAACTAATGATTTTAATTTGCTAAATAATTTTTTTGATTTAGAACCTGTTTTTTCTTGAATAGTGACTTAAAATAAATTATATTTATAATCTTTAAGGAGCAAGAACTATCAATTATATTATATTGCTAGGAATAACTTTAAAAAAAAGTTCTCAAGATGGAACTCACCCTTTAAGAAGTAAATTGAATTATAGAAATCAAATCATAAAAACCCAAGAAACATGAAAGAAAAAGTATTTAATAGCAAATCAGAAATAGAAATAACAGGTTTAAGAAATGCTTTAGCTGATGCGGGTATTGAAAGCTTTGTTGTAGATAAAAAGGATAGTTCTTATGCAGGGGCATTTGGAGATATTCAACTTTTTGTAGAAAAGAAAAATAAAGAAAAAGCAGAAGCTGTGATTGAAAAGTATTTTGAGGATTAGTAAGAGTCTTTCTTTGTGTAGCCTCTAAAGTGTTTTTTTTATAGTAAGATGTAAATTTTTCAATTGAATAATTTAGATTGAAATTTATAAAATTGTATAGTTTTACTTCCAACTCATATGTTGAAAATGCTGTTTTATTTGATTTCAAGATGTAAAGAGGTAATTTTGAATGAATATCTCAGGTTAAATGACTAATTTCGCAAAAAAATTACAGCATTGAAATACTTCCTATTTGTTATTGCATTTTGTTGTTTTAGTTGGTTTTATTCACAAGAGCCACAACCTATTGATTATAAAAGCGACAGAACAAGAATTGATGAAGAAAATTTTCCTGGAGCAACTATATTTACCAAAGTAAACAACCAAGTGTATTTTAATCATGATGGTATTGAAGTATGGTGCGACCAAGCGCTTTTTTATCAGTCGGATGAGTTTTTTAAAGCTTATGGTAATGTAAAAATGGTACAGGGAGATACTGTAACTTTAATAAGTAAATACGCTGAATATAACGGAATTACTCAATTTGCTTTTGCTAGTGAAGATGTAGTTTTAACATCGCCAAGCAATACACTAATTACAGATACGCTTTTTTTTAATAGAGAAAAACAAGAAAGCTATTACCGAAGTGGAGGAATAGTTAAAGATTCTACCAATACCATAGAAAGTATTGTTGGTAGGTATTACATGGAAAGAGAAAAATACGCTTTTAGAAAGAACGTAGTAGTTACTAACCCAGAGTATAGAATTGATACAGAAATACTTGACTTTTATACGGAAACAGGACATGCTTATTTGTACGGGCCTTCTACAATTACTGGAGAGGATTCTAAAATTTATTGCGAAAAAGGATTTTATGATACCCAATTGGATGAAGGTCACTTTCAACAAAATGCCAATGTAGATTACGATACAAGAAATTTAAAAGGAGATAGTATCTACTTTAGGCAACGTGATAATTTTGCTTCCGCCACAAATAATATTGTAGTTACAGATACGGCAAATAATTCTGTTGTAAAAGGTCATTATGCTGAAATGTACAAAGATGTTGATTCGCTATTCATCACTAAAAATCCTATTGCTTCAAGTTTACAGGACAAAGACTCTGTGCACATTGCAAGTGATATTTTGATGCTTACAGGTAAATCAGACCAACGTATTTTACGCGCTTTTAATGATGCTAGAATTTTTAAAACCGACCTTAGCGGAAAAGCTGATTCAATATGGAGCAGTGAAAGCATAGGCCTAACTAAATTGATAACCAATCCTATTTTATGGGCGGAAGAAAGTCAAATTACAGGTGATACCATTCATTTGATTTCTAATTTAGAAACCAATAAACTGGATACATTAAAAGTATTCAATAATGCTTTTATGGTGATGAAAGATTCTATTGAAGGTTTTAATCAAGTAAAAGGAAAAGAAATGTACGCCTTATTTAATGAAGATAATGACATTTACGAGGTTAATTTTATTAAAAATACAGAAACTATTTATTACGTAAGAGAAGATGATGGCGATTTAGTTGGTATTGATAAAGCGCTCTCCTCAGCTATCAAATTGAATTTAGAAAATAACGAAATTACCGATATTTGGTACTATGTAAACGTTGATAGTAATCTTTATCCAGAAGACGAATTTCCCCCTAATTTTAGGCGACTAAAAGGTTTTTTATGGCGTGGGGATGAAACGATTAGATCTAAAGAAGATTTGTTTACAGGGAGAGAAAGTTTTGAACTAGTAAAGATACAAGGAATTAAAGATCCAGACTTATCTGAGGAAGAAGAGGAGGGCTTTTTTGAAACGAAAGATGGTGAAAGCGTGATTAATCCGCGCTCAAGTTTTGAAGAAGAAATCAACAGTAAAGATGGTGAAAGAGAACTCAAGCCTAAAATTAAACCTCAATTAAATCTTCAGCCTCAAACAGAAATTAAAAAGAATAAAAAAGACATTCAATTAAATAGGGCAGACAAGCTAAAAAATTAATGAAAGAAGATTTTTTAAATTTTCAAGCACAAACAACCCCACATCCGCTTCTTGAAGAAGTAATAAAAGCCGAAGGTTCGTATATTTATACTTCAGATGGAAAAGCTCACCTTGATTTTGTTGCGGGGGTATCTGCATGTGGTCTTGGTCATAGGCATCCTGCGGTGATTCAAGCTATTAAAGACCAACTAGATCACTATATGCATGTTATGGTTTACGGTGAATATGCACTTGCTCCTGCTGTTGAATATTGTAAATTACTAGCGGCAAATCTCCCTCCTCAATTACAAAGCACATACTTGGTAAATAGCGGAACAGAGGCTATAGACGGAGCAATGAAATTAGCTAGAAGAGCAACAGGAAGAAAACAAATAATTGCCGCCAAAAACGGTTACCACGGAAATTCTTATGGAGCTTTGAGTTTAATGGATTATAAAGAGAGAACATTGCCTTTTGAACCCATGGTTGGAGAGATTACCCATATAGAATTTAACCAAGTTACTTGCTTATCGGTAATCACAACAAATACCGCAGCTGTTGTGTTAGAAACCATTCAAGGTGGGGCAGGGTTTATCTTACCAGAAAAAGACTATCTAGTACAAATTAAAAAACGTTGTGAAGAAGTTGGTGCATTATTAATTTTAGATGAAATTCAACCTGGTTTTGGACGTACAGGAAAACTCTTTGGCTTTGAACATTTTGGTATTACACCAGATATTTTAGTGATTGGTAAAGCAATGGCTTCAGGTTTGCCCTGTGGTGCTTTTGTTTCCTCCAAAAAAATAATGAACACTTTAAGTAATCAGCCAAAATTAGGACACATTACAACCTTTGGAGGGAATCCAGTAATAGCAAGTGCTGCTTTAGCTACTCTAAAATTTCTTTTAGAATCTAATGTAATTTCTCTTGTAAATGAAAAAGAAAAACTTTTTAGAAGACTACTGCAACATCGTTTAATTAAGGAAATTAGAGGTAAAGGCTTAATGTTAGCTATACTTCTTGAAAATGAAAACCATGCTAATGAGCTTGTTTTAAGAGCTAAAAAAGAAGGCTTAATTTTATTTTGGTTGTTGTTTGAGAAAAAAGCAGTTCGTATTTCTCCGCCGCTAACTATTTCAAACCAAGAAATTGAAATAGGATGCCATCAAATTATTAAAATACTTAATCAGTTGTAAATTTCAATTGTTTATTAAATTGTTGATAAGATTTTTGAGTTTGTAGAATCTTATTTAAAAAACTAAATTAAATTAGCCGTATAAATTAATTTTTATGATGAACTCTGGTAATAACGAAGGCTTTGATTTTCCTATCAAGCGTTTTGAAGAAATGATGAATTCAAATCAAGTACTGTATTTTGACGCAGCAGAATTTGAAAACATCATTCAATTTTACATGGATTTTGGTAGAATGGGCTTGGCAAAAAAAGCCATTAAGATGGGTTTGCAACAACATCCAGACTCATTTAAACTTCAATTAATGAAGGCCGATTTACTTAACTTTGAAGATAAAACTGCCGAAGCATTTCAGTTGCTTTTTAAGTTAACTCAAATAGAACCTTACAACGAAGATTTATATGTAATGATGGCCAACTTGTATTCAAAACAAGATGAACACGAAAAGGCTATTGAGTGTCTTCAAAAAATATTGAAGTTAAATGGTGATTCTACGCTTGAAGATGTTCACTATCTTTTAGGTATGGAGCATTTAATGCTAGAAAATTACCAACAGGCTAAAGAACATTTTATAAAGACTTTAGAGGCAGATGGAGAAGACGAAGTTAGTCTTCAAAACATCATTTTTTGTTATGAATTCTTAGATAAAATGAACGATGCCAAGGCTTTTTTAAAAGTTTATTTAGACAAGAGTCCCTATTCGGCAATTGCCTGGCATCAGTTGGGTAACATTTATCAAGAT
>JAIUMH010000122.1 GCA_022565635.1 Flavobacteriaceae bacterium | reverse complement strand
TGTATCGAGTTTGTCAGTTCGAGTGTTTTCAAACGCTGGTAAAGCGGTTGAAAATGTATCGAGAACCTAACGAAGATAAGCTCTCGATACAAACAGACTTATTTTTTTCCAAAAAAAATCTGTTCACTCGAGCTGACAGGGCTCTCGATACTTTTTCAATCTGTTTTTTAAATCAAAACAAATTGAAAACACTCGAGCTGACAGAAATCGAGAACAAAAAAATAGAATAGCATCATAAGTAAACAACATAAACAAATGAAAACCATAAATACAAGCCTAGCATTAATTAGCTTATTTCTACTTTTTTCCTGCGGAAAGAAAGAGTATAATCTAGAAGAAGTCATTGAAAAAAATGATAAAAAAGAACTCCAAGAGTTAAAAGAAAAGCTCTACCATAAACAACGTGAGTTAACCCTTGATTTAGAAAAGCTTGATGAAGCTTTAGCGGCTTTTGAAGACAAGAGTAGATATACCTTAATTGAAGCACAAAACGCAGAAAAGAAAGATTTTAAGCACTTTATTAAAGTACAAGGAAATGTAACTACCGATGAAAATTTACTTATTTATCCTGAGTTTTCTGGCGTGCTTGAAAAAATCTACGTGCGTGAAGGAGACCAAGTAAAAAAAGGTCAGTTACTAGCTAAAATAGATGATGGAGGTGCTCAAAATCAATTGGCAGAGATGAAAGCCCAACGCGATTTAGCTAAAACAAGATTTGAGCGTCAAGAACGTCTATGGAACCAAGACATCGGTTCAGAAATTCAGTTTTTAGAAGCGCAAACCACGTATGAGCAACTCAATAATTCAGTCGAACAAATGCAACGTCAATTAAATAAATCTGAAATAAGAGCGCCTTTTAACGGAGTGGTAGATGAGGTAATCACTGATCAAGGTCAGGTGGTTTCACAAAATCAGAATGCTATTTTCAGAATTGTTAATTTACAAGAAATGTATGTACAAGCCAATGTTCCAGAAACTTATGTGGGGAGCATTGATAAAGGTTCACAAGCTATTGTACATTTACGTGCCTTGGGGATTCAATTAGATAAAGAAATTGACCGCGTTTCTAGTTATATTGAAGATAGCAACAGAAACTTTAGAGTTCGCCTTAATTTACCGGATACTATTCCAAATCTAAAACCTAATTTAATTGCTACACTTCGAATTAACGATTACACCAATAAAGAGGTTGTGGTGATTCCTGAAAACATTCTACAAGAAACAGCAGCCGGCGAATTTTATGTGTATGTATTAGAAGAAATTGAAGATGATGCCGCTACAGCTACTTACAAGAAAGTTGTTCCTGGAAGAAGCTACCGTGGTGAAATTGAAATTTTAGAAGGATTAACTTCTGAAGATCAAATTGTTACTGAAGGAGCTAGAGCTTTAAAAAAAGGCGAAAAAGTGAGAATTTCAACTACTGAAAAATAAAGCATGTCAAAGAAAAACACGTATAAAGAGTTTGGATTGTCCTCTTGGGCAATAGATAATAAAATGACGGTATATGTGATTATTGCCATTGTGTTTTTAGGCGGTATCATGTCGTACTACAATATGCCTAGGGAAGCTTTTCCAGAAATTGTAGAAACCAAGATTTATGTCAATTCTATCAACCCGGGTAACTCTGTTGAAGATATTGAAAAATTTATCACAGAACCCTTAGAGGAAGAGTTTAAAGATGTAAAAAGAGTAAGAGAAATTACTTCAACAACCCAACAAGACTTTTCTATGGTCATTGTTGAATTTGAAGAAGAAGTTTCGGTTGAAAACGCCAAGCAACTCATTAAAGATAAAGTAGATCAGGTAAAATCGGCTACCACTTGGCCTACCTTAGACAATGGTGCTAAAGTAGAACCCAATGTTTTCGATTTAAATATTTCTGAAGAAATTCCTATTCTTAATGTGAATGTGACGGGAGATTATCCCATCCAAAAGCTAAAAGAATACGCAGAATACCTTCAAGATCGATTTGAGTTACTTCCAGAAATTAAAGAAGCGCCATTAAGAGGGGTAGAAGACATAGAAGTTGAAGTGGCCGTTGATGTATATAAAATGGCCGCTACAAAAGTAAGTTTTGACGACATTATCAACGCCATTAGAAATGAAAACCGAACTATTTCTGGGGGAAATGTGGTGAGCAACGGATTTCAAAAAAACATTAGAATTCTTGGCGAAATTGATGAACCCGATGAGCTTCTTGATATTGTGGTGAAAGAAAATGGGGGGCAGGTGTTTTTACGTGACATTGCTCAAATTAATTTTCAGTTTCAAGATGCTACCACTTATGCAAGAGAATATAAGGAGCCAGTGGTCATGCTTGATATCAAAAAAAGTGCCGGCAAGAACATGATTGAAGCGGTGGAGAAAATCAAGGAAATCATTGAAAAAGAACAACAAGATTACTTGCCAGAAAATATCAAAATTTCGTTGAGTAATGACCAGTCGATTCAGACTGAAAACCAAGTAGATGATTTGGTAAACAACATCATTTTTGGAGTGCTTTTAGTAGTTATTGTCCTCATGTTTTTCTTAGGTTTTAGAAACGCTTTATTTGTTGGGGTGGCCATTCCACTTTCTATGTTATTGGCTTTAATCATCCTTTCTAGTTTCGGTTTCTCCTTAAATACCATGGTTTTATTTGGACTGGTAATGGGATTAGGTATGCTGGTAGATAATGGTATTGTAGTTGTGGAAAACGTTTACACACTCATGTCTCAAGGCAAATCTAGAATTGAAGCTGCTAAATTGGGTATTGGAGAAATTGCTTGGCCAATTATTGCTTCAACAGCCACTACATTAGCCGCTTTTTTTCCTTTAGGATTATGGCCAGGAACCATTGGAAAATTCATGATTTACTTCCCCATCACTCTTTCTGTAGTGCTTGGTTCTTCGCTTTTTGTGGCTTTGATTATCAATGCTATGCTAACTTCTCAATTCATGAAAATTGAAGAGAAAAAACTTACTAATAAAAAAGTAATCAGAATAAGCTTAAGCCTATTGGTGATAGGAATTGTGTTCTTACTTATTGGATTTGTAAAAGATTTTGGTGCCTTCAGAGGAATTGGAAATTTAGCTGTTTTAGCCGCTATTCTTATATGGATTTACAAACTGGTTTTACTAAAAGCAGTAGATTATTTTCAATTTACATTTTTGAAGAAATTAGAAGATTTATATGAAGGCACATTGAAAAAATTCTTAGCAGGAAAAATGGCTTATGTTACCTTTTTTGGTACGGTGGCCTTGCTGATTTTTTCCTTTATACTAATCGCTATTACAGAACCTAAGGTCTTGTTTTTCCCTGAAAATGAACCCAACCAAATCATTACTTATATTGAATATCCTGAAGGTACAGATATAGAAAAAACCAATGAATTAGTAAGGAGAGTAGAAAAAGAGGTATATAAAGTTGTAGAACGCTACAAAGATGAGGATGGCTATAATTTTATGGTTGAATCGGCCATAGCTCAGGTGGGTAGAGGTTCAGGTAACCCCAATACCGATGGAGGCATGGTTAATGAAATGCCTCATCGTGGTAAAATCACCTTATCGCTTAGAGAATATAAATTAAGACGCGGAATTAAAAGTTCTGATGTGCTTTCTGAAGTACGTGATGCTGTTCGTGGTTTTCCTGGAGTTTCAGTGATTGTAGAAAAAGATGAAGTTGGTCCGCCTTCAGGTTATCCGATTAATATTGAATTAACCGGAGATGATTACGACTTGATGCTGGAGGAAGCAGACCGAATGAGGCAATTTATAAATGGTACTGGAATTGAAGGGATTGAAGAATTGAAAGTTGATATCAATAAATCTAAACCTGAATTTAATATCAGAATTGATCGAGCTAAAGCAGGACAATTGGGGATTTCTACTGCGCAAGTTGGAATCACCATAAGAAGAGCAGTTTTTGGCGAAGAAGCTTCAACCTACAAGGATCAAGATGATGATTATCCTATTAATGTTCGATTTAACGAGGAGTTTAGGTATGATGAAAATGCCATTTTTGACCAGCCGGTTACCTTCAGAAATAATCAAGGTCAAATTGTTCAAATTCCTATTTCAACCTTAATTGAAACCAAACCAGGAACTACTTTTTCAGCCATCAAAAGAAAAAATTTAAAGCGCGTTGTAACTTTATATTCAAACGTTCTTGAAGGCTATAACGGTAACCAAATTGTAGAACTGATAGATGATGAGCTTCGCTTTTTTGAATTAGCAGATGGAGTAGCTTATAAATTTACAGGAGAACAAGAAAAACAAGATGAAAACCTTGATTTTTTATTGAAAGCCCTATTATTAGCAGTGGGTGGCATTTTACTGATTTTAGTGGCTCAGTTTAACTCCATTTCAAAACCAATAATCATTGTAACTGCTGTAACTTTAAGTTTAGCAGGAGTGTTTTTTGGTATGGTGTTTTTCAATATGGATTTTGTAATTATAATGACCATGATGGGCGTAATTTCGCTCGCGGGAATTGTAGTGAATAACGCCATTGTGTTGGTTGATTACACCCAGATATTGATTGATAGAAGAAAAGAAAAATTGGGTGTTGAATTTGATCAAATGCTAACAAAAACGCAATATTTTGAGGAAATAGTTGCCGGTGGTAAATCGCGTTTGCGTCCTGTTTTATTAACCGCTATTACAACCATAGGCGGGTTAATTCCACTGGCAATTGGCTTAAATATTGATTTCTTCGGTTTGTTTATTGACTATGATCCTGATTTTTATATTGGTGGAGATAACGTTATTTTCTGGGGGCCTTTAGCTTGGACGGTGATTTACGGATTAACCTTTGCTACCTTTTTAACCTTGGTAGTAGTTCCTGTTATGTTTTATTTAGTGACAAGGGCTAAGTTGCGTTTTCAGAAAAAAACAAACGTACAATCAGATCAAGTGAAGCATTCATAATAAATAACCTAACTTTGCATTATGGCAAGAGATGAAGTTTTAAAACAAAATTGGGAACAGTTAGAGGCTCAATTAACCGCAGATTTTGGTGGAGGTGAAGTACTAAATTTAGATGCTATTATTTATTTAATTGGCGTTCAAGAGTTTGGTCGCCCTCAAAAAAAATTCAAAAAAGACGATAAAGTTAATTTAATGCATATTGCCATTTGCAAATTGTTAGAGCCTTATGGTTATTATGAATTTGATTACTTTGATGAGCAAGGTTGGCCTCACTACCAAATAAAAGCAAAACTTCCGCATTTAAAACCCGGAGAACAATCGGTTTTAATGAAGGAGGCTATTGTTCATTATTTTATTGAAAACAAGTATTTAAAAACTGAAAAGAGTGTATCTAATGAAGTGGAATAAATTTGTCTTAGTATTTTCATTACTTATTTTGTCATTCCTGGCTTGTTCTAGTGATGACGATGGAGGAAATCCTTCAGGTGATCCAATTATAGGGGAGTGGCAACTAGATCGAGTCATTTTTGAAGGCACAGAACTTAGTTTGCAACCTTGTGAAGATTTAGAAACCTTTATTTTTGAGGCGGAAGGTGGCTTTTTTAACGAGCGCTATTCCACAGCACCCCATATACCCGACCAAGATTGCGAGTTACAAAACACTAGTCAAGGGGCTTGGATTATAGATGATAATGGTATATATTTTATCAATTTACAGGGAGATTTTGTTGAGTTACCCGTTTCTATTAATGAAGAAGCTGGAGAGTTAACTTTAAACGAAACTGACCCAGCAACGGGAATGACACAACAAAGAATTTTTGTTTTGCAATCTACTAATGAATAGTCAACAATTACCTGTAGATTCACCTCTATCTATTTATCAATAATTGATTATTAACAACTCGTTTTTTATAAAGTAGAATTTTTGATACCTATGAATCCTATTCCATATACAAAAAAAATTAAGGTCACTCAAACACACATTGATACCCTTAATCACGTTAATAATCTCACCTATATGGCTTGGGTAATGGAAATTGCAGAAGAACATTGGAAATCAACTGCCTTACAACAAGTTATAGCTAATTTTGCTTGGGTAGTTTTAGAACATCATATGTATTACAAAAGCCCCGCTTTTTTGAATGACGAACTAGAGCTAAGTACATGGATTAAAGATTACGGAAAATTTAAATCGATAAGAGCCGTTGAAATGAAACGTGTTTCCGACCAAAAAGTAGTTGCTTATTCAGAAACAAATTGGTGTTTTATAGACCAAAAAAAACAAAAGCCAGCCGTTATATTTGACGAAGTAGTAAACCCTTTTTTTGAAAAATAATGAAGATATTACACCTAGACCCCAATCATGAAGTCTTAATACATAGTTTAGAAAAATTAGGTTTTCAAAATGATGAAGATTGCATTTCTTCCAAAAATGAAGTGCTTAAAAAAATACACCAGTACAACGGAATTATTATTAGGAGTAGATTCCCTATAGATGCTTCATTTCTAGAACATGCTAAACAGCTTAAATTTATTGGTAGGGTAGGTGCTGGATTAGAGAATATTGATGTTGAAACAGCCCAAAAAAAAGGAATCAAACTTTACAACGCTCCAGAGGGAAATAGAAATGCCGTTGGTGAGCATGCTTTAGGAATGCTTTTATCGTTAATGAATAAACTTAGCACTGCTCATGATGAGGTGGTAAATGGAATTTGGGAAAGAGAAGGTAACCGAGGTTTTGAAATAGAAGGTAAATGCGTAGGTATAATTGGTTATGGAAATATGGGGAAAGCCTTTGCAAAAAAACTAGCTGGATTTGATTGTGAAGTTGTTTTTTACGACTTAAAAGACCTACCTTCAGACCCGTATGCTAGGCCTGTAAGTTTAAAAGAACTTCAACAAAAAGCAGACATACTTAGCTTGCATACTCCTTTTACTCCACTTACTCAAAACATGATTAACAAAGACATGATAGCTGGTTTTGCAAAACCTTTCTGGTTCATTAATACGGCAAGAGGTAAATCGGTTGTAACAAAAGACTTGGTTGCTGGCTTGCAATCAGGAAAAATTTTGGGCGCCGGTCTTGATGTGTTGGAATACGAAAAATCTTCGTTTGAAAATTTATTTGAAGAAGAATTGCCCGATGCGTTTCAATACCTTATGCAAGCAAAAAATGTTATACTTACCCCGCATATTGCTGGATGGACTATTGAAAGTAAGCAAAAATTAGCCCAGACAATTGTAGATAAAATTAGACTAGATTTTGGTTGATTTTAAGCACATATGCTTCATTTTAGGGCTGATTATTCAATCGGTTTCACTCCACGCTCAAGCCTCTAATTATCTAGAATTACCTTACACCTCCTCACAATCTATTCATTTAAATTTAGATGAATGTTTCTCTATTCAAATAAACACTCAAAAGGATTTAGAGCACGTTATTGTAAAAAGTAAATCGGAAGGAGTTTATCAAAATCAGATCCGCATCAAGCATGAAAGCACAAAAAACCAATTGCAAATAGCTACGGTTTTTCCTCCTATTTTAAACAGTGGCTATGATAAATTAAGCGCCCATAAGGTTTTGGTGTTTGAGGTAGAAATTACCTTACCTGAGAAAACTACCCTATATCTAAAATCAAATGTAGGTTTTGTTGAGGTTGTTGGAAATTATCATTTTTTTAATGCTAATCTAAATTATGGCGACATAGATTTTAAAGCGTTTACAGGGAACGCAAAAGTGGCAACTTACAGAGGTCATATTTACATGAATACGCAAGATGCAGAAGTTACGGCAGAAAGCAGAAGTGGTAAAGTAGAAATAGAAAATTTCAATTACAAAAAGTACCAAATTGAACTCAAATCTGTAGATGGAGATATCAAGCTGAAAAGTTTTTGACTTTAATGATATCTACTATTACTAACAACTTTGATGTATTTTGATCTGATTTACAATTGCTTAAAATGGCTTGTAGAAACTAGCTAAGAAGCATTCAAAAAAAAGTAAGAAAAAAACAAAAAAAAGTTTCAAAAAAGTTTTGAATAATTAAAATCTAACTTATATTTGCACCCGCAATGAAATACTTGCAAGAGCATTCCTCCTTAGCTCAGTTGGTTAGAGCATCTGACTGTTAATCAGAGGGTCCAAGGTTCGAGTCCTTGAGGGGGAGCAAACTAAGAGTTTACAGTAATGTAAGCTCTTTTTTTTGCGCTTTACTGAACTATTCAAACCTGTGTTAAGATTCTGATTTATAGTGAAATAAATGAGTAAAACCGCCTAAAAGTGAAAAAAGTGAAATTTTAAAACCAATTTTTAGGGAGGGGTATGCTTTGCTATTTTACCTAAAAACCTGAGTTCGATTAATCAAAATAAAGTTATTTGATTGGTATTCAATGCATGTT
>JAIUMH010000121.1 GCA_022565635.1 Flavobacteriaceae bacterium | reverse complement strand
GTTATTCAATCATTTGACGAATAAAAACTAATTTTAAATACAAAATCATGAAGAATATAACAGTTATAGGAGCAGGAACAATGGGTAACGGAATTGCTCATACCTTTGCTCAATTTGGCTACCAAGTGAGTTTAGTTGACATTTCACAAGAAAGTTTAGAGCGTGGAGTGGCTACAATTACTAAAAATTTAGACCGAATGTTGGCTAAAGAAAAAATTTCTGAAGCTGATAAAAACAATACTTTGGGTAATATTTCAACTTTTACCGACTTAAAAGACGGAGCCAAAAATGCTGATTTGGTAGTTGAAGCCGCTTCAGAAAATGAAAAAATCAAATTAGATATTTTTAGAACTTTAGATGAAGTTTGTCCTGAAAACACAATTTTATCAAGTAATACCAGCTCTATTCCAATCACTAAAATTGCAGCGGTTACTCAACGCCCAGAAAAAGTAATTGGTATGCACTTTATGAACCCAGTGCCTATCATGAAATTGGTGGAAATTATTAGAGGTTACAGTACAAGCGATGAAACAACCGATGCAGTGGTTGAAATGTCTAAGAACTTGAAAAAAGTACCTACCGAAGTAAACGATTATCCTGGTTTTGTAGCGAACAGAATTTTAATGCCAATGATTAATGAAGCTATTGAAACACTTTACACAGGAGTTGCTGGCGTTGAAGAAATTGACACCGTAATGAAGTTAGGAATGGCGCACCCTATGGGACCATTACAGCTAGCAGATTTTATTGGCTTAGACGTTTGTTTATCAATTCTAGAAGTAATGTATGACGGATTTAAAAATCCAAAATACGCACCTTGCCCCCTACTGGTAAATATGGTTAGAGCAGGAAAAATGGGAGTTAAATCTGGAGAAGGCTTCTACGATTATAGCGAAAGCAGAAAAGCAGAAAAAGTTGCGGCACAATTTACCTCCTAATTTTTAAAAATGCCTACGGTAAAAGCCTTTCAAGCAACTCGCCCAGTGCGAGACAAAGTAAGTCTAATTGCCTCTCGTCCTTATGAAAGTTACACAAAATCAGAACGAGAGGCAAGATTAGACCACAACCCCTTTTCTTTTCTTCACATTGTTAATCCAGGATACAAGTACCGCAAAGAAATTTCTGGCAGAAAAGCCTTTGGTTTAGTAAAAAACAGATTTGAAGAATTTAAAGAAGACAAGTCTTTCATCACAGACTCAAAACCAAAAATTTACCTGCATCAAATTATTTTAAGAAATACAGTCCATTTTACTGGATTTATTGCTTGTTGTCATGCACAAGATTACCATAATAATAAAATTAAAATTCATGAAGACACGCTAAGCAAAAAAGTAAAACTGTTTTCTGAATATTTAAAAACAGTAAGATTTAACGCTGATCCGGTTTTAATCACTTATCCAGATAACAAGGTGTTGGAAAAAATTGCCAAAAACTATCAACATCAAAGAGCCGAATACGAATTTACCACTACTTCAAGAGAAACGCACTACTTATGGCTCATTGAAGAGGAAGAAACAATACAACAAATAGAAGCTGAATTTCTGAGCATGCCAGCTCTTTATCTTGCTGATGGTCATCATAGGTTTTCTTCTTCCTCATATTTAGCTAAGGAATTAGCCAAAGAAAACCCAGCACATACAGGAGAAGAAAAATACAATTTTGTGATGTCTTATTTAATTCCTGAATCACAACTGAAAATCTCAGAATTCAATCGATTAGTGAAAGATTTGAATGGCTTATCAAAAGAGGAATTTTTAATTCAGTTAGATGAAAGTTTCCGCATAGAAAATAGAGGTCAACAATACTACAAACCAACTCAAAAACATCATTTTAGTATGTATTTAGATGGCGAATTTTATTCGCTGTATTTACGTCAAAAAAAGCATCAATTTACTGATGCGTTAAGTCAGTTAGATGCACAAATTTTATTTCTTTATATTTTACAGCCTATCTTAGGCATTAAAGATTTACGCAATGACCAACGCATTACTTATGCACAAGGACAAAAAGATATGGCTTTTGTAAAAGGAAAAGTTGACCAAGGTAAGTATGAAGTAGGCTTTGGAATGTTTCCCGTACAAATTGAAGAGGTTAAATCTATTGCCGATCAAGGTCTAAAAATGCCCCCTAAAACCACTTATATTTTACCTAAATTAAGAAGCGGTGTAACTATACATGAATTTTAAATTGAATAATAATTAGCAAATGATTTCAAGTAAAGAAAAAGAAGTCAACTATTTACACAGCAACTCCTACTCTACACTTTTTGAGCCTAATAAAGCAACAAAAAACTATTGGTTAGCTTGTCACGGCTTAGGTTACTTAAGCAAATATTTTATAAGGTATTTTAGATTTTTAGAGGCAGAAAAAAATTTTGTTATTTGTCCGCAAGCACCTTCAAAATATTATCAAGGAAGCGACTTCAAATACGTAGGAGCATCTTGGTTAACCAAAGAAAACACCTTAATTGAAACAGAAAATGTATTGCGTTACTTAGATGAAGTTTACAAAAACGAAGCTCCAATTAAAGAGCAAAGACGCATTTTTATGGGGTATTCTCAAGGAGTTTCGGTAATTTTACGTTGGATGGCTAGCCGTAAGGTTCAATGCAATGATTTACTGATTCATTCTGGCAGCATTCCTAAAGAACTAAATGCAGAAGATTTTAATTATTTAAACCCTACAACCAAGGTACATTTGATTTACGGGAACAAAGATGAATACATCAATAATGAAAAACTAACCCATCAAATAAATAGTGCAAAGAATCTTTTTGGAGAACGCTTAAAAATCACTGAATTTGATGGAAACCATCAAGTTTCTAAAGATTTTATACAATCCCTGTAGAAAAAAAATGAGTTTTTCAAAGCTTTATTCCTCCAAATCTCCACGTTCATATCTTCTGGTTTTTCTTCGATTATATCGATCATTTTCCCAGTAGCCATGAACTAAGGTATCACCTTTTTTATCAATTACCGTACCATATCCGGAGCGTTCCCCATCTTTCCATTCGCCAACGTAGTAATCACCATTTCTAAAAACGTATTTACCGTATCCATTCCGGCGATCATTTCTAAATTGACCTTGATAAGTTTCATCTTTTGCTGTTTTAAAATAGCCTTCCCCCTCACGCTTATTGTTTTTCCATTGACCTCTATAAAACATATCATTATCCCAAATCCCAACACCTTCACCTAGAGCAAGACTATCTTTAACTTGACCAAGGTAATGAATATTAAAACCCCTTTCATTTTCAAAATTCAAATACTTGATAGATGAAAGACTTTCAACAATATTGGTTTTTTCATTTTTGATGTATTTTGCTTCCAAGTAACATTCTTTCAGCAAAATTGCCAAGGAAGCTAATGATTTTTCTTCAATATTATCTGAAGTTTTTTTACTAAACGGACACTCTGCCAATAAACTAATTAAATTAATTTTAAGCTCATTAAAGTCTTCAGAAGCTTCTTTATAAGCTAACATTCCTGCCAACTCTTTTCTTAAATTGATAAAATCCTCATCTACATAAGCTAAATTTAAGCTGCTATAAATTTCAAAAGCTTCATCATACTCAGCTTGAATAAATAAATTTTCAGCCTTTACTAATTTGGCTTTCACTTGTAACTCATTTTTTGCTTCATACCATAGAAATGCAAAAAACGAAGCAATTAGTAAACAAACAATTACAATTAAACTTAAATTATTTTTTGTACTCATTAATCTGCGTATCTTAAAGGTTTTGTGTATTTTCTTCCTAAATAACTCAATTGGTCAATGGTTAAGGAAAGCATTAGTCCTCTTCCATGGTCAAATTGTCCAGGTCCTCTTGTTCTAAAACGATCTATATACCCTATCTCTACCCTTGCGGTATTAAAAAATCTTCTTCCAATAGCTAAGTAAAATCTGTTTTGATTATAAATATTATGCACTACAGTGTTCCCCATATTTAATCCTAATTCAGCAAAACCTACAGCGTAGAGTACCCCTGGCTGGTAAAAATCTGGTTCATTAATCATATAACGAATTCGGTACCTCAATCGAAGTCGAAAAAAATGTCTAAAATCAGTTTCTTCAACCGTTGTTCTGTTTCTAAATTCTAATCGGTAGCGCCATGTGTGCATCAGTTTTCCTTTTTGCTGTCTTAAGTGATGAAAAAATTGCACAGTAGAACGTAATTCATATAAATTGGGAGCTAATAAATCTTCTTCTAAACCTAAATAAGGACGTGTGTGGTGATAACTCAACGGACTTACTGAAAGTCTTGCATCAGAACCAAATTGAAAATGCATCCAAGGTCTAAAACTAGTTCTAAAGCCACGCTCTAACGGATCGCTACTGTCTAAACCAGAACCTCTGCGATGAATAACATCGGCCCCTACACCCCATGTTTTTCCCTCAAAAATTTCAGTAGCTTCAACTTTACCCCATAAATAGGAATGATTGAAAATTTGCTTATTTTCTCTTTGCTGAGCGATGGTCTTAACTGAAACAAGTAGAAATATGAAAATTATAAAATAAGATTTATAACTATTAAAATGCATTAAAATATGATTTGCCGACAAAACTAATAACAATATCTGAAATATAAAAACTTGGTAATAAAGATATTATTAGAGGTATAAGAATTTGAAAAAAACATTATATAGCTACTTTTGCTTTAATTCCAGGGTGAGGATCATAGCCAACTAGCTCAAAATCTTCGTAAGTAAAATCAAAAATACTTTTTACTTCTGGATTAATTTTCATTGTAGGTAAAGGTTTGGGCGTTCTACTCAGCTGTAATTCTACTTGTTCAAAATGATTGTTATAAATATGCACATCACCAAAAGAATGTACAAAATCGCCATACTCTAAATCACAAACCTGCGCCATCATCATGCATAAAAGAGCATAGGAAGCAATATTAAAAGGAACGCCTAAAAATACATCTGCACTACGTTGATACAACTGACAAGACAATTTATTATTGGCTACATAAAACTGAAAAAAAGCATGACATGGGGGGAGTGCCGCTTTTCCATTAGCTACGTTTTCAGCAAAAGAAACAGAAGTATCTGGCAAAACACTAGGATTCCACGCCGCCACTAACATTCTTCGG
Source organism: Flavobacteriaceae bacterium (assembly GCA_022565635.1). GTDB lineage: Bacteria > Bacteroidota > Bacteroidia > Flavobacteriales > Flavobacteriaceae > Psychroflexus. The sequence goes on along the minus strand of JAIUMH010000121.1, from coordinate 3,217 downwards.
CTGTTGGGATTTTTTTTCAAAGTTTCAACAATCTCAGCTATTTGGTCAATCCCTTCACTATTAAAATTTCTCCATTGGTGACCGTAAACAGGGCCTAAATCACCATTTTCATCGGCCCATTCATTCCAAATTCTCACCCCGTTTTCTTGCAGGTAGTTAATATTAGTATCACCTTTTAAAAACCAAAGCAACTCATGAATAATGGATTTTAAATGCACTTTTTTGGTGGTTACCAACGGAAACCCTTTTTGCAAATCAAACCTCATCTGGTAACCAAATACACTTTTGGTTCCTGTTCCAGTTCGGTCTCCTTTTTGAACCCCTTCAGCTAATATATGCTTTAATAAATCGTGGTATTGTTGCATGAGATTTTGCTTTTTTTTTGTAAAATTAATTATAATTTTAGTTTGACAAAACATACAAGTCTAAATCATCAATAAAATTTAGAATAAGAAGGGGAATAGATTAAACATTTTTCTCTAATTTTGTAATATGATGAAAAGGTTTAGCATTTTGATAATGAGCTTATTGCTACTTATCTCCAATTTTTCTGGAGCAATGAGTATGCACTTTTGCCATGGTGAGCCACATCAATTAAAGGTTGAGATTTTAGAAGTTCAAAATAACTTTATTAAAGAGTTAGCTTGTTGTTGTCACAACCAACAAGTAAATTCTTGCTGTTACAATCAATCTTATGATGAAATTTTTTCAAGTTCAATTGTAAAATTTGACGATGAAAGCAGTTTTGATTTTCAAGACATTCAATTCAAAACAACAACCAATTTTAGCTTTATTCAAGCAGGCCAGAAGCCTCTAAAATCTATTTATTTTTACGCTAAACAAGCTAATTCTCCCCCACTCTATAAGTTGTATTCAAAATACATTCTTTACGCTTAAGCAATTCATTTTCTTCGATTTTAGAGATATGAATTTTTTAAATTAAGCAAAACAAATGAAAACAATTTTTATTGGCTTATTTTATATAAGCTTAGTTAGCCATATAACTGCACAAGAACATGTAACAGGGATAGTGCAAGATCAATATGGAACAAAACTTGATGGTGCGCTAATCTATTGGAAAGAAGCCCCTGAAATCAACACAAAATCTACAGCAGATGGAGCATTCAAAATCCCTTATCAAGCTTCGTATAACAATTTAGTAATTAGTTATACTGGATTTGAAAACTATATTTTTGAAGCTCAATCAACTTCACAAGATTACATTATTACTTTAAATGAAGTAGAGCAATTAGGTGAAGTAATTTTAAGCTTGGTTCCTCAAACCAGCTATCGAAAAAAATCCAGTTCCTTAAACAGCATCATTATGGATGAAGAAGAATTCAAAAAAGCGGCTTGTTGCAACTTGTCTGAATCTTTTGAAACTAATGCCACCGTAGACGTGCGTTATTCAGATGCTGTTTTGGGTAGCCGGCAGGTGAATATGCTTGGATTAAACAGTCCGTATTTATACATTTCAAAAAACTCCCTTCCTATTGCTAGAGGAGCTTCGCAGGCTTTTGGTTTAGCCTTTATCCCAGGAACTTGGGTCTCTGAAATTGAAATTATTTCAGGAGTAAGTAGCGTGGCAGACGGGTTTGAATCTATTGCCGGTCAAATTGATGTAACTTTTAAAGAACCCGACTTAGACGAACCTCTTTTTGTGAATATATTTGCTTCTGAAGACGCAAGGTTTGAAGCTAACGTACACCTCAATCAAAAAGTAACCGATGAAATTTCCTCTTCATTGTTTATTCACGGAAGTACAAGAATTGCTGAAAACGATCGAAATAACGATGATTTTTTAGACAGTCCTTTAGGAGAACAACTAAATGTATTGAATACATGGTCTTTTCAACCTAAAGCATCTAAATTTAAAGGAAACCTTAATCTGAATTTGGTTAATGATAGAAAACAATCTGGTGAACTTGATTTTTCTCCAAGTCAACATCAATTGGGCAATGAGGTTTGGGGAGCAGAAATTAAGACTCAAAAAATGGATGTGGATACCGATTGGGTTTATGCTCTTTCTGAAGAAAATAAATCGAGTTTACAATTCAACTCGGCTTTTAGGTATCATAATCAAGAATCGTATTACGGGCAACGAACTTTTGATATTGAACAGAAACACTTTGTTACAAAGTTTACTTTTGAAACACTAATTCCCGAAACAGAGCATCGTTTTTTAAGTGGAGTTCAGTACATGCGCGATGATTTTGATGAAATATTTGGGTTTGAAAACCTGACTCAATTTTCTAGAACCGATCACAATATTGGTGGTTTTGCCGAATATACCCATCAATTCAATTATAAATTAAGTCTAACTTCAGGAATTCGATTAGATTACCATAATCAAATAGGGGTTTTTGCTACACCAAAGGTGCATTTAAGGTACCAAGCATTTGACCAAACATTGATTAAAGCTTCAGCGGGAAGAGGGAGAAGAATAGCTAATATTTTTGCAGAAAATCAACGTTTTATGGCGAGCAACAGAAATTTCAATATTCTTTCAAACAGTGGAAATGTGTATGGTTTAGATGCGGAAGATGCATGGACCTACGGCATCAACATTCAACAAGATTTTGAAATTTTTGAACGCTGTGGCGAACTTATTATAGATGCCTACACCACCCGGTTTACTAATCAAGTGGTAGTTGATTTAGATGAAAGTGCACAAGAAGTAAATTTTTATAATTTAGAAGGAAAATCGTTTTCTAATATCTTACAAATTGATTTGAATTATAATGTGATAGATCATTTAAACTTTAGAGGATCGTATAAGCATTACCAGGTAAAAACCGATTTTAATTCAGGACGGTTATTTCAAGCTTTACAACCTGAAAACCGAGCTTTTGTTAATTTATCTTACCAATTGAATAACAAAAAAGAAGAAAAAAGCTGGAAATTTGATGCCACTTACAATTGGACCGGTAAACAACGTTTGCCTGATACTTCTTCCAATTCTGAAGCCAACCAATTAGCTGATTTTTCAAATCCATTTTCTACTGTTAACACCCAGATTACTAAACTATTTACAGAAAAATTTGAAGTGTATTTAGGATTAGAAAATGCCTTTAATTATCAACAAGATCGGGTGATTTTAGGAGCTGATGATCCGTTTGGAAATGAGTTTGATGCATCTATGGTTTACGCGCCCATTTTTGGTAGGATGTTTTATGTGGGGTTGAGGTATGCTTTGTAAAAATGAATGTTTAAACGT
>JAIUMH010000120.1 GCA_022565635.1 Flavobacteriaceae bacterium | reverse complement strand
TGACTCATAATCAGAAAGTCCCTGGTTCGAGCCCAGGTGGGACCACTTTAAAAATAAGGGGTTTGCAGAAATGTAGCCCCTTACTTTTTTGCCTTTGTAACACATTTGTAACACAAAAGGCTTTTTAGCTTCAGTTATTTGTAAAATTCCAAGCTTGAATTTATGGTATAAAAAAACCGTAACTAAAAAATTTAATTACGGTTCTTTATTTTTTTTTTTTTAGATTAATTCTGACTAATTATTTCAATAACATTGCCTTTGAAGTCAACTTTTGCCTTAACTGTATTGATGACTAAACCGCCAAGCTTATTTTTACCTCTAAACTTTTTTGTTATAACTAAATAATTTCCTTCATCAATGTACCTTGTTTCTATGTGTTCATAGCTATTTGGGTCATTCATATTATCTTTTATGAATATTTCCAATCCAATATGTCTACCGTATGAAAACTGGTCTTCAATTAATTTAGTTCTTTTTTTTCTTTTTTCTTTTTCTTTTTTTAGCTTTTGTTCTTCAACAAGTTCACCTCTTTCATCAGCAAAATCATTTAGTTTATGATGATAAATTTCATTTAAAGCAACAATATTAGAAAAACTACTTTCATATTTGTTTGAAAGCAAAAGGTCAAATTCTTCATCTGACATTTTGATTAAATTATTTTTAATAAAGATAGTATCATTTATTTTGTTTAGCTTTTCTTTTAGCTTCAATACATTTTCGGGAACACTGTATGAGTAGTTTGTAATAGATTTATCTAAGTAAAAATTAGTTGAATCTATGTCTTTTTTTTCAATACTTTCAATAGCTTTATTATAATAAACTTCGGCTTTGTCTTCATCTTTTGTGAAAACTGCAAAAACAACTCCTAAAATGGCTAAAACGAAACTAATTCCAATAAAAATACCAAGGATTTTAAATAATTTTTTCATATCATAATTTTTTTAAGTTTATACAAACATAGGCAAATTTTAGCTAATCATTGCAAGCAAAAATTCTTCATGCGGAACACTTTCAGCTTTTCTTATTTGCTCCATTAACCGCAAATATCTTTTGGTCGGTTTTCCGTTGTAGTGAGTTTTGAAATTTTTGCTGTTTAATTCTTCATGAAATTTTTCAACATCAAATAACGCCCCAAAACTTTTTTCAATCATTCTACTTTTTTTACTTTTTGTTTGGCTTTCATACATACATCCGTTGAAGGCATCACGGTGTAAGAAATATCCACTAATCAAATAAAGCTTTCTGCATTGTTTTTTTGTATGTGGGCAAATGAAATACCATATTTTGCCAATACCTAAATTTGAAGGGGTTGAAACTAAATTTATTTTATAGTTAATCGGTTTTTCGTTGCTTCTATACTTCAGTATTAAATAAGGTAATTGCATCGTATCTACTTCAATAGAAATACTGGCTGTTTCTGTTCCGTTTCTACTCCAAGTTAGTTTTCCTGACCTTTTTTGTTTAGGCTTCAGGTAGCCCCATTTCTTCAAGTCTGAAATTTTAAGGGTTGAAACTGCATCGTATAAAGTTGGAAAAGTTGGAAATTTTGCCATTTGTCAAATCTTTTTAAACCTAAATTATTAAGGAACTTTGAATTAATCAAAATTGAACGGTTCACCTTCTGTGGGGTGTACTTGCTGAACTTTCGGGAACACATAAGGCATTAATTTACATACTACATTTATGCGTTCTTTTGGTTCTAAACCTTCAAGTGTTTCAGGTAGCTTTTCAATTTCGCTTTGCATTGTAGCCTTAAGCTGTTCCCTTAAATCTTTGGTGTAAATCTGTTCTTTATTCTTCATGTTAATTTGATTTTATTAAGAAGTCCAGTATTGTATTTCATTCAATTTATTTTGGTATTGTTTTCCGTACCATTTAGGTCTAAACCATTCAACTTTGCAACACTCTGCATTTTGTTTAAACTTTTTTTCAAGTGCTTTAATTTCATTTGTAAGTTCACAAACTTGTATCTCATATTGTCTAATTCTGTTTCTGCATTCTCTAATTCTGTTTCTAATTTTGTCATCATTATTTTTTTTATTTTTATTACTTCCTAAAACCTCAACTTCATTTTCAGAAAAAAAAGGTTTGTTTTTAGCTTCATTATTTTCACTTTTTTCACTGGTTGGAATTTCTATTTCTTCAGGTTCGGGCTGTGGTCTGTATTTACGCCAATCCTGTTTGATTAGATAGTCTGCAAGGTCGTTGCCCTGTTTTTTATCTACATCAGTAGCGTATTTTTCTAACAAATCGGAAACAATAAAATTTGTACCGCTTAATTTACTTTCAATTTCAGTTGCTCTACTGCTCCAATCTTTGAAGGCTGTGCCATTTTCTGAAGCATCAGGAAACAAATACACATCACGCCCTTTTAATACCTTGCATTTTTCAAATGAAAAACTACTAAGGTTGAAGGTAGAAAGCCAAATAAAGTTGGTAGCCTGTTCAGGAAAGCCAAAATATAAAGTACCATAAATAGCTGTTTTTGGTGCTTCTACAAGTGCAACGGGGTTTTGTGGGTACTTGGTAAGCAAATGTTCACCAAACAAACAGGAAACCTTTGTATCGTTGTTTAAATAGGCTTGTAACCAATTAGGCAAAGGCTTGTTTTTGTACTGGCTGTATTTAAGTCTGCTATGTAACCAACTGGTATGGTATTTTTTAGTTTTATCGGTGTGGTTGGTAGCATCAAATATTTTTTCCTGTACTGCTCTCACATTTTGGTTTAAATCTATAAAAGGAAAGCATACCGCCCCATTTTTAGCATAAGTTCCCAAACGGTATAATTCAATAATACGTTCAATTTCTTTTGCTTTAAAAGGGAACGCAATTTTGTGAAGTAGGTTTTGAATAAAAATGTTTTTCTCATAATCTCTAAGGGTGTTTTTTAGTTCATTAATTGGAATAAAAGTAATTTCTTTTTGTTGTTGAGGTTTTGCCCTGAAAATAGGCTTCTTAACCTCAACTTTTGTTTCAAAACCTTGTTCCTGTTCCCAAATCATTTTTGAATAACCACTTTTGTAAGGGTCGAGGTGGTAACCGCATTTATTTTCACGGTCGCACCTTCCAAATTCTTCAGGTAAGTATTCATCCTTTTCAGCATCAATAAATCTTACAAATCTTTTCTTATTGCATTCAGGACAAATGAATTTTTTACTGCTATTGTCTAACTTATATCTGTATTCTGTATTCATATTAAAAGATATTTTCAGCATTAGACAAATAAGCAACGTTTCCAATATTTATGCGTTGAACAATCACGTTTAAAGTTCGCAATTGTTTTATAAAGTTGCTTTTCTTAAAAGGCGTCATTCCATCCTCAACGCAAAAACCTTTATAGCTTTGGTATAAATCTTTAATAAGAATTTCATTTTCAGCATTAGGCTTATAATTGTTTTCGCTTAAAAACATCTGTACACTATTGCTTTCCAATTTATATTGTTCAACTGCATTTTGGGCCGCATCACATTTTGAAAACTTCTTTTGCTCCAACAATCGGTTAAGCCCTTCAAGTACCCAGTTAAAAACGCCTGAAAGTTCGCTTTCAATGATTTTAGTATGTAAATTTTTATCCTGTTCCTTTGGTGATATGGTAACATCAAAAGGAATGATTAAAAAACGTCTGAAATATGCATTGGTGTGCTCTACATCTTTAGGCAATTCATTACAGTTGAAAATTAGTTTCGCATATTGCTTTAAAATAAAAGGTTGCCCGTATGGTAGCCTAGCATCTACTGGTTCGCCTGAAACTAATTGCTTAAATATTGAAGCTTCCAGTTTACCATTTATTTCACTTCCATAATTTACCAAGGTATTGGCAAGTTTTGCCCTTTGGTAACCTTTGTCATCCGTTAAGCTTTGTAATGAATAACTACTTATATTTTGTGCTCCAAGTAGTGCATTGACAATTTCAAAAAATACGCTCTTACCGTTTGCCCCTGTACCGTATAAGATTAATGCCTTTTCTTCTTTAAGCGCATTGCTTCCATGTTTTATAAAAACAAAGCCCAAGTATTCAGCCAACACTCTTTGGCGTTCTACATCAGGTAAAACCTTATCTAAATAAGCCTTAAATTTTGGTGCTGTGGCTTTTGGATTATACTCAAAGGGTAATTGGTAGGTAAGGAAATCTGAACGCTTAAATGGTCTTAAAATAGTGTTTTTTTGGCTTATCTCAAAAGTGCCATTTATTAGATTAATTAATACTTTATCCTTATCAGTTTCAGGGGTAGGCAAATAAGCCGTTGCAAGGAATTGTTTAAATAATTTTTCCCTGAATTGAAAATACCTAGCATCAAATTTTGCAACGCCCATTTTTTCGCTTGCTTCACCTAAGAATTTCTGAAATGTTTCTTTGTCTATATCATTCCAAAAAGTACCGTTATACAAGTAAATGAAATCATTGTTTTTGCATAAGCCCCAGCGTTTACTTTCAGCGTTCTGTAATACATTTTCAATAGTAAGTATTAACAAATGCTTTTGGCTTAATTTAAGCTTATCTAATTGCTTATTTAAAGCTTTCCATTGCTCCCTTTCGTTGTCTAATTTTTCATTTGTATCTAAACTCCCATTAGGTTTAATTAACTTTTTTTCAAGTTCAGCAATCTGTTTTTCAAGTTTTTCAGCCTGTGGGAACGCTAACTTTTGAAAATCTACTGGCTGTAATTGCTCAATCAATTTTTGCAATATCTCACCGTGTGGTGTGGCATCTTTTTTTGTCAATTCCTGAACATGGTTTTTTATTATTTCAGGCTTTTGTAAGTCATCAAATTTTGGCTTTATATTAATTGCTTTCATTAGTATTGGCTTTTGTGGTTGGTAAATAGCTTTTATCACTTGAAAGGAATTGAACGCCTCTGCTTAATGTAGTAGGACATTTTCCTAAGTATGCAACGGAAAGCCTTTTTTCATTAACTAACTGCATTTTTAATCTACAAATGTACTTTTGATTAACTCCAGTTTCTAATGCGAGCGTGGATGCTGTTTTTGGTTCAATAGCTGTTTTTTCAATTAGCCTTCTTATTGCATCCTGTTTAAATATTCCTTTGTAGTTTGATACCTCAAAACTTTGAGCAATATTTTTGTGTTCAATAACATTCGGAAATTTAGAAAGTGTTTTTAAATACCTCTCTAGTTGCTTTTTATCCGTATCTTTACCCTGTCTTTTATGCAAAGGGTTGTTGTAGTTGGTTGCTTCCATTACTTCAATCCTTTTCTTTTGTTAGACAAATAGGTATCTGCTTCAGCTTCAATTTCTGAACTGGTTTTGCTTCGCCCTTCTTTAATGTATTCCATTAATTCGATACTGGAAAAATATAAGCGTTTGCCTTGCTTCATGTAAGGCAATTCATTCTTACTTACCTTGCTGTATAAGGTAGGTACAGAAAGCTTTAGAAATTCGCTTGCTTCTTTAATGGTAAGTAGCTTTTCAGCTTCATTGGTAGGTGTGCTTTCCTGTTTTCTTAATAACAGGCTTTTGAGTTCACTAACTTCATTTGTTAGCCTTTTTACCGCTGTGGGTAAATCGTTGAAGGTTAAATTTGTATCCATTACAAAGTATTTTATTTGTTATACTTTGCAAATCTGAAAAACGGGAATGCGGAAATTTTACGGTTTTTTTGCGTGTTTACGGAAACCTATATTTGTTAATTGATTTTCATTAATGTTCCTACTATATCGTTGTTTTTCACCTTATCAAAGTTTGCTTTTTTGTCACCAGCATAAGGTTTGAAAGCTTTAGAGTAAAATTGAAACAGTGTATCAGGATAATTGGTATTAGGGTGTAATTGTTTAAATAAATATCTGAAAGCTAATTGAACATAGGTCTTATTTGTTTTTACATTTTTTATTGGTTCTGTGATTTCAGGAACACGAAATTCATTTTCAAAATAGTAAACAGTCCATTTAATCAATTTATCAAAATCAGCATCCTTTAAAATTTGTGTATGTTTTCGTGGGCAATTCTCACTAAAAAAATTGAAGTGAAGTTTTATTTTTTCATTATTGCCTATTGTAGTTGTTTCTTCTTCCTGTGGTTGAGGTTTATTTATTTCAGTCTTCAAAGTACCTTGCAACGCATTGAAATAAATCTTTGTTAATAGTAGTAGCCTATTAGTAGCAAAAGTAACTTCCCCCTGTTCATTTTCTCTTATTCCATGAAATTTATTAAGCTTTGCTAAACTGTCTAAACGTGGGTGTGAAATATAATCTTGTCCAAACTCAAAAATAAGCCATTCTGCAAGGTTTATTTCATTCCTGTATTCAATATTCAAATCCTCACCTGTTAAGTGCTTAAACCTTTTGTTTATGTGGTCTGTACCGTAATTAGGTCGGTCTTGGTTCCAATGTATCAAAACTAAACCTTCAGTAAGTAATTTTTCAACCTCAACCGCATAACTTTTTATCTTTTCGGCTTCGCTTCCTGTAAAGCATTTTGCTTTTGCTTTTGCATGAATACAAAGTTCAAAAATCTGTTCACCAATATTGAAATCTTCACATTGGTAATGAACAAAAAAAACTTTATTCATGGGTAAAAATTGTTTATCTCTGATTTTTGTTAAAGCATCCTTTTTTGACTCTAAAAATTCTTTATAATCCTTATGAAAAAAGAAATTTTTACGCTTCATATCATTCTCCCAATCTTCAGCTGTTTCAATAACATCATTAGCGAAGTCAATTTCTTTTAATCCTTGTTTTATAAGTTTGTCAAATTCGTTGATTTGTAATTCAATAAAAAAATGTTCATCTGCTTTTGGGTTTATGCTTTTAAAAAATTCCCAATGGAGCTTATAATGGTTTTCGTCTGCATTCATTTTTTTTTGTCTTTTATGCTTTAGTGAATTTAGTGAAAAAAGTGAAGGTTTAAAAACATCTTTTTTTTTTAGCTTGTTTTTTTAAATCCTGTTAGTGCATCAGTTTCTTTTTGGATTTGTTCCTTTTCAAAACTATCTAAATAGCTTTCAGTAACTCCAACGTTGCTGTGCCCTAGTAATTCGCTTATCATTTCAATTTTAGCCCCTGAACGCTTTAATACGGTGGCAAAACTATGGCGTGCATAGTAAGTAGTAACATTTTTATCAATTCCAGTTTCTTTGGCTATTTGCTTAACATACTTGTTTATAATTGCTGTTAAACCTTGGTATGTAGCCCTTTTTTGTTCAGCATTCATTTTGTGGTTGAGGTGTGGAAAAATGTAAGCATCTTTATTTATTGAAGGTTGCCCCCATTTTTTTATTATAGCTGTACTTTCAGGTTTTAATGCTACTGAAATAAGCTTGCTTTCCTTTTTTCGTTCGGTTTTCGCACGTCTGTATGTAAGCATATTACCATTTATGTTTTCCCATTTCAACAAACAGAAATCTTTTACATTCATGCCATTAGATAGGTATAAAAACATCCAGTAATCTTTTGCCATTTCTTTAGTGCTGTTTGGTTCAGCATCGTAATTGTATATTCTTCCAATTTCTTCTAAAGTCAATGCTTTTTTAGTGTTCTTACTGGTTGGAATGGTGTACCTTCCATTGCCAACTCCAAAAGGGTAAACACTCTTATCAATACTTTGTAAATTATAAACTGCTCTTAAGCTTCTTATGTAAATACCAACGGTAGAAATACTATTGCCTTGGTCTAGCATCCATTTTTCATATTTCTTTAAAAAAGTTGGTGTTACTTCAGCAAAAGTCAATTCCTTATTGAATTTTTCAATACTGGTTTTCGCACATTCATAACTTACCGCTGTACCAATACGGTTTTCTAGCTTTAAGTTTGAAATATACTTGTCAAATGCAAATGAAACATTATCTGCCGTATTGCGTTGGTCTAAATATTTTTCTTCAAAGGCATCAAATGAAAATACACTAAGTGTATTTATAACGTCATCAGCTTTCTTTTCAAAAAATTCTACTTTGGTTTTTATTTTTTTTTGCTTTGGTGTTTTTCTTTTGCCAAAAAATACCTTATCAAAATCATCAATGCTTAAGTCTATTCCAGTTGAAAAATATTTTCGCTTCCTGTTATAAGTAACTTTGATTTTTACGGAACATAAGCCATTTGCTTTGGGTCTGCTCTTGTCTAAATAAATGCTTGCTTTTGCTGTTTTCATAACCCTAAATTTGAATTGTAACACATTTGTAACACAAAAGTAAGGTAATAAAACAAAACAAACGTATAAAAACAATAAAAATAAACACGCTTAAGTATTTATTTTATTAAGGTTTATACTTGTTTATTGTAGTATTGATGTTTGTTTGTTTTGTGGGTGTTTTATGACTCATAATCAGAAAGTCCCTGGTTCGAGCCCAGGTGGGACCACTTTAAAAAT
>JAIUMH010000119.1 GCA_022565635.1 Flavobacteriaceae bacterium | reverse complement strand
GAACCTAAAATTTAAGAATAACAAAAAAAGCTTTAAAAAAATACCATATTGAAAATTCGATGCTTAGCTTTCAATATTTGTTAAAGTGTTGTTGTTAGATGAATGTAATGTTGTAAATTTGCTTTTTATAAAAACAGAAATAGTAATTCCATATATGGACCAATTTTCATTTCTAAACGCAGTGCACCCCTCGCACCTTTCTCATTTATACGACCAATATTTACAAAATCCAGATAGTATTGAGCCAAGCTGGAGAGCCTTTTTTCAAGGTTTTGACTTTGGTATGCAGGAAAATGGCTTTGTAGAAGAGGTAGTTATAAGAGACGCAGAAACAAAAGAAACAAAAACAGTAGAAGTTCCTGAAAACGTTCAAAAAGAATTTCAGGTAATTAATTTAATTGATGGTTATCGTCACCGTGGGCATTTGTTCACCAAAACCAATCCCGTGCGTGAACGAAGACAGTATAGACCCAAATTAGACATTGAAAACTTTGGGCTTTCTTCTTCAGATTTAGATACCGAATTTGAAGCTGGAGAATTAATTGGTGTAGGTAAAACTTCACTTAAAAAAATCATTGAATTCTTAGAAAATGTATTCTGTGATTCTATTGGTGTTGAATTTGCCTACATCAGAAAACCCGAAGAAGTAAAGTGGATTCAGGAAAAAATTTACCACAACCAAAATCAGCCTAACTTTTCTGCAGACGAAAAGAAAAACATTCTTCGTAAATTAAATGAAGCGGTAACCTTTGAGTCTTTCTTGCACAAAAGTTATGTTGGGCAAAAACGTTTTTCTTTAGAAGGAAATGAAAGTTTAATTCCTGCTTTAGATGCATTAATAGAAGGAGCGGCCAACAAAGGCGTAAAAGAATTTGTGATGGGTATGGCTCACCGTGGTCGTTTAAATACCTTAGCTAATATTTTTGGGAAAGACCCTAAAAGTATCTTTAACGAATTTGCCGGCAAAGATTATGAAATGGAAGGTTTTGATGGTGACGTAAAATATCACTTGGGCTGGACATCCGAAAGAGAAACTGATTCTGGAAAGAAAATTAACTTAAATATTGCTCCTAACCCTTCTCACCTTGAAACAGTTGGAGCTGTAGTGCAAGGTCTGGCAAGAGCCAAACAAGACGATCATCATTTAGGCGAAGAACAAAATGTGCTTCCTATTGTTGTGCATGGTGATGCCGCAATTTCTGGACAAGGAATTGCCTATGAAATTGTACAAATGGCGCAATTAGATGGATACAAAACTCAAGGAACCATACATATTGTTGTGAATAACCAAATTGGATTTACTACCAATTACATTGACGGACGTTCTTCTACCTATTGTACAGATGTGGGTAAAGTTACTTTGTCTCCTGTATTACATGTTAATGCAGATGATGTGGAAGCTGTTGTACATGCCATGAATTTTGCCCTAGAATACCGCATGAAGTTTGGTAAAGATGTATTTATTGACTTATTAGGGTATAGAAAATATGGCCACAATGAAGGAGACGAACCAAGGTTTACGCAACCTAAGTTATACAAAGCTATTTCTAAACATGATAATCCTAGAGATATTTATGTTGATCAGCTCAAAGATGAAGGGATTGTAGATGACGATTTTGTAAAACAATTAGAGAATAATTACAAATCAAAATTAGAAGAAGAATTTGAAGAAGCCAAACAAGAAGAAAGAGCTCAAGTAATTCCTATTCTTCAAGAAGAATGGAGAGATTACGAGTACGGTGACCGAGAGGACATGATGGCTGATGTAGATACTACGTTTGATTTAGACCAACTTACCGAATTGGCTAAAACCATTACCCAATTACCCGAGGATAAAAAAATTATGCGTAAAACAGCGCGCCTTTTTGAAAACAGGAATAAAATGTTTTTTGAAAAGAATGAGCTAGATTGGGCAATGGGTGAAATGCTGGCTTACGCAACCTTGCTTAAAGAAGGTCATGATGTTAGAATTACTGGGCAAGATGTAGAGCGTGGAACCTTTTCTCACAGACATGCTGTAGTGAAAGTGGAAGATAGCGAAGAAGAAATTATTCCTCATGAAAACATTAATAAGGACGCTAAATTTTATATTTACAACTCCTTACTTTCTGAATATGCTGTAGTTGGATTTGATTACGGTTACGCCATGGCAAGCCCTAAAACACTTACTATTTGGGAAGCGCAATTTGGTGATTTTTCTAACGGAGCTCAGATTATGATTGACCAGTACATTTCTTCAGCAGAAGATAAATGGAAAACTCAAAATGGGTTAATCATGCTCTTACCTCATGGTTATGAAGGACAAGGATCAGAACACTCTTCAGCAAGAATGGAAAGATATTTACAGCTTTGTGCAAAAGACAACATGTTTATTGCAAATTGTACAACGCCTGCAAATTATTATCATTTATTAAGAAGACAACTTAAAATAAACTTTAGAAAACCACTGGTAGTTTTTACGCCAAAAAGTTTACTAAGACACCCAAAAGTAATTTCTACTAAAGAAGATTTAGCTAACGGAAGCTTCCAGATGGTTATTGATGATTCTTCTGCAAAAGTTAAAGAAGTTAAATCCTTAGTTTTCTGTACAGGTAAATTTTATTATGATTTACTAAAAAGACGAGAAGAAGAAAACCGTAAAGACGTTGCTTTGGTGAGAGTAGAACAACTCTTCCCTATTCCTAAAGAGGAAATGAAAAAAGTGATGAAGAAATACAAAAACGCTGAAGAAGTGGTGTGGGCGCAAGAAGAACCAAGAAATATGGGAGCTTATTCGCACTTGTTACTTCAATTTCCAGAGGTAGCCGACTTTAGAGTTTGTAGTAGAAGATTCTACGGCTCACCAGCGGCAGGAAGTTCAGCTCGTTTTGAAAAGAGACACAATGAAGTTATTGATTATGTTTTTGACAAATCAAAAAATAACTGCGTTATAGATTACAAAAAAGATAAAAAATAAAAGATTTAGAAATTTATAGATTATGGCTTTAGAAATGAAAGTCCCTTCACCGGGCGAGTCAATTAGCGAAGTAGAAATCGCAGAATGGTTAGTCCAAGATGGCGACTACGTGGAAAAAGATCAAGCAATAGCTGAAGTAGATTCAGACAAAGCAACCTTAGAGTTACCTGCTGAAGCAAGTGGTATTATTACCCTTAAAGCTGAAGAAGGTGATGTTGTAGAGGTAGGTGAAGTAGTTTGCCTTATTGACACAGATGCTGAAAAACCTAGTGGTGATTCTTCAAAAGAGAAAGAAAAACAAGACGCTTCTAAAAAAGAAGATGCTTCAAGTGAGAAAGAAGAAAAATCTTCATCAAAAGAGGATTCTTCATCAAAAGAGGAGAAAAAAGAAACCTACGCTTCAGGAACCCCTTCACCAGCGGCTAAAAAGACCTTAGACGAAAAAGGAATTGATCCTAAAGACGTAAAAGGAACAGGAAGAGACGGAAGAATTACTAAAGAAGATGCTGTTCAAGCTAAGGGCAAACCTTCTATGGGAACTCCTGGAACCGGAAAGAGAAGTGAGTCCAGGTCTAAAATGTCTATGCTTAGAAGAAAAGTAGCAGAACGTTTGGTAAGCGCCAAAAACGAAACGGCCATGCTAACTACCTTTAACGAAGCGAACATGAAGCCTATTTTTGATATTAGAAAGCAGTACAAAGAAGAGTTCAAAGAAAAGCATGGTGTTGGTTTAGGATTCATGTCTTTCTTCACCTTAGCCGTGGTACGCGCTTTAGAAAAATTCCCTTCAGTTAACTCAATGGTGGACGGAAAAGAAATGATTACGTACGACTATAAAGACATAAGTATTGCCGTTTCTGGGCCAAAAGGATTAATGGTTCCTGTAATGAGAAATGCAGAAAACCTTAGCTTTAGAGGCGTTGAACAAGAAGTAAAACGCTTAGCTACACGCGCTAGAGATGGAAAAATTACTGTGGATGAAATGACTGGTGGAACCTTCACTATTTCAAACGGTGGTGTGTTTGGATCTATGATGTCAACACCAATTATCAATCCTCCACAAAGTGGAATCTTAGGAATGCACAACATTGTGGAACGCCCTATGGCAGTAGATGGCAAAGTAGTAATTTTACCTATGATGTATCTTGCCCTTTCTTATGACCATAGAATTATTGATGGTAGAGAATCGGTTGGTTTCTTAGTAGAAGTAAAAGAAGCTCTAGAAAACCCAGAAGAATTGCTTATGAACGGAGATGTAAAGAAAGCTTTAGAGCTATAAAACACATATTGTTGATCATAAAATTAGAACCTTCAGTTAACGCTGGAGGTTTTTTTTGGTTTTTAATGGGGAGCAAAAACCTGCTTTCCGTTACAAGTCCGCAATGCAAAAATAAGCTTGTTAAGCTCACTCAAGAGCTTCCTACCGGTCGCTTTTCTTGAGCAAACAAGCTAAATTCTTGCATTTTACGGGCTTTCCTCTTCAATCAGGGCTAATACCATTCATAGTAGAGAAGCTCGTGCAACCTTAAGGCGAGGCATGTATTTTACTAGGACGTAATAGTAGAATATAGCGGAGCAAGAAAAGCAAATTAAGACGTTGCTTAAAACCGAATAAAAGCTAAACCTCAAACCCAGGTTTATGCAAAAAAAAGCACAACTTTCGCTGTGCTTTTAAAACAACTAAACTTAAAAACTATGATTGTTAGTGAGGTAATTTATTTTTAAGGATTCCATAAACCAAAGTCCCCAACAAAGCACCTCCTATTACAATTAAAATAGACAAATAACCAGCGCCAGCCAACACATACATTGGTCCTGGACAAGCCCCCGCTAAAGCCCAGCCTAAACCAAATAAAATACCACCAATTAAATACCTAGCAATACTTTTATCTTTGGGTTTTAACTGCATCTCTTGTCCACCTAAAGCTTTGATATTAAATTTCTTAATTAAAGTTGTTCCTATCACTCCTAAAAATAAAGCAGACCCAATAATTCCATACATGTGAAAGGCTCCAAACTCAAACATTTCGTAAATTCTAAACCATGAGGCGGCTTCAGACTTATACATTAAAATCCCAAAAAAGACTCCTACTATTAAATATATTATACTTTTCATATTTCGCTTGTTTTAACCAAAAATTAAAGGGTAAATAAAATTAATCATCACTAAACCACCAATAAAAAAACCAATCACTGCAATTAAAGATGGGAGTTGTAAATTACTTAATCCAGAAATAGCGTGACCCGAAGTACAACCTCCGGCATACCTAGCACCAAAGCCTACCAAAAAGCCCCCAATTAGTAAAATAGCTAGTACTTTAGGATCAGACAAACTTTCAGTTGAAAAAATTTCGGTAGGCAAATAAGCAGTTCCTGCAGACTCAATTCCGTAGGTACTTAATTTTTCAGCTACGTTTTCGTTGATATGGACTTCGTTATTAGATAAATAAGTAGAAGCTATAAAACCACCTATAGCAGCTCCGAGAACAATAATTAAATTCCACCGTTGACTTTTCCAATCAAACTTAAAGAAATCTGAAATCTTGCCAGCACCACCAATACTACAGGCAGTTCTTAGGTTTGATGACATTCCAAATTGTTTACCTAAAAAAAGTAACACAAACATGATAAGTGCAATTAAAGGACCAGACACATACCAAGGCCAAGGTTCATAAATAAAATCCATAGTCAATAATTTTTCTGCAAAATAACAGAAAATTGACTTCTTAATGTGTAACTAAAGTTACTTTAGTACAACACCTAAAAATCAGGCATAGTAGCGCAAAGAAAAAACCATTGCATAAATAGCTAGTTTTTAACACCAAGCTTTGTAAGTATATCCTCTAACAAACACCATTTGGTTAACGAAGATTGAAGCAAATTAAGACCTACAAAAGCAGTAAACCATAACCAATTTATATGTACATAAATTGCCAAGATGACACTAACCAAGACAAATGTACCCGCAACCCCTCTCACAATTCTATTTTTCATACCGAATTTATATTTAAAAAACAAAGGTAAAATGAGTAGTACTTACAAAGAGTAACAAAAGTCACAGACAACGCATATCTTTATTTTTTGTGACAATAATCAGCTAAATTGATATTTTTTAATTATATTTATTGAAAATTTATCAGTTATGGGTATTAAAAGTTTTCAAGGTAAGCAAGTAAAAGAAATTCATGAAGTTGATCAAATTAGAGTTAAAGACTGCATGAATACATCAATGGTTGTTTTTAACGAAGAGATGAGTTTATTAGAAGCCATGGAAATTATGATTAAAAACAAGGTGTCTGGCGGTCCAGTTGTTGATGAACACAAAAAACTGGTAGGTGTTATATCTGAAGGCGACTGTGTTAAACAAATTTCAGATTCTAGATACTACAATATGCCTATGTCTGACGTTAAGGTAAAAGACAAAATGAGTACAACTGTTGAGAGCATTCATCCCGAGGAAAATATTTTTGATGTGGGAAATAAGTTTTTACACCTTAAAAGAAGACGTTTTCCTGTAGTTGAAAACGGAAAATTAGTGGGCTTAGTTAGTCAAAAGGACATGTTGCGTGTAGCAACAGGTATGAGTGGAAACCACTGGCGAAAATAAATCATTCAACTTCACAATAGAAAATAATTCTAGAACACAGAAAACTCTAAACATCATCACAAGCCCTCATCAACGGCTTGTCTTACAGAGGATATTTTTTTGTTCTAGGCAGTTGGTAAAGCAGGTTGATGTTCACTTTACGATTGTAATTCTACTTTCAAAATAGTTTTCAATAGATGACATAAGTTTTGACTCCCAATTTTGGATTAAATTCATTTGTATTACACAAGAAATCATTTGATTTTCAAATTTTATTTGATTGCCATTTAAAGTCAATATCAACTTATTTTTTTTGATCAGTTCAAAATTGTTGCTATGAAATTCCAAATAATAGTAGTTTGTTTCAAATTCATCCTCTGGGTAAGTCCTTTGAATCATCAAATATTTATCTTTTGAATTCATCAGTTCGTCTATACTTTTATTTTGTTCGTTATTAGACTGAACTTCAGAAAATGTTATTGAAAACCCCAAAAAATGGTTTTCAAAACTTAATTCACGACATTCAAATTTAAATTCAACCTTCATTGTGTAATTTAGTTTACATAACTATACAGTTAAAAGAATACTAATAAAACCTTCGGCAAGCGCAACATAGGTACCTTCTAATTTTTGTACTCTAGCAGCTAAAAATTCAAAACACTACAAAGATTCTTTACTCCAAAAGTTTAATATCCAATTTTGGAACGAACGCGATTTAAAACCTCAGACGAAATCTGTTGAGCTTTTTTTGCTCCTTCAAGTAGAATCTTTTCAACTTCTTCTGGATTTTCTAAATAATAATTATACTTATTTCTAGGGGTTTCAAACTTTTTCACAATCAGCTCATACAAGGCTTGCTTAGCATGGCCATAACCAAAATTACCTGCTTTATATTTATGTTCTAAATGGCTTATTTCTTCAACAGACCCCATCAACTTATAAATAGCAAAGACATTGCAAGTTGTTGGGTCTTTAGGTTCTTCAAGGCCTTTAGAATCAGTTTCTATTTTCATCACTGCCTTTCTAAGTTTTTTATCAGACTCAAAAATGTTGATAATATTCCCTTTAGATTTACTCATTTTAGCACCATCAGTACCAGGAATTAATTTGCTCTCTTCTTGAATTTGCTCTTTAGGAAGAACAAAGGTTTCACCAAATTTAGCATGAAAACGAGTGGCAACATCTCTGGTAATTTCAAGGTGTTGCAATTGGTCTTTCCCTACTGGAACAACCTCAGCATCATAAGCCAAAATATCGGCCGCCATTAGCATAGGATAGGTAAATAAACCCGCATTAACATCTTCAAGTCGGTCTGCTTTATCTTTAAATGAGTGTGCAAGTTTAAGACGCTGATAAGGGAAAAAGCAACTTAAATACCAAGATAATTCGGTAACTTGAGGAACATCGCTTTGCCTATAAAAGACGGTTTTAGAAGTGTCTAAACCAAATGCAAGCCAAGCGGCGGCAGTAGAGAGGGTATTTGTTTTTAAAACTTCAGCATCTTTTATTTGAGTAAGTGAATGCATGTTAGCAATAAACAAAAAGGATTCATTATTTGGGTCATTAGCCATTTCAATAGCGGGAATGATTGCCCCTAACAAGTTTCCTAAATGAGGTGTTCCTGTGCTTTGTACGCCTGTTAATATTCTTGCCATAGTAGTTTATAAATTGAAAATTCAAAATTAAACTTATTTTTTAATTGCTAAAAGTAAGTAAGAGATAACTTATTAAAAACTACAACATGCAAATGAATAAAGAAGAATAACAAAAGATATCAAAT
>JAIUMH010000118.1 GCA_022565635.1 Flavobacteriaceae bacterium | reverse complement strand
AAGTGATATGCACCTCTTTGTTTTCTTTGTCAATGTAAGTTTCAAGTTTTGATAAGTCAAAGCCTACGGTAACTTTTGCATTAACTATAACCAAGGTCTTTTTTTTAAAAGAAATCATTTTGAAGTAATCTTTTGAATCTTCGTAAGAAAAAACTTCAGAAAAAGCTGCTTCAGTAACAACCAACTTTCCTACATTTTCTAGTTGCAATTGAATTAAATTACTAAATTCTTCAAGTTGAGCAGTTTGTTGCTTTTGGTTGAGGTAATAAAAAACACCCACAACAACCATTAAACCTCCTATAAAACCTAAGATTATTCTTTTCATGTATCTATGCTTATTGTTTTGTGACCTCGTTCTCCTATTCTGAACAATATAAGCAAAGATAACAAAACACGCTTAGTAAAATTATTATGATAAGTCAAGTTGATTGTTTCTGTAAGGCTAATCAAAAATTGTAGTATTAAAAAATTCTTATGTAATCAAGCCCTAATCCAAATATCCTTATATTTGTCTTTTCCAAAAAATCAACCGATGCTAATAGCCGTTTTATTAGGTTTTATTTTTGCAATTTCAATTTTAGTGATTGGAAAATTTGTTAAAGGAAAGCAGTCGTGGCTTAGTACGCTAATCCCGTTGTCCTTATTAGCTTACTTTTTAAGTTTTATTCCTCAGATAAGTAAAGGTGAAATAATACAACAAACCTACTCTTGGATTCCTTCATTTAATGTGGAATTGAGTTTTCAGTTGGATGGTTTGTCCTTGCTTTTTTCCTTGATGATTACAGGAATAGGGACTTTGGTTTTTGCCTACACTTCAGCCTATTTAAAAGGGCATGAGTTTTTAGATCGCTTTTATGCTTACTTGAGTATGTTTATGGGCGCTATGTTAGGTTTGGTTTTGTCTGACAACTTAATTTCTATGTTTGTTTTTTGGGAATTAACCAGTATTTCTTCTTTTTATTTAATTGGCTTTAATAACTCCTCTTTAGCTTCTAGGAAATCGGCTTTAACCGCCTTGGGAATTACTGGAATGGGAGGTTTACTTTTTTTAGGAGGTGCGGTATTGTTAGGTGAGCTTGCTGGCACTTTTCAAATTTCAGAAATGATTGGTTTAGCCGATGAAATTACGTCAAGTAGCTCGTATGTTTTAATTGCAGTTTTGTTTTTTGGAGCTGCTTTTTCTAAATCGGCTCAGTTTCCATTTCATTTTTGGTTGCCAGGCGCCATGAAAGCACCAACGCCAGTTTCTACTTATTTGCATTCAGCTACTATGGTAAAAGCGGGTATTTTTTTGCTCTTAAGATTTACTCCCATTTTAGGAAATACAGAACTTTGGCATTCAACTTTAATTATTGTGGGTGGAGTAACCATGTTGTATGCAGCTATTCATATTATTTTCAGAACAGATTTAAAAGGCATTTTAGCGTATTCAACCATTTCTGCTTTAGGGATTTTAGTTTTCCTTATTGGCTTAGGAACCCAAGAGGCTTTGATTGCTTGTTTGGTGTTCATTATTGTTCACGCTCTATATAAAGCTTCACTTTTTTTAATTACAGGAATTATTGATCACGAAACGGGCACAAGAGATATCACTCAATTAGCCGGTTTAAAGAAAGTGTTGATGCCTGTAGCTATAGCAGGATTTTTGGCGGCTTTGATTAGTGGAGGAGTGCCACCAACTTTTGGTTTTATAGGGAAGGACTTGATTTATGAAGCCGGTTTAAACTGGGGTAGTTATACTTGGATTTTGGTTGGGGGTGCACTGCTTACTAAAATTTTATTGTACTATGCAGGTTTTGTTGCAGGAGTAAAACCTTTTGTTGGGCAATTACCCACAAAATTTGAAAACGTTCACCTCCCTGAAAAAAGATTATGGATTCCTCCACTGGTCTTAGTAAGCTTAGGGGTTGTTTTAGGTTTTGTTCCTCACTTGGCAGAAACTGCATTAATTGCTCCAGGAATAGAAGTTTTGATGACTTCAACTGAAACTTTCCATTTAAAACTGTGGCATGGCTTCAATACAGCTTTAATTTTAAGCGTCATTACTATTGCTGTAGGAACTTTACTCTATTTTGTGCTGATTCCTTCGCATAAAAAAGAAAGATTTATAGAAAGATTTGAAGTAATTAGCCCAAAAAATATAGTGCTAAAAATTACTGAAGGATTTACCGTTTTTTCTACTTTATGGACTAACTTTTTTCAAAACGGATTTTTGAGGCACTATGTAGCCACAATAATTGGTTTCTTAAGCCTAGTTTTGGGCTATATTATTTTTACCAACTTTGATTTAAGTCTTGATTATTCAAGCTTTTCTGATTTAACCGTTTACGAAGTAGCTATTGTTTTGATGATGATTACCGCTATTTTATTTACCGTTTTTTCTAGGTCTAGATTAGCTGCAGTGGCATCCATGGGAATTGTTGGTTTTGCTTTCTGTTTGCTGTTTTTGTTTTACTCAGCACCCGATTTAGCCATGACGCAATTTTCTGTAGATACCTTAACAGTGATTTTATTTGTATTGGTTTTGTACCGTTTGCCAAAGTACCTAAAAATGTCTAAAAACGTATTGCGAATAGAGCACGGTGTTTTATCAATTATATTTGGTGCTTTAATGACTATTTTAGTGCTTAAAGTTTTACAAGAACCGGTAAATGCAGAAATCACTGATTATTACGCGCAAAATGCTTACCTTTTAGCCAAGGGAAAAAATGTAGTAAATGTAATTTTGGTTGATTTTAGAGGAATTGATACCCTAATTGAAACTTGTGTTTTGATTGTTGCTGCGCTTGGTGTTTTTGGTTTACTTAAATTAAGACTTAAAACACGCGATAAAAAATAAAGGATATGAAGACAATTATACTTAGAACAGCTTCTGATTTTCTACTTCCTGTATTACTGCTTTTTTCAGTATTTATTTTACTGCGTGGGCACTATTTACCAGGAGGTGGATTTATAGGCGGATTGGTAGCTTCTATTGCTTTTGTATTAGATGCCTTTGCCAATGGTTTAGAAAACACCAAAAAACTTTTGAAGTTACACCCAGGTTTTTTGATGCCTTTTGGTTTAACCTTATCGGTTTTAGCTGCTATTTCACCTATTTTTTTTGGTGGTCAGCCTATTATGACTGGTCTTTGGGCAGAAGATCCTATTCCCGTAATTGGTAGCATTGGCTCAGCTTTATTTTTTGATATTGGTGTTTACTTAATTGTTATAGGGGCATCATTAACCATTATATTCACCATTTCAGAATCGGCTTAAACCATGGAAATATTACTAGCAATAACAACTGGAATTCTTTATGCTGCTGGGATTTACATGATCTTAAGGCGAAGTATGGTGAAACTTATTCTTGGATTAATCCTTTTAGGAAATGGAGTAAACTTGCTTATCTTTTTATTGGGTAGAATTACCAAAGGGAAACCACCTATTATTCCAGAAGAAACCAAAGTTTTTGAAGATTTATTTGCAGACCCAGTACCGCAAGCGCTAATATTAACGGCCATTGTAATTAGTTTTGGGCTTCAATCATTTGCAATCATTTTAGTAAAGCGGGCTTATAAAGTGCTTAAAACAGACGATTTAGATCAACTTAATACAACCGACGAAGATTCATGAGTGAGCAATTAATCATATTACCTTTATTAATTAACTTGGTCTTAAGTATAGGCCTCATGTTTTTTTGGACCAATATTAAAGCGCAAAAGGTGCTTTCAATTTCGGGTAGCTTTATTGCCATGTTAGCCTCTATTTGGGTGTTTATACATGTTTGGGAAAATGGTATTCAAACTTTTCAAGCCGGAAGTTGGGAAGCTCCATTTGGAATTACTTTTGTTGGCGATACGCTTGCCGCAACATTAGTGCTACTTACCGGAATAAGCGCTTTTGCAGTTTCTATATTTGCCGCTGTTTCGGTAATTAAAGCTCGACTAAGATTTGGCTTTTTCAGTGTTTTCCATTTTTTAATTATGGGGCTAAATGGAGCTTTTTTAACCGGCGATATGTTTAATCTTTACGTCTGGTTTGAAATTATTATTATCAGCTCGTTTGTATTGATTAGCTTGGGTGGAGAAAAGAACCAATTGGAAGGAGCCGTCAAGTATTTTACGCTTAACTTTTTAGCCTCCATGATTTTCTTAACAGGTTTAGGGGTTCTTTACGGACTAACAGGAACCTTGAATATGGCTGATTTATCTCAAAAAATACCGCTCATTCAAAACCAAGCTTTGGTAGATGTTACCGCCTTTTTGTTTTTGGTTGGTTTTGGCATAAAATCGGCAGTTTTTCCTTTGTATTTT
The DNA here is from genome assembly GCA_022565635.1 of Flavobacteriaceae bacterium. Lineage (GTDB taxonomy): Bacteria > Bacteroidota > Bacteroidia > Flavobacteriales > Flavobacteriaceae > Psychroflexus. Next base: position 4,068 of record JAIUMH010000118.1, on the reverse strand, counting down.
TGGCTGCCTGCTTCTTACCATACGCCTCCCTCTGCGGTTTCGGCAATTTTTTCGGGTTTGCTCACCAAAGTTGGTGTATATGCACTAATACGCGTGTTTACTCTGATTTTTGTCAATGATAGTTTTATTGAAATCATGCTTCAAAGTCTAGCTATTTTAACCATTTTTAGTGGAGGAATTGGAGCCATTATTCAGAAAAATATACGGAAGCTGTTTTCTTATTTAATTATCTGTCATATTGGTTTTATGATTGGTGGTTTAGGCTTGTTTACAGAGGTTGCAATGGCAGGAGTTATCTTTTACTTAATTCATGATATTGTAGTAAAAACCAACTTGTTTTTGGTTTCAGGCTTAATTTATCGCTTAAAATCTACTACTAGTTTAGACCGTTTGGGTGGTATTTACAAATCCTATCCAAAACTAAGTTTGCTCATGGCTATTCCTTTATTTTCCTTAGTAGGAATTCCTCCTCTTTCAGGATTTTGGCCAAAATTATCCTTGTTGTTAGCCGGTTTTAATGAAGGCAATTATTGGTATTTTGGTGCTGTTATTTTTGGAAGCTTAGTTACGTTAATCGCCATTGCCCATGTTTGGGCTAAAGCCTTTTGGGAAGATGGTAAAGATGTTAAACATTCAAAGAAATTTATAGCTTTTGATCAGTTAAGAAGCTACCAAAAAATGCAATATGTTGTACCTATTGTTTTTCTTGCCCTAGTTTCTTTGTATATTGGTTTTGGAGCTGAACATATACAACAAGTTTCTACTAGAATTGCTACTGAAGTGTTAGATAAGCAAACCTATTTTAATGCTGTTTTTAAGTAAATTAAGATGAGAGGAAAGTTTTTAACCAACATATTACTTACAATTATCTGGGTTTTCCTTACGGGAAGCTTCGAAGTGGTCAATTTTGTCTTTGGCTTTGTAATTACTTTTTTAATTTTATGGATCATCAGTTCAAAAGATTCTGAAAATGGAAAATACTTCAGAATTATACCTAAATTGATTTCTTTTTTCTTCTTCTTTTTATGGGAAGTAGTTAAAGCTAATATCCAGGTAGCCTATGAAGTAATTACACCACAAAATAAAATGAAGCCAGGAATTGTAGCCTTGCCATTAGATGCAAAAACAGATACAGAAATTACGCTTTTAGCAAACTTAATTACTTTAACCCCCGGAACTTTGAGCTTAGATGTTTCTGAAGATAAAAAAGTTTTGTACATTCACTCAATGTATGTTCATGATAAACAAGATTTTATCAAAGAAATTAAAAACGGATTTGAACGCAAACTTTTAGAAATTTTACGATGAATTTACACGATTATCTATACTATATTATTTTGCCCATCCTGTCTTTATCATCAGTAGTGGTGTTTATTCGGTTTTTAATTGGTCCAACCATTGTAGACCGCGTAGTTGCGCTAGATTTAGTGATCACTATTGGTATTGGTATTATTGCCATTTATAGCATTATTAATGACAAGCCCACATTTCTTGATATTGCTACCATATTAGCTTTAATTGCATTTTTAGGCACCGTAGCCTTTGCCTATTACTTAGAAAAAAGAAATAAAAAAGATGAGTGAAATTTTGATCTACATATTATCTACCTTAGGAGCCATTTTTGCCATGTTAGCCGCTATTGGTATTTTGAGAATGCCTGATGCTTTTTTACGAATCTCCGTAACTACAAAAGCCGCTACCTTAGGTGTTGGTTTGTTGCTAGGTGCTGCCGCAGTATATTTTAACGACTTTGCTGTTTCTACCCGCGTGCAAGCAATCATTATTTTTATTATACTTACCGCTCCAGTAGGCGCTCATTTAATTGGAAGAACAACCTATTTTTTAGGAAATAAAATGTGGAAAAATTCTGTGGTAGATGATTTAGAAGGTAAATACGACAAAAAAAATCATAAGCTTTTAAGCGAAGATGTGAACGCCAAAAACAAGAGAGAAGAAGAAAAAGAAAATAAGTAATAATTGTTCTATGAGCTTTCCAACAAGTCTGCACGAAAAATTGAAGAAGAGAGAGGAGAGTAATGCTCTAAGGAAGTTACAATTTAATCTCCCTAAGTATGATTTTACTTCTAATGATTATTTGGGTTTAAGTAAGGAACCAACGCTCCTCAGTCGCGCTCAAACCTTGATTGAAGAACACAAGAGTTTACAAAATGGAGCCAGCGGTTCTAGATTGCTTAGCGGTAATCACGCCTTATATAGGCTTACTGAAGAATTTTTAAATCAACACTACTCAACTGAAGCCACTTGCATTTACAATTCGGGTTATACAGCTAATTTAGGTCTGTTTTCTAGCATAGGTTTGAGAAATAATATTATCCTTTATGATGAATTTGCCCATGCTTCCATTCGTGATGGAATCCAGCTTTCTCATGCAAAAGCCTATAAATTTAAACATAATGACATAGATGAGTTGCAACAATTATTGCACAAATTTAGTGAGACATCGGGCGATGTTTTTGTGGTAACAGAAGCGGTTTTTTCGATGGATGGAGATGGCCCCAACCTCAATAAGTTTTTCGAAATTTGCCAAGCACATCAGGCTTTTTTAATTGTTGATGAAGCCCATTCTAATGGGATTTTTCCGTTAAAAGATTTACTTTCAAAACACGATGTAAAAGAAGTTTTTGCTCGGATTGTTACGTTTGGAAAAGCCTTAGGGGTAGAAGGTGCTGCTATTTTAGGAAGCCAAAAACTCAAAGACTATTTAATCAATTTTTCCCGAAGTTTAATTTATACCACCGCTTTAAGTCCACTGCAAGTGGCCAAAATCAAAGTAGCCCACGAATTATTAGGAGAAAAAAAACAAGCCTTAGATTGGCTAAAAGAAAACATCAGCTTTTTTAGGAGTATGTGCTTTCAGTTGCAATTAGATCAATATTTTATTGAAAGTTATACACAAATTCAATCTTGTGTTATTCCCGGTAATCAAAATGTGAGTTGGTTAGAAGAACAATTTCGCAAACGCGATTTTGATGTGCGTGCCATTAAAAGTCCAACCGTTCAGGAAGGTAAAGAACGACTTCGATTTTGCTTGCATTCCTACACTAACCCTTCAGAAATGGAAGCCGTGTTGAAGCTCTTAAAACAGTGGTTAGTTAAATTAGTTGAAATCTAAAAAAAGTCATGAGCAAAAAGATTTTTTTAACCGGAATAGGAACAGAAGTGGGAAAAACAATAGCTTCTGCTATTGTTGTAGAAGCCTTAGAAGCCGATTATTGGAAACCTGTACAAGCAGGCGAATTGGATTTTTGCGATACCCAAAAAGTAAAAAGTTTAATCACTAATCCTAAATCGAATTTCTTTGAAAACGCTTATGCCTTAAAAACCCCCATGAGTCCTCATGCTTCCGCAGAAATTGATGGAGTTGAAATTGACCTAGCAAAAATCATTCGACCTACAACTGAAAATAAGTTGGTGATTGAAGGGGCTGGTGGCTTATTAGTACCTCTAAATAAAAAAGATTGCATTATTGATTTAATACAGCCATCCGATTTTGTGATTTTAGTATCTCGGCATTATTTAGGCAGTATTAATCACTCACTACTTTCTATTGAAGCATTAAAAAACAGAGGCTTTCAAAACATTGGAATTATTTTTTCAGGAAATGAACACCCTACAACCGAATCAATTATTTTAGACAAATCAGAAGCTCAATTCATTGGTCGAATTAATGAAGAAAAATCAGGTTTTGATGCTGATTTAATTAAGAAATACGCCACTACATTTAAACCTCAATTGCTTACATTTTTGGGACTGTGATGGGTGTTGGATGTTGGGTGTTTGATGTTTGTCAGCTCGAGTGTCTCGCTTTTTGCGAATTTTCATTGTTAATTCGGAATTAAACTAGCGAGATGTATCGAGAGCCTTGATGTATGGTGGTGGATGTGGGATGTTTGATGTTTGTCAGCTCGAGTGGTTCGCTTTAGAAAATGTTTGTTATTGTCACTAATTAGATTAGCGAACTGTATCGAGAGCCTTGATGATGGGTGATGGATGTTTGTCAGCTCGAGTGTCTCGCTTTTTGCGAATTTTCATTGTTAATTCGGAATT
>JAIUMH010000117.1 GCA_022565635.1 Flavobacteriaceae bacterium | reverse complement strand
CAAATTTTTGTGCAATGATACATTTCTTTCAAGCTGAAACCTCTCAATATTACTGTGTTCAATCTGAAAACAGACCCGATTTTGAAACCATCAAAAAACTAAAATGGTTATTTGGAAATGCTCGTTTTATAGACGAAAAAGAAATTCAAGGTAAATTTTTAGGACCCCGTGCCGCCATGATTACTCCTTGGTCTACCAATGCGGTAGAAATCACCCAAAACATGGGGATTATTGGAATAGAACGCATTGAAGAGTTTCATGCCGTAGAAGATGAAGCTAGCTTTGACCCCATGTTGTTTCAACAATACAAGAATCTTGATCAAGACATTTTCAGCATTAACATTCAACCGGAAGAAATTCAACTTATTGAAGATATTGCGGCATATAACCAACAAGAAGGTTTAGCCCTTAGTGAAGAAGAAGTCAATTATCTTAATCAGCTTGCAGAACGCATAGGAAGAAAATTAACCGATGCTGAAGTATTTGGATTTTCGCAAGTCAACTCAGAACATTGCCGACACAAAATTTTTAATGGAACCTTTGTTATTGACGGAGAAGAAAAATCAAGTTCGCTTTTTAAACTTATCAAAAAAACATCGGAACTTAATCCTAACGAAATTGTTTCTGCTTATAAAGATAATGTTGCTTTTGTAAACGGTCCTCGTGTTGAGCAATTTGCACCAAAAAGTGCAGCTATTCCCGATTATTACGAAACAAAAGAATATGATTCGGTGATTTCACTTAAAGCCGAAACCCATAATTTTCCTACTACGGTAGAACCATTTAACGGAGCGGCTACCGGAAGCGGTGGAGAAATTAGAGACCGATTAGCTGGAGGAAAAGGTTCGTTACCACTTGCTGGAACTGCTGTTTATATGACCAGTTATTCGCGTTTGGAAGAAAACAGAAATTGGGAAAAGGCTTTTCCTGCAAGAAAATGGCTGTACCAAACGCCACTTGATATTTTAATTAAAGCTTCTAACGGAGCTTCCGATTTTGGAAATAAATTTGGTCAACCCCTTATTACAGGTTCAGTTTTAACCTTTGAACACAGCGAAAACAACAAGCATCTTGGTTTTGATAAAGTGATTATGCTAGCCGGTGGAATTGGCTATGGTAAAAAGGACCAAGCTTTAAAAGATGTTCCTAAAAAAGACGAAGACATCATTATTTTAGGAGGTGACAACTACCGCATTGGAATGGGAGGTGCTGCCGTTTCTTCGGCCGATACAGGCGAATTTGAAAGCGGGATTGAGCTCAATGCCATCCAACGCTCCAATCCAGAAATGCAAAAAAGAGCCGCTAACGCCATTCGAGGAATGGTGGAAAGTGATCATAACACAATTACCTCTATTCACGACCACGGCGCTGGTGGACACCTAAATTGTTTAAGTGAATTGGTAGAAGATACCGGAGGAAAAATCGATTTAGCAAAACTTCCCGTGGGCGATCCTACGCTTTCTGCTAAAGAAATTATTGGCAACGAATCCCAGGAACGAATGGGCTTGGTGATGCCTGCTGATGATGCCAATCTTTTAGAACGTATTGCAGAAAGAGAGCGTTCCCCTATGTATCGGGTAGGAAAAGTAACAGCCGACCATAAATTTACCTTTGAAAGTTCAACAACTGCTGAAAAACCAATGGATTTGATGCTTTCAGATATGTTTGGAAGTTCGCCCAAAACCATTATGAAGGATGAAACGGTAGAAGCTAACTTTGCTGAAGTTACGTATCAAGCTTCAGATTTGAAGAAATACTTAGAAGAAGTGCTTCAGTTGGAAGCTGTGGCGTGTAAAGATTGGCTTACCAATAAAGTAGATCGTTGCGTAAGCGGAAGAGTAGCCAAACAACAAACTTGTGGAAGTCTTCAAATTCCGTTGAATAATTGCGGTGTAATGGCCTTGGATTACAACGGAAAACACGGTGTAGCTACTTCGGTAGGTCACTCACCAATTTCAGGATTAATCAATCCTGTTGCAGGAGCAAAAAACTCCATTGCAGAAGCCTTAACCAATTTAGTTTGGGCTCCTTTAGAAAAGAATTTAGCTTCTGTTTCGCTTTCTGCCAATTGGATGTGGCCTTGTAAAAACCCGGGAGAAGATGCTCGTTTATACGAAGCTGTTGAAGCCGTTTCTGCATTTGCTATCAATTTAGGCATCAATGTTCCTACAGGTAAGGATTCGCTTTCTATGAAGCAAAAATATCCTGATAAAGAAGTGCTTTCGCCTGGAACGGTAATTGTTTCTGCCGCTGGTCATTGTGATGATATTACGCGCGTGGTTGAACCAGTGATGCAAGCCAACGAAAAAATTTACTACATCAATTTATCCAAAGAAGAATTCGCCTTAGGTGGTTCTTCTTTTGCTCAAGTTAGAAATGCCATCGGTAAAAAAGCCCCTTCAATACAAGACGATGCTTATTTTGCACAAGCTTTTAATGCCATTCAAAAAGCCATCAAACAGGATTTTGTTTTGGCGGGGCATGATATTTCTTCAGGTGGATTAATCACCGCTTTATTAGAAATGTGTTTCCCTGAAAATAATGTTGGAGCTTCAATAGATTTGAATAGCTTTAACGAAAAAGACCTCATTAAAATTCTTTTTGCTGAAAACTCTGGAGTATTGCTTCAACTGAAAGAGGAAGGAGCCAACTTCATTAAAAACGAAGGAATTGAGCTTATTGAATTAGGTGTTTCAACAGAAAGTAATGCCCTTCAACTGAAACATGAAACACAAGAAATTGATTTCAATATTGCTGAAATGCGTGATGTTTGGATGAAAACTTCGCATTTATTAGACCGAAATCAAAGTGGTGTTCAGAAAGCAGATGAGCGATTTGAAAACTATAAAAATCAACCCTTAGCTTTTACTTTTCCTCAAAATTTTGATGGTAAGTTGCCTAAGCTAACTTCAACAAAAAAGATAAAAGCCGCTATTATTCGTGAAAAAGGTTCAAATTCTGAACGTGAAATGGCACGTGCTTTATACTTAGCTGGATTTGAGGTGAAAGATGTACACATGACAGATTTAATGTCGGGCAGAGAAACCTTGGAAGACATCCAGCTAATTGCTGCCGTTGGTGGTTTTTCTAACTCCGATGTATTAGGAAGCGCCAAAGGTTGGGCAGGTTCATTTTTGTACAATGAAAACGCCAAAAATGCATTGACCAACTTTTTCAATCGTGAAGATACGCTTTCGTTAGGGGTATGTAATGGATGTCAGTTGTTTATAGAATTAGGTTTAATAAATCCTGAAGATGAGCAAAAACCAAGAATGTTGCATAACGATAGTCATAAATTTGAATGTAATTTTACTTCGGTAAAAATTCAAGAAAACCATTCGATTATGCTTAAGAATTTAGCGGGTACTCAATTGGGAATTTGGGCAGCGCACGGCGAAGGAAAATTTAGTTTCCCACACGCAGAGGAACATTACCATATTGTTGGAAAATATGGTTACGAGGGATATCCTGCCAACCCGAATGGATCTGACTTTAATACGGCCATATTAACCGACGCAACAGGCCGACACTTAGTTATGATGCCACACTTAGAACGTTCTATATTTCAGTGGAATTGGGCGCATTATCCAAAAGACAGAAAAGACGAAGTTACGCCCTGGTTACAAGCTTTTGTAGATGCTAGAGTTTGGTTGGAGAGCAAGAAGTAAAAGAAACTAAAACTTGGGTTAGTTCAAATCTAACTCAAGTTTTACTTTTTAATTAATGAAGATAAATTTTAGCTTAAGTAAGCTTAGAACAAAATAACTCTTAAATAAATCGGCTGTTTTTTTCTACTTGGATTTATAACTCAAATACAAGAAATAGAATAAGCTCATAAAAATCCCAAACAAAAAAAAGCGAAAAAAGAACATCCACCATTCAAAATCATCCTTCCACCAATCCCAAGCAGACATTGAGGAACTGTAAAATAAACCAACAAACACACCGTAGGCAATTGATGTTTTACTTTTATTAGATTTTTTCATAATGACTTTTATTTTACTAAAAACATTGCCACAATAACACCAAGTGACGCTCCAATAATTGAAGCTGTGGTCAAAATACCGTTATTACTTTGAATTTCTTTTTCAAAAGTACGCATAGCAAAAGCAACTATAATTTGGGCGTCTTTATTTTGGAGATCATATTCAAGGAAAATCTCGTAATTTTTGGTTGTTTCATTAAAATTGTAGGATAGATCTAAAATTACTTCTTCTTCACTTTTATATGTCCAATTAGTATCACTGCAAGACCTTTTTATAACTAAATCGGATTGAGGTAAGAAAAGCTGATTTTTTTTCCTTTTAGCGATTAAATCGCCACTTTGATTGTTTAGCTTGGCGCTGTTTTTAAATTCAAACACTTGATTGTTTACTTGTATTGTTTTGATAGCATCTCGATCTCTGTTTAAAACAAAAACTTTGTGATTATTTGTGTCGGTGCCTATTAGTTCAAATACGCTTGCTGAATTTTCTGGGAAAGTTAAACTTACTGGGGCTTGCGCCAATAATAGAAAAGGGCAAAATAAGCATGCTGTAAGTTGAAGTAGTATTTGCATAAGTTGATGTATTTCTACAAATATATTTAATTTTTTCAATCAGCAAGTTGTATGCCTAAGGAATTGAGATTTAATACATACCCTTAAAGTATTTCAATCTTCATAAATCAAAAAGTTTATCTACTGATGAAAAACCGAAAACCAACAGAAAACTCTGATAAATTTCCAAGATTTAGCTCGGCATTTAAATCAGTTTTAATGTCTTGATGATCAAGACCAACTGTGTTAGTACCACTAGAAGAATCTTTATCTTGATAGCTGAATCCAGTGTTACTCCCAATATTTGATAACTCATATACAAATCGGTATTTAAAAAACAAGTATATTTTTTTTTGATAAATATTGATGTCATAACCTACCGATGGAGCTAAAATAAGATTTGATCTGCTCAAATGAAATCTGTGTCGCTCTACGTTAGTTAATGGTCTTTGCCAAATACTAAAACCAAAGCCCGTTTCTAAACTAAAAAAGTGATTTTCGTTACCTGCTTCTAACGGAAAACGATATCCAAATGTTGCTAACCCAAAGCCCGCACTATCTCTTTTTCTACTTTCTTGTTTAGTTGAAAATAAATAGCTAAAATTCAAACCTAAATACGCTCTACCATTTAAGTTGTAATTGACTTGAAGTGTAAATCCACTCTGTAAATTTACGGCCGGTAAATCCTGTTGGACTTCTGGTAAATTGGGTAAGGTTGAGTTGACAGAAGTGGGAGCAAAGCGAAGCGGCATGTGGGCATAACCAAGCGCTAAGTCACCGCGCCCTAATTTTTTCCCCCAGTTTTTATTGGCGTTTTCTTTTTCAAGTAAATTTTCATTAATATCTTCTAAGGCTGCATAGGTTTGTGCGTTTAATAAGGAAGAAAAAAACAACAGAAAGCCTACTAAAGTGATTTGAATAAATTTTGACCGAATAGATTTCATTTGATGATTAGTGCATGTGTTAATTTCAATTAAAAGCCTCAAAAAATAGTTTTTACATATCTTTATATTAGCTTGAATTGATGTTATTGGCATATTACGAGAATACAATTATTTGCTTATTTTACTGCATAAATATATGAAAAATCAACTATCTTCCATATTGCTTAATTGAATATTTAAGGCTTTTACGCTAATTTGAATTTCTATTATTGAAAAAATCAAAGAAAGCATTAATAAAACTAATGAAACGCCAAAAATAAGGCTTCCAATTGTGTTCCAGCTTTCGTAAATAGCAAACATACTAACCACACAGAGCAATAAAGAGGCAATACCGGTTAGTTGCATATTTTTAATTAAGTAAACGCGTTTTTGCAAATTTGAAATTTGTGCTTTTATGTTGTTATCCTTAGTTTCTTTATAACGTTGTTGGAGATTCCTAATTAAAGCTGCTAAGGCTAAAAATCGGTTGGTGTAGGCTAAAAGCAACAACGAAATTGCTGGAAACAACAAGGCGGGTGTGGTGAGCGATATTTCCATTTTTTGCTTTCAAAGTTAAGGAATTTACTACGACCCCAAAAGTAGTTTTTAGAAACTGAATTTCGGTTAGGGATGGAGGCTTTGTTGAAGCTCTTGCTTTGCCTACTTCTTAAGCTGATGTTTCAAACAAGTTTTGATTTGATAAACGCATTTGATTGCTGTAAAAAAATATGCTAGCAAAGCAAAGCGACTGCCGAGAGCCCGACCCCATGCCACGAATTTTAATAGATTGCTAAATGTTTGTTTGGGCATGGGGGAACCGCCAACATACTTTTTCTCAGAAATTAATAAATGGATGTTGTGAACTTTGTGTGAAGAAAACTTAACAGTACTGTAGAATTGTTTACTTTACACATTCAAATTTTATGGGTGTGATATGAATGTTTTGAAATGTTGGTTTTTGGTGGTTGCTAGCACTGTTTTTAGTGGAATTTTTTCTGTTGATGCGCAAAATTTTGGCTCGGTAAATTCAGGGCCTTCTTTTGCTAAGCAAGGCTCACACTGGCTCAATTTGAATTTGGGTTTAAGCTTCATGAATCCCAATGCGGCTAATTTTGATGATCCTTTTTTGATGACGGGAGAAAACCGAAGAAATTTTGGAATTATTGCACAGCCTAAGTTTCAGGTTTTTATAAAAGATCGTTTGGGAGTGGGTTTTCATTTAGGGACAGCTTTTGAAGAATTTGAAAATGAAGAGATAAGCTTTAAACAGAATAAAAACAACTATTTTGTAGGTGTGCAAGGCGAATATTATTTCCTGAATTTGAATGACTTTTTTTTGATGAGTAGTGAGTTGGATTTGGGCTATCATTGGATGCAACAAAAGGTGAATACAGCGGCTTCTGAAATCAATACCTCCTCCAGCAACTATTTGAAAGCTGGCTTGAGTGTGAATTTAAATTTTGTTTTGCATGATGATTGGGTTTTGTATGCTAAGTTTTTTGATGTGCTGAGTTATACCTCTTCTGAAAATAACTTTTTTGATTACAGCAAAGGTCTTCAATTGAATAATAGCCTAGAAAATTTTGTGAATTTCCCTCAATTTGGAGTGCTGTGGAAATTGTTTTAGATATTTAATAAAACTTGAATTATGAAAAAAATTGTGTATTGTGTTTTGGCTTTTGCCTTTTTAGCTTGTGCAGAAGAAAATAAGAAAGAATCCAATAAAAAAGAGGCTGCTCAGCAACTTGAAGTAAAATCGGATCTAGAGAAACTTGCAAGCGATTTCAAATTTACAGAAGGGCCAGCGGTTGATGCGGAGGGAAATGTGTATTTTACAGATATTCCCGAACAAAAAATTTGGGTATGGACCATCAACGGAGATTTGGAGCTTTTTAAAGAAAATTCGGGTGGTGCAAACGGTCTGTTTTTTGACCCTAAAGGAAATTTACTGGCTTGTGAGGGTCAGGAAGGTCTAATAAGTTTAACTACGAAAACAGGTAAATACCAAATTATTGCAGATGAATTTGAGGGTCTTCCTTTTAATCAACCCAACGACCTCTGGCCTGACCAAAAAGGTGGGGTTTATTTTACCGACCCTAAGTATGGAGATGAAGAAAATTTAGCACAAGATGGAATGCATGTGTATTATATTTCACCTGAAAAAAAGGTGAAAAGAGTGATTGATCATTTAGTCAAACCTAATGGTTTAATTGGTACACCTGATGGAAAAACCCTTTATGTTACTGATCATTTAGGCGAGAAAACTTTTAAGTATACAATTGAAGAAGATGGTTCTTTGAGTTATCCATCTCTTTTTGTAAAAGCTGGAGGTGATGGAATGAGCATTGATCAAAATGGAAATATTTATTTAACCACTACGGGAAAAAAAGCGGTTGAAGTTTTTTCTCCAAAAGGCGAATTAATACAGTCTATTGATGTTCCAGAGCAACCTTCTAATGTTTGTTTTGGTGGTGAAAATAGAAATGAATTGTTTATTACTGCTAGAACTTCACTGTATAAGGTAATACCATTTATCAATTGAAATTACCGCAATAAAACGCCCTTTTTCCTTTCTGTTTCATCACAAAAAGAAACTATAGCTACCGTTATGCTTGATTTTTCTAATTTACATAAAGAAAAATATCTTTCCCGAAACGGTCGGGACAGGCTATTTTCTTTTACAGTAATATCAACTAATAACCGGTATTATTTTTATTCTAGAGGAGGTTGAAATGTTTTACTGTAGAGGCGTTTTTTATTTCAGAAACGTTTGTTTTTATTGCAGAGGCGTTTGTTTTATTGCAGAGGCGTTTGAATTAAACGCCTCTACAATAAAAAATGGGATTTGTACTTCGTGCTTACTCGTATGCGATTCCTCCTCTGGTCGGAATGACAAATTGGGAGTGTCATGTCGAACGGTAGTGAGACATCTCATTCTGTTGATCACGTTCTGCTGATCACGTTTGAAGGTTTCGTGAACAGGGCTTCTTGCTCACTCTTATGCGATTCCTCCT
>JAIUMH010000116.1 GCA_022565635.1 Flavobacteriaceae bacterium | reverse complement strand
GTCGGGACAGGCTATTTTCTTTTACAGTAATTTCAAATAATAACTGGTATAAAAATCACAACAATAATTTTAGCCATTTAACTTCCTATTAGAGATCTAAAACCAATTAAAATCCTTGACAGAACTATTTGCTGAAAGACTGATAGCAATCGCACCAATTTACTTAGTCATATCCACAATAAACGCTCCTTCATAGGTGTTAGCTACTTTCTTTTGAAAGCGCTCAGCCATTTCTCGATTGGCAAATTTTCCTAAAATTATGGTGTAAACACGTTCATTTTCAATAGATTTTGATTGAACGGTAATATGCTCTTTATAGGCGGTTTTTAATTCAGCTGAAAAGCGCATTAAATTGACCATTTCTCTAAAACTTCCTATTTGAACACCAAAAAAATCGGGTTGAATAGACTTTGTTTCAATACTAAAAAATTCTGAAACAGAGTTTTCATTTTTGTTCTTGACCTGCTTAGCAGTTTGCTGTGAAGTTTGTTGAACATTCTTTGCTTTTTTATTCACGTCTTCAAGAGCGCTCTCAACAACTTCTTTCTCTTCATTTTTTTGAGGAACTTCTTCTGGAGAAACATCAGTTGGCTTTTTTGTGTTGGCTAGCCCTTTATTTGCTTCGGTAGAAGAAATTACTTCAATTTCAACTTCGGTTACACCTTGGCCTAAAAAATCGAGTTCCTTGGCCATAGATTTACTTAAATCAATAATTCTACCGCGTATAAAAGGACCTCGGTCGTTTATTCTCACAACAACTTGCTTATTGTTTTTAAGATTGGTTACTTTAACCATGGTTCCAAATTCAAGCGACTTATGCGCTGCAGTGGCTTCAGATTGCTTAAAAATTTCACCACTTGAGGTTTTTCTGCCTTCAAATTTATCATCGTAATAAGAAGCTAAACCTTTTTGCACTTGTGCCTGAAGGCTATAAGTGAAAATAAATAAAAGTAGAAGAAAAAGATTTTTCATTTGTTTATAATATAAATTTAATTCAAAAGAAAGCAACATTCCCTAAACGCTATGCAAGTTTTAAACAATTGTAACTTATAAGGATTAAAAAATGTTGCCTATTATTTTTTGCACTAAAATAGTTTATTTTTTGTCAATAGCAATAATTTGCTCTGCCAACTCAACTCCAATTCTAGCTTGTGCTTCTAAAGTTGCCCCGCCAATATGAGGACTTAAAGAAAGTTTTGGATTCATTAAAAGCTTAATGGGTGGTGTGGGCTCACTCTCAAAAACATCTAATGCCGCATAGGCAATTTGATTGTTTCCTAGAGCTACATCTAATGCTACTTCATCTACTACCCCACCTCTTGCCGTATTTACAAGAACAGCAGTATTCTTCATTAGCTCAAGCTCAGACTCACCAATTACATACTCTTTTTGTTTAGGAACATGCAAACTAATGTAATCTGAGTTTTTTAGTAAATCCTCAAAAGAAGTAGTCTTTACTTCAAAAGAAAGTAGTTGACCATCAAAAAACTGAAGTTCTATTTTTGCGGTTTTCACCAATGGATCAAAAGCCATAACATGCATACCTAAACCAATTGCTTTTTTAGCAACAGCTTGACCAATTCTACCAAAACCAATAATCCCCATGGTTTTACCAGCCAACTCTGTTCCTCCAGCACAAGCTTTTTTAAGTTGTTTAAATTTTTGGTCTCCCTCTAAGGGCATATCTCTGTTGGTGTTATGCAAATTTCTTGAAAGTCCTAAGATGTGCGCCATCACCAATTCTGCTACACTTTCTGAAGAAGCTGCAGGGGTATTAATAACTTCTACTCCTTTAGATTTAGCATAATCTACATCAATATTATCTAATCCAACTCCACCTCTACCTATAATTTTAAGATGAGGCACTTGATCAATTAACTCTTTTCTTACTTGGGTTGCACTTCTCACTAAAATTACATCAATGGCATTTTCATTCATGTAATTGGCCAACTGCTCTTGTGCAACTTGTACCGTTTCAACTTGGTGTCCTGCTTTTTCTAAAACTTCAATACCTTCTGGCGAAACTCCGTCGTTTGCTAAAATTTTCATTTTCTTTTCTTTATATTTTTTAAAAAAATTATGCTTTTCTTTCCAATTCTTTCATTACATCCACCAAAACCTGAACGCTTTTTAAAGGTAGTGCATTGTACATTGAAGCTCTGTAACCACCAACACTTCGGTGTCCGTTAATTCCATTAATTCTTGCTTCTTTAGTGTATTGATCAAATTTACTTTTTAAATCTTCATTTTTTAAAGTGAATGTAGCATTCATCATAGAGCGATCTTCTTTTGCTGCAAATCCTTCAAAAAGTGGATTTCTATCAATTTCAGAATAAATTAAATTCGCTTTTTCTTGATTTTTTTTCTCTATAGCAGCAACTCCTCCTTGTTCTTTCAACCAAGATAAAGTGAGCATAGATACATAAACCGAAAATACGGGTGGTGTGTTAAACATACTGTCTTTATCAATCATACTTTGATAACTCAACATAGACGGGATGGCTCGAGTAACTTTTCCTAAACTTTCTTTTTTTACCGCAACCATAGTTGCCCCTGCTGGTCCCATATTTTTTTGTGCTCCTGCGTAAATGACATCAAAGTAAGAAAAATCAATTTCCCTAGAAAAAATATCACTACTCATATCACATACAACAGGAATATCTGACTTTGGAAAATCTTTAATCTGTGTACCAAAAATGGTGTTATTACTTGTGCAATGAAAATAATCTAAGTTTGAAGGAACGGTATAATACTTAGGGATGTAGTTGTAATTTTGATCTTTTGAGCTTGCCAAAACCTCAACTTCTCCTAATAATTTAGCTTCTTTAATAGCCTTAGCCGACCAAGTACCTGTATCTAAATAAGCCGCTTTTGATTCTAATAAATTATAAGCCGCCATTAAAAATTGATAACTCGCACCACCTTGTAAAAATAAGATAGCATATTCATTTGCATCAAGTTTTAGATGTTCTAAGGCTAAGGACCTAGCTTTTTCCATAATTTCAACAAAACCCTTGCTTCTATGAGAAATTTCTAAAACAGACAAACCTGTTTTATTCAAGTCTAAAACGGCTTGAGAAGCTTCTTTAAATACTGATTCTGGTAGAATGCAGGGACCTGCACTAAAATTGTGTTGTTTCATTTTTGCGTATTTAAGCAATTATTATATTTTCAATAAAAATGCTAAAGTATCAATATTATCTGCATAATCCCAAAGATTTGGCTGTTGAGTTTTACCAAAATCTACCACCTCCTTAAAGACGGATTGATTTTTAGACACAACACACTGAATATCATCAGATTGAGACGCTAGTTTTTCAGATAATTTTTTCTTATCGATATATCGTTCATAAAAGATACAGCCTATGGGAGAACTTAAGGATTCATCTTCTTTTAGAATTACAAAGTTATTATCTAAAAGTTGTACTTGACTCATCAAATAAACAGCTTTGTTGTAATCGTAATTATTTACATATTTGTGGTGATTTAATAAGGAAGAATAGTTGTAAATAGCCTCAAAAAATGGTTTAAAATCATACGCTTGCGGAACATACAATTTAGAAACACTCCTACATCCAAGTCCAAAGTATCTAAACATATCTTCGCCTAATTTTTCAAGCTCTTCCTCCGTTTCATCACCTTCTATAACAGCTACAGAATTTCTGTTTTTTCGAATAATATTTGGATAATCTCTAAAGTAATATTCAAAATACCTTGCTGTATTGTTGCTTCCAGTTGCAATTACCGCATCAAAATCCTCAAGTCGTTCCTTTTTAATTTCAATATAGTTTTTAAAGTAATCATCTCTCTCCGCTAAAAAATCAATGATGAATGGCAATAATTGAAAATCATTAGAAGAAGGTTTAATTTTTAGATAATGACCAACCAAACTCACACAAATAAAATCATGAAATCCCACCAAAGGTATATTTCCAGCCATAACAATGCCTACTTTTTTTGGCTGTACTGATGTAAGTTGGTAATTGGCTAACCATTGGTCAAAATGCGCATCAGTCAAAACCTCAGACCAACTTGTTAAAGCATACTTTAATTGATCTAATGTAAACCAAGCATTATAGTGTTTTGCACTAAGTAGAAGCTCATGAAACTTGATGAGTTGGGGATTGGAAGAAGTATAAATTTCATTTTCTTGTAAGGCAAGATAAGTCTGAAAGAAATTTCCTAATTGAATAAACGCATTTTTTCTGTTAAGTAAATCCATTTGTGTTGTCTATTGGGCTTTAATTTTTTAATTTTGTAAAAGTACATAAAACCAGAAAAAATGGCTATTAAAATAACAGATGAATGTATAAATTGTGGTGCTTGTGAACCCGAGTGCCCCAACACAGCGATATATGAAGGTGCAGATGATTGGCGTTACTCAGATGGAACAGACTTAGAAGGCGATATTGTGTTACCTAACGGAAAAAAAGCCAATGCAGATGATGCCCAAGAGCCTATAGATGATGAAGTATATTATATTGTAGCAGACAAATGTACAGAATGCATGGGCTTTCACGAAGAACCACAATGTGCGGCAGTTTGTCCGGTTGATTGTTGTGTTCCTGATGAAGAACACGAAGAAACCGAAGAAGAACTTTTGGGCAAACAATCTTTTATGCACAAAGACAGCTAACACAACAAATAAACCTTGTTAATAACCGTTTCATTCCAGAAACGGTTTTTTTTATAAAAAACAAAAACGAATATTCAAGACTTAAAAATTTATATTTACATTTGAATCAAAATGAATGAGCATGAAAAATACCTATATCTTAGTACTTTTTATTTCAATTTTATTCCAAACTAACCTATTTGCACAGGAGGATGTTGAGCAAGATCTTTTAGATGACTTTGATGAAATTGTGAACAAATCTAACAACTATGAAGATTATAAAGTTGTCAAAAAATTACAATTAAAAAATTTCAGAAACAGTTTGTCTAAAGAATTAGAATCTTTAGAAAATGAAATTGAAGAGCTAAGGAAGTTATCTGAAGAAAAAGAAAAGAAAATAACTGAACTACAAAGTTTGCTTGACACCTCTGAAGAAAACCTAAGAGAAACTACAGCCCAGCGTGATCAAATAATTTTCTTTGGCGCCCCCATGGAAAAAGCAACTTACCAAACTACTATGTGGGGAATTATAGGTGTTCTTATTTTAATTCTAATTCTATTCTTATTGAAGTTTAAATCCAATAATTCTTCTACTAATGAAGCCAAGAAACAATTAGGTAACGTAGAAAAAGAGTTTGAGGAATACAAAAGAAAGGCACTTGAAAAACAACAAAAGTTAGGCAGAGAGCTTCAAGACCAAAAAAATCTTGTAAATAAACTAAAAGGAAATAAACAATAGTATGCGTATAGACATCATTAGTGTTGTTCCAGAACTTTTAGAAAGTCCTTTTAATGCTTCTATTTTAAAACGTGCCATTGATAAAGGTATTGTTGAAATTCACCTTCATAATTTAAGAGATTACACCGCTAATAATTACAAGCAAGTAGATGATTATCAGTTTGGTGGCGGAGCGGGTATGGTTTTGATGATTGAACCTATTGATAAATGCATTTCTAAGCTGAAAGCAGAACGTGATTACGATGAAATAATTTATATGACTCCTGACGGCGAACAAATGAAACAGTCTATGGTAAATACCCTTTCTCTAAAGAAAAACTTGATCATTTTATGTGGACATTATAAAGGCGTAGATGAACGCGTTAGACAACATTTCATTACCAAAGAAATTTCCATTGGTGATTATGTGCTTTCTGGAGGTGAATTAGGTGCTGCAGTATTAGCGGATGCGATTATCCGACTAATTCCGGGGGTGCTAGGCAACGAAACTTCTGCTTTAACCGATTCTTTTCAAGATCAACTTTTAGCACCTCCCATTTATACCAGACCTGCGGAATACAAAGGCTGGAAGGTACCTGAAATTCTAACTTCTGGAAACTTTGGCAAAATTGAAGACTGGAGAGATGAGCAATCCTACCAACGCACCAAAGCAAGAAGACCTGATTTATTGGATGAAGAATAGGCTTAAGAAAAAGTAAAGTCAATAGAATTCTGTTTTCATCTTGTAAAAGTATTCAAAGTTTTTAAATTTATTATTTATTCAACCCCGCTGGGGTTGTGATTTGATGGTATTTCGATTTTTTTTATAAACATAAGACCCCGCTGGGGTCATCACAGATTGGGTTCTTTGTGGTTTTTTTATTAGTACACGACAAAATTTGATTTCCTGAAAATCAGTTCTACCTTTATCCGTCTATGGTGGAAGCCTATTTTTCCTAGATTTCTTTCGCCTCAGGCGAATGAGGGGGCAAAAAATCAAGGAATTCATAAAACTAGATTTTTGTCGTGTACTAACGATTTTTTTTAAGGCATGAGACTTCTGATTGGGTTGAGGAAAACAATATTCTTTATAAACATTTGACCTTCTACAAGATTAAAGTTGAAATTTTTTGTCACCGCTAAAAAACTAATATCAAATAAGATAGATTCATGGTAACTAAATGAAAATTCTTAATACTAAAAGAATCCAGCGGATTCTAATAGGTATAGATGAATGAACGTACAAGATGAGTTTTTCGACTCCAGCGGAGTCGTATTTTATTATCCATCGATTAGCTTAGGAAATTAAAGCTTCTCCCATTCTTCAATCAAGGCACTAGACTCTTTTTCCCCTTCCTCAGGAAACGCAGGATGAAAAGCTTTATCACTGGCCTCCTCCCAAGGCCCTGTTTTATTTTCAAATACAATAAAAAAATCAGTTAATGGTACAAGGGTATGCCAAGTATCTTCCGACAACCAAAGCATATTTTTTTTCTTGCTGTCCATTTTAAAAACTTCTAAAACTTCACCCTCATCAGTAAAAGTAATAAGTTTAGCTTTTCCTTCTAGCACAAAAAAAGACTCTCCCTTTCTGATAATTTGATGATTTTCGTCTTCAACCAAATGTCTATGAGGTGAAACATAAGTCCCTTTACAAAACACATTAATCATGGTATGTAGATAAGCCTCGTGATTGGGATGAAGCGAATGTAAAAATCGTTTTCGTTTGCTTGATTTTGCTTTTTCTTTTAATTCCTTGATTAAATTTACATCAACTTGAACAACCATAATTTTGTTTTAATCAAAATTACATTTTAATTTTTGTAATCGAAAAAAAAAAATCTGGCTTATGATTTCTCTTTTCATTTTACTTGACTAATTATCAGTTTTAAATTATTCAACCTCGCAGGAGTCTTAACGGACAATGATTTTTGCTTTCAATAGGCATGCAGTCTATACAAGATTAGATTTAGCAAATCAAGGTGAAAATTTTATACCAATAAAAGAATTCAGAAGATTCTCATATTTACAAAAAATAAGTTATTTATGTGATTTACGACTCGAGAGGAGTTGAACTATTTATAAACAAAAAGACTATAAGTCTTGCAAGATTTCTAATTCTCAATGAAATAGTCGCTTTTAATTTGCTAGAATCAAAAAAAGAATTAATTTTGCACACGCTTAAATCAACCTCTGGCGAAATACGTGAATGTTGCTTTGACATTAACAAATTAATAAATTAAAGAAATGGACTTAATTAAATACGTTCAAGACGAATTTGTAGAAAAGAAAGATTTTCCTGAATTTCAGGCAGGTGATACGATCACAGCTTATTACGAAATTAAGGAAGGGCAAAAAACAAGAACTCAGTTTTTTAAAGGAACTGTGATTCAAGTAAAAGGTTCTGGTGCTACTAAAACTTTTACTCTTAGAAAAATGAGTGGTACTGTTGGTGTTGAAAGAATCTTCCCAATGAATTTACCAGCGCTTCAAAAAATTGAAGTGAACAAAAAAGGTAGTGTGCGTAGAGCTAGAATTTACTACTTTAGAGAACTTACTGGTAAGAAAGCAAGAATTAAAGAAAAAAGAAGAATGTAATTTTTTTACATATCAATATTCTAAAAGTCCCCATTTGGGGACTTTTTTATTGCTTATTGTTTTTTTGTTCCTTGAGCAGATCCCTAATTTCTGCTAACAATAAAATATTTTTTGGAGTGGCTTCTTTGGGGTTAGATTCATCCTCAGATTCTTTTTTGAGTTTATTGAATAATCGGATGACTAAAAACATTGAAAAAGCAACAATAAAAAAATCGAATGAATTTTCTATAAATGTACCGTAGTTGATGGTAATTTCTTCCTTAACAGAAGAATCTTCTATAACTTTTGGTGCTTGTATTACCCATTGATAGCTTGAAAAATTAACTTGTCCAGTAAAATAACCTATGGGTGGCATGATGATGTCTTTAACCAATGAGGAAACTACTTTACTAAAAGCACCACCTATGATAATCCCCACTGCCATATCAAACACGTTTCCTTTTACTGCAAACTCTTTGAATTCTTTTATAATTGCCTTCATAAAAATTTATATTTTCATCTAATTATTGGTAAAATTAATTCAAATTTATTGGATCGTTATACCTATCTGATGAAAATAGATTTTAAATTTTAGTTCTGTAGGTTTGACCTTGCTGAGATTGTGTTGATTGTTTTTCTTATACACG
>JAIUMH010000115.1 GCA_022565635.1 Flavobacteriaceae bacterium | reverse complement strand
TTGTATTATACAAAGGAGATAGGGAAATACGACGATTATTTAGCATTTATAGAAAAGGCAAATCAACTCCAAAAGCTAGTTTGGGTATTCACAGGTGGGGATAATGGTTGGAGCAACTTTAAACTACCAGACCAAGGCATACATTTTAGATTAGCAGGCTTTAAATCCAAATATGCAATGCCAACAGAAATTCTCCCAGCATTTATTCAAGACCCATTAAAAGATAATCAATTTTCCATACTTGATCAAAGTACAACTCCGTTTTCGATAGGTTTTGTAGGGCACGCCGATGGAAGTTTCAAAAAATGGGTTAAAGAATTGGCTATACACCTAAAAAAGAAGTTGACTACCTATAGGTCAAAACCTATTGATGCCCAATCTTTTTATCCTTCAGGAGTGAAACGTTTTCAAAACTTAAAAAAACTAGCTAAGTTAGATACATTAGATACGAATTTTATACTTCGAAACAAATACAGAGCGGGTTTAGATTCAAGTTCTAAGTTATTGCGTAAAACATCTGAAGAAGAGTTTAAAGAAAATATTCAGCAAAATGTATTTACCTTCTGCATGCGAGGGGGGGGGAACTTCTCAATTCGGTTTTACGAAACCTTGGCTCAAGGGCGTATTCCATTTTATTTAGATACAGATACACAATTGCCCTTAGAAGACGTAATTGATTGGGATAAACATATTTTTATGTTCAATCCTAGTGATTCGATAGCAGAAATTGAAACCAAATTATCCTATTTCACTTCAAAAATAAATATATTAGAAGTCCAAAAAAACAATCGTTTACTCTGGCAAAATTCACTTACAAGGAAGGGATATGCCAATCAATTGTACCTTAAATACAAATTAAATTGAAATTCTCACTAATCATATGCACCTACATGCGTCCAAAAGCTATTGTGGCACTTTTGGATTCGGTAAATTTACAAAAGCTATATCCAGATGAAATCATTGTTGTGGACGGATCAACGGATACACTTAGTCAGGAAGCAATCAATAGTAGAAATTACAAAAATCTTCGCTACTGTAAAGTAGATGAACAGGAAAGAGGGCTGACCAAGCAACGCAATAAAGGAGTTAGTTTAGTTGGCGATGAAATAGAGGTGGTTTGTTTTTTAGATGATGATATTGTTTTAGAACCTGACTATTTTTACCAACTCATGCAAAGTTATGCCCTTCAGCCTAAAGCTATTGCTGTAGGGGGGTACATTACTAATGAGATAAAATGGGGTAAAGTCAATCAAAATTATGTGCATCAAATTGGTGAGTATACTTATGATAATTATGTAAGGAAAGATGGAAGTAGGTTTGTACTTCGGAAAAAGTTGGGATTGGACGCCAATCGACCTCCAGCTCAATTGCCAAAGTTTTCACATGGAAGAAGCGTGGGATTTTTGCCTCCATCAGATAAAATTTATGAAGTAGAACAATTCATGGGAGGCGTATCCTCGTATCGAAAAGAAGTTTTCAATAAAATACAATTTTCAACTTATTTTGAAGGTTATGGTTTGTACGAAGATGCCGATTTTTGCTTTCGTTTGTTGAAGTTTGGAAAATTATACGTTAATACGGCTGCAAAGTGTGAACACCACCATAATCCTTCAGGAAGACCCAACCAGTTCAAATACGGCCAGATGGTGGTAAGAAATGGGTGGTATGTTTGGCGCTTACGTTGGCCAAATCCAGGCTTTAAAAATATATTGAAATGGCATGCCAATGTTCTCTTGCTTTCTTCACTTCGATTAATGAACAGCCTATCAGGCAAAAACAAAAAGCAAGCTTTTACAGAGAGTGTAGGTAGATTTTCAGCTTGGATAATGCTTTTTTTCAGCAAACCAAAAATTCAACGTTAATACAACACATGAATAATTTTTTAATTATTTCGCATACCAATCACTACAAAGACGCAAATCAATATCTTGCTTATGCTCCTTATGTAAGAGAAATGAACTTGTGGGCAAAGCATGTGAGCCAAATGAGTATTGTATCTCCGATTGGTACTACTTTCGATAAAAACATAAACTTAGCCTACAACCACAATCAAATAAAACTTTACACAGTACCTGCATTTTCATTGGTTGGGATTAAAGAAATTATCAAAACCTTATGTAAACTGCCACAAATTCTTGTTGTAATTTTCAAAGCCATGAAACAAGCTGACCACATTCACTTGCGTTGTCCAGGGAACATGGGTTTATTAGGTTGTTTGGTACAAATGTTTTTTCCAAACACCCCAAAAACAGCTAAATACGCAGGTAATTGGGATCTCAACAGCAAGCAGCCTTGGTCTTATAAGCTTCAAAAATGGATACTAAGCAATACTTTTTTAACCAAAAACATGCAGGTATTGGTCTATGGAGAATGGCCTAAGCAGTCCAAAAACATTAAACCTTTTTTCACCGCAACCTATAGAGAAGAAGAAAAACTTCCTATCAAAATCAGAAATTATACCGAAACCCTACATTTTTGTTTTGTGGGAAGCCTTGTCAAAGGAAAACAGCCTTTAAAAGCTATTCAGCTTATAGAAGACTTGAAACACAAAGGTTTTGATGTGGTCTTGCACATGTATGGGGACGGCATAGAAAGAGAAACGCTCGCTTCATGCATAGCTAAAAACGACTTAAAAGAGCAGGTTTTTATCTACGGCAACCAACCCAAGGATAAAGTCAAAAAAGCCTTACAACATTCACATTTTTTGATTTTGCCCAGTAAATCCGAAGGATGGCCAAAAGTAGTTGCTGAAGCCATGTTTTGGGGATGTATTCCCATTGTTACTCCAATTTCCTGCGTTCCATGGATGCTAGAAGAAGGAAAAAGAGGAATCTTAATGAATGATAAGAACATCAGCCAAACTACAGACACCATAGTCAATCACCTCAAAGCACCAACACAACTTGAACAAATGGCAGAAAGCGCAGTGAAATGGTCCAGACAATACACTTTAGATAAATTTGAAGAAGAAATCAAAAAGTTGTTGTAAGTACTTATATCGATTTGTCATGCTGAATTTATTTCAGCATCTTAAACTTTTTAGCAGTATTATTTTTTGAAACAACATACACAATCAATTTCTTGTGTTTAGAAGCTTTTTAAATTTGTATATGACTCTTAATCTGTCATTTCGACGAAGGAGAAATCCCATAAGACTATTCACGTAATGTGAGTCATTAAAAATTCCTTGAATCAACAGCAATCACAACTCCAATGAAATAGAAATTTTTAATTTCGTCTTTTCATGGATCCCGAGAGCCTTGCGATTCGGGAAACTACAAAAAAACACATTGAAACAACAACAACCATAGAATCAACAGCAACCATAGCAACAACAGAGACAAATACAATCCGCGTACTCCAACTCATCGACTCCTTAGACGCAGGAGGAGGGGAGCGTATGGCCGTAAATTTAGCCAATAGCTTAATCGGTAAAGTCGAAGTTTCAGGCTTAGCCTGTACAAGAAAAGAAGGAGTTCTAAAAAGCTTGATCCAGCCAAACATAAATTATCTTTTTTGTGACAAAAAAGGGGTAATCGATGTAAAAGCAATAAGTAAGACGATTACATTTATAAAAAAACACAAGATAACTCATATTCACGCTCATGGAAGTTCTTATTTTTTTGCCTTTTTACTAAAATTAAAAATTTGGAGATTAAAAATCATTTGGCATGATCATCATGGCAATCGAGTAAATGAAACTAAAAGTTTAAACTCGACAGTATTAAAATTTGTTTCTAGGCATTTTTTCCACATATTTTGTGTCAGTACTGAATTAGTGAATTGGGCTAAAAATAACTTACAAGCAAAGTCGGTAAGTAACATCAATAACTTTGTTTTTATTGATAATCAACCTAAAGCATTAGAAAATTTTAAAATTAGTTCTCCTTTTATTGTTTGTGTGGCAAATTTAAGAGAACCCAAAAATCATTTAAACTTAGTTGAAGCATTTAAGATAATAAAAAATCAATCAAAAAATAAGTCATGGAAATTAGTCTTAGTAGGAGACGATAAAAAAGATGAGTATTCAAAATTCCTGAAAAATAAAATTACTGAGAGCAAGCTAGGGGAGGACGTTTTTATTTTAGGTCAGCGTTCAGATGTAGGTACAATTGTAGACTTATCTTCTATTGCAGTGTTATCATCTAAAGTTGAAGCACTACCCATGGCGCTAATAGAATATGCAAGCTTTAAAAAACCAGTTGTAGTGACCGATGTTGGGCAATGTGCAGAAGTCGTAGGAAAATTCGGAAAAGTAGTTCCACCCAACAATTCCAAAGCCTTAGCAGAAGCCCTATTGTTTTATGTGAATAAGCCTGAAGTAGCTAAGCAAGATGCACTCAATTTACACCAAAAAGTAACCACCGAGTTTAATCCTGAAACCATTACACAACAAGTGATCGAGGTGTATACAAGCTAAGAGGAGGAGAACCTGCCCGACTGTTTCGTTCAGCGGGTAATGAATATCGAATATCGAATTTCGAATGATGAATATTGAAAAATAATAATGAGAAGTTAGAATTAAGAATTAAGAGATGAGAATTGAGAAATGATAATTGAGAAATGATAATTGAGGAATTTTAAATTATGAATTTGAAATCTTAAATACTAGGTTGGTTTGAGAGCTTACACAATACATTCATTTATTCTGTCACCCTGAATTTATTTCAGGGTAAAAATAGAATCAACCTTTAAACCTTGTCACCCTGAACTGGTTTCAGGGTCCCATAAATCGAAGGACAAAACAAACTTACTACTGCGAAACAAACCTCATAAATTGAAAGAAAAATTTTACTAACGAGTTACAAACAAGAGCAGAATTAAAATTCATGAGATGCTTAAATAAATTCAGCATGACAGGTAGGTAAGGTGTTTGTGAGATGCTTAAACAGGCCTGCCTGGATGAACAGTCAGACAGTCGACAGAGGACAGAGGACAGAAGACAACCAAAAACAGAAAAATGTACTTAATAGCAGAAATAGGACAAGCCCACGAAGGAAGTTTAGGAATGTTACATGCCTACATTGATGCAGTAGCAAAAACAGGAGTAGATGCCATTAAATTCCAAACCCACATAGCGTACGCAGAAAGCAGTGAACATGAACCTTTTCGGGTGAAGTTTTCCAAACAAGACAAAACTCGCTACGATTATTGGAACCGCATGTCCTTTAGTCAAGAGCAGTGGATAGAAATTGGTAAACACTGTAAAGAAGTTGGTTTAGACTTTATTTCTAGTCCATTTTCAAACGAAGCGGTGAATGTATTAGAAAAGGCAGGAGTAGATCAATATAAAATTGGAAGTGGAGAAGTCAATAACCTACTTTTATTAGAAAAAATCGCACAGACCAATAAGCCTATAATCCTTTCAAGCGGAATGAGCTCGTGGGAAGAGTTGGACAAGAGTGTCGACTTTCTAAAAAATAGGGGAGTGGAGTATTCCATTTTACAATGCACGACAAGCTACCCCACAAAACCTGATCAATGGGGTTTGAATGTAATTCAAGAACTAAAAGATCGCTATGGAGTAAAAACTGGCTTTTCAGATCATTCTGGAAAAAACACCTCCGGTGTAGCGGCAATGAGTTTAGGAGCAGAAATCATTGAATTTCACGTGGTCTTTCACAAAGAAATGTTTGGTCCCGATGTTAGCTCCTCGCTTACATTAGAAGAAGCCAAACAATTAGCAGAAGCAAGAGATGATTTAAGAATAGCTTTAAGTAATCCTATAGATAAGTCTAACAATAAGGATTTTAAGAATTTAAAAAGCATTTTTGAAAAATCATTAGCGGTGAACAAAAACTTACCCAAGGGCCATGAAATCAGCTTTGAAGATTTGGAAGCCAAAAAACCAAAAGGCTATGGCATTGAAGCAAGCAAATTTGAATCCATCATCGGTCAAAAACTTAGAACCTCTAAAAAAGCTTGGGAGTTTTTAAACGAAGAAGACTTGGAATGATGACTTGGTATAAATTATAAAAAAGCGACAAGGATTGTTAATGGCAATCGTCAACAGACAACAGACAACAGTTCACAGTAGACCCCTACAATTTCAATTTCTTTTCCCTAACTTTGCATCTTAATGGCAATTACACAAAAGCACAACATACGTTATTTAAAAAAGCAATTCAGTTCTGCGAAAGGTTCTGTAAGTTCTTTGCAATTGGTGGCCTTACACGTTGGCATTGGACTAAGTGTGGCGGCAGTAAGACCATTAGCATGGTTGTATTTTTTAGGTACATTTTCGTTTTTGCTATACCAATTAATTCGCCCCAATGTTAAGCCAGTGCATATATTAATGGCTTGTGCTTATTTAATCGGGGCTGAGGTTTTCTTGAGAATGACAGGAGCCTTTGTCTTTAATGAGATAGGCAAGTATTCGGTGATGTTTTTTTGTTTAATTGGCATGTACCACCATGGCATAAAACGTGGAGCATGGATTTATTTTGTGTTTATTATATTAATGTCGTTAAGTGTATATATCACCTACTTAAATATTCCTATTGGAGAAAATTTCAGAAAAACCGTGCTTTTCAATTTATCAGGTCCTTTAAGTCTTGGTACTGTTGCTATTTATTGCATGGACAGACAAATAAGTTTCAAAGGACTTTTGGGAATATTAAATGCTTTAGTGTATCCCATCATTTCAATTGCTTTTTATATTTTTATACGCGCACCAAAAACCAGTGAAGTAATGGAGAGCACAGGATCTAACTTTGCAGCATCAGGCGGTTTCGGTCCCAATCAAATTTCAACCATTTTAGGTTTAGGTTTATTTGTGCTGTTTGTACGGCTTTTAATTCCATACAAAAATCATTTATTAAAACTCATTATGTTTGGTATGATGGGTGTTTTTGCTTTTCGTGCCTTAGTGACCATGTCGCGTGGTGGAGTATTTACAGCATTAATTATGATGTTTGTGTTTACGTTACTTTTTTTGTTATTCTCTCCAACAAAACTCAAAGCCAAAGGAATTGTAAAATTATCATTTTTATTTGTTGGCGGATTAGTTTTGTGGTCATTTACCGTAATCCAAACGGGCGGGTTGTTGGTTAATAGGTACCAAAACCAAGATGTACAAGGAAGGGAAAAAGATATTACTACTGGAAGGGGAGATATTGTAGCGGAAGATTTAGCTTTATTTAATGAGTCGCCTGTTTGGGGCGTTGGACCGGGAATGGGTAAGTTTATTCGTTTTGAAAGAACTGGCAAAATGGCAGCGGCTCATAATGAATTGAGTAGGATGTTAGGAGAGCATGGGGTGTTTGGTGTGATCAGTTTACTGATTTTAATTTTGGTGCCAGGCTTTAAATTTTTATTTAAACCTGCTAATTTACTTATCATACCTTTTGTTTTGTTTTGGTTTTTAACAGTCAACCATTCTGCCATGCGAGTCGCCTCACCTGGCGTAATTTATGCTTTCAGTTTATTAAGTGTTAACTATGCAAAAAAGAAAAAACCTAGTTTATCTCGGCAACAAGCTATCCAAACAAGGTAGAAGTGTTACTTCAATAGAAACTTTAGGAAAGTTACTTGAAAGAGAAGATTATGAACTTATGTATTCATCTTCTAAAAAAAATCAACTTTTACGTCTGTTTGATATCCTTTATTCTGTATGTAAATGGAGAAAGACAGCTGATTACGTAATAATTGACACTTATTCAACTTCTGCATTTTGGTATGCTTATCTGTCTTCTAAGTTGGCTATCAATTATGAAATTAAATATATACCTATTTTAAGAGGTGGTGATTTACCCCAACGTTTACAAAAAAGCCCAAAACTTTGTAAGAAGCTTTTTAGCAATGCTTACCTTAATATTGCACCATCTCATTATTTACTAGAAGCTTTTCAGCAGCAAGGCTACACCAACCTCAAGTACATTCCCAATACCTTAGAAATTAGTAAGTACAAGTTGAGGCTACGAAAAAGCGCTCAGCCAAAACTTTTGTATGTGCGTTCCTTTGCACATATTTACAATCCCATATTGGCCTTGAAAGTCCTCAAAGATTTACTCAAAACATACCCAAAAGCGACTTTAAGTATGGTGGGACCCTTTAAAGATAATTCGATAGAAGACTGTAAAGCCTATGCAAAGGAGCATCAATTACCAGTGACATTTACAGGAGGCATGTCCAAAGAAGCCTGGTTAGCCTATGCCCAAGATTTTGATATCTTTATCAATACCACAAATGTAGATAACACCCCCGTAAGCGTAATGGAAGCCATGGCTTTAGGTTTACCCGTAGTCACTACCAATGTAGGTGGAATTCCCTACTTATTGCAAGAAAATGAAGCCATGCTCGTCCCTCCAGACAATGTAGATGCCATGCTAAAAGCGATTATACAATTACTAAAGTCGCCAGCGCTCGTGCAACAGCTTTCTGAAGGCGGAAGAAAAAAAGTAGAAACCTTTGATTGGGAGGTAGTGAAACACAAGTGGTTAGAGGTATTAGACTAAAACACCGGCCCTTCGGTACGATTCGCCTATCAGGCGAATCACTCAGGGACCTATGATTGTAGTTTCTATTCACCCCATACCCACACAAGCTATGCGAAGATTCTGTGTTAAATTCCAAACATTTAATTGATTTTTTTTAT
>JAIUMH010000114.1 GCA_022565635.1 Flavobacteriaceae bacterium | reverse complement strand
GAATTGATTGATTTGTTTTTTGATTGAATATAAAATTTTAAAAAAACATCATATATTAGCCTAATATTTTGATAAATGAAACTAAAAAAAATTAAGTCCCAACGATTTTCTGAAAAATATAGAGGAAAAATTTGTTTAAATTGTACTACTGATTTAAAAACTTCTCATCGGTTTTGTCCAAACTGCGGACAAAAAAATTCAATAAAAAAAATAAGTTTTTGGGATTTGATACAAGAAATTTTTAGCTCTGTCTTATCTTACGATTCTAAATTATGGCACTCTATACTTCAGTTAATTAAAAATCCTGGAAAACTATCAGACAACTATGTTGCCGGTAAACGAGCACGATACGTTAATCCATTTCGGTTTTTTTTAAGTATTGCTATTCTGTTCTTTTTGATTGCATCTTTAAGCATAAATCGTGATGAGTATACCGATTTAGTTGACAGCTTAAATCAAATTGATTTTTATGAAGTTAATCAAAAAAATCAAGCCAAACAAAGCACAAAACAAATTGGTAATTCAATTGAAAAACTTGATTCAGTAGAGAGAAGAAATACAGCTCAAATAAATAAAGACAGTCACTTTCAAGAATTAAATACAGCTCAAAAAATAATTACCAGTTTTGAGAAAGATAAAAATTATACATTTGAAAAAGCAGTTGAAGATCACATTTTTGAAGATAGTTTTTCAGATTTAATCTCCTTTAGATTTTTGAGAGGAGTTACTAAAATTAAAAATAATTTTATTGATTACATGAAGTTTTTACATGCTAAAATTCCTTTTTTTATATTTGTTTTTATTCCATTATTTAGCTTTTTTAATTTTTTGTTTTTTTGGAATACAAAACGCACTTATTTAGACCATCTAGTTTTTAATTTCAACATGAGTAGCCTATTCATCCTCCTCTACGGAGTTTATAAATTAACAACTAGCTTTTTAAGCAGTAAAGTATTTGTCATAATTTTTCTTTTAGCCATTTTTATCTACGCATTTCGCTCTATTCAAAAGTTTTATACGTCAAAAAAAATCTCATGTTTTTTCAAAACACTTGGTTACATGATTATTTACCCAATTTCATTAGTTACTTTTCTTATTATATCAATGCTAACAAGTTTTATGTTTTACTAAATCTTAGGTTGTAAAAATAAACTAAATTCAAAATTGCTTTTCAGCAGAAAACCCACCTTTTAAGCAACACCCAAAATTATGATTAATATTTAGGAGTTAGAATGGTTCATCCTATTACTAATGTTGTTTTCAATTATTCTTACAAAAACTGATTAATGACAAGTGTTAGTAAAATTTTATTCGTTATTTTTAAATTTCAAAAAATAGATTTTATGTCAAATACCTCTAGCCATACCAATTGGCACACTTACACTTACAAAGAAGTTTTAAAAGAGCTAGAAAGTGATGTAGAAAATGGCCTATCTGCCTCAGAAGTAGAAAAAAGAATTGAAGCGTATGGGCTTAATCAAATGCCTAAAGGAAAAAAGAAGCATCCCCTGATTAAATTCTTGCTTCAATTTCATAATACGCTCATATATATCCTCATTGTTGCCGCTGTTATAACTGCATTGATGGATCATTGGATTGATACTTGGGTAATTGCTGCGGTGGTCATTATTAATGCGGTAATTGGTTTTGTTCAAGAAGGAAAAGCAGAAAAAGCTTTAGATAGCATTAAAAATATGCTTTCCTTAAATGCCATTGTTATACGCGATGGAAAACAACAAAAAATTGAAGCTGAAAATCTTGTTCCTGGAGATATTGTAAAGTTAAAATCTGGAGATAAGATTCCGGCCGACTTAAGAATTATTGAATCTAAGAATTTACAAGTTGAAGAAGCGGCTTTGACAGGTGAATCTACCGCCGTAGAAAAAGACAATAAAAAGGTTGAAAAAGATACTTTATTGGGAGACCAAACAGGTATGCTTTTTTCCAGCACGGTAATTATGCAAGGTAGTTGTACCGGCGTTGTTGTGGCAACGGGATCTTCTACTGAAATAGGAAAAATTAATACCTTAATGAGTGAAGTAGAAGAAATCACCACTCCTCTACTCCAACAAATTGAAGGTTTTGGAAAAGTGCTTTCTTTCATTATTCTTGGTATTACAGGGTTGTTTTTTGCCTTTGGTTATTTTTTTAGAGATTATGAAATAGCCGAATTGTTTTTAGCTTCAATTGGTTTAGTAGTAGCCGCCATTCCAGAAGGCTTACCCGCTATTATGACCATCACTTTAGCCATTGGTGTACAACAAATGGCAAAACGAAATGCTATTATAAGGAAGTTACCTTCGGTTGAAACTTTGGGTTCTGTGAGTGTAATTTGTTCGGACAAAACAGGTACCTTAACCCGAAATGAAATGACGGCAAGACAGGTAATTACTTCAGAAAACACTTACCAAGTTGAAGGAACTGGATATGAGCCCAGGGGGAAAATCTTAAAAGAAAACGAAGAATTTGACGTACAAAAAGATGAAGTTTTTTACCCCTTTATGCAATGCCTTAGGTTGAGTAATAATTCTTCGCTGCAGCAAAAAGAGAACAATCAATGGGATGTTTCTGGAGCCCCTACCGAAGGAGCGCTTTTAAGCTTGAGTTTTAAAGCTGGTTTGGAAGAATTTAAATCGAAACGACTAGATACCATTCCCTTTGAATCTGACCATAAATTTATGGTCAGTAAAAATAAAGTTGAGGAAGAGGATTTTTTATTTATGACGGGTGCGCCAGAAAAAGTGATGGAACGATGCAAATTTCAGCTCACTTCTACTGGTGAAGAAAATTTAAAAGCTGACTATTGGAATCAAAAAATGGACGAAGCAGCTTCTCAAGGTCAACGGATTTTAGGGGCTGCATTTAAAAAATCAACTTCAGACCAAAACTTAAGCATTGATCAACTGGAAAATGATTTTATCTTTTTAGGTATTGTGGGTATTATTGACCCACCTCGTGAGGAAGTGATTCAAGCCATAAAAGAATGTAATTCTGCTGGTGTGCAAGTAAAAATGATTACAGGAGACCACGCAGTAACCGCTAAAGCCATTGCTTATGAAATAGGAATTGGTGATGGAAAAAAAGTAATGACTGGGCAAGAAATTGAAAACCTAAATGATGAAGAGCTTCAAGAAGTAGTACTAGAAAACGATGTGTACGCAAGAACTACTCCAGAACATAAATTACGCTTGGTAAAAGCGCTTCAAGCGAAAGGGAAACTCTGTGCTATGACGGGTGACGGAGTGAATGATGCGCCAGCCTTAAAAATGGCTAATATTGGAATTGCTATGGGAATTAAAGGCACAGAAGTAACTAAAGATGCTTCAGAAATGGTACTAGCAGATGATAATTTTGCAAGTATTGTTAATGCTATTAAAGAAGGGAGAACGGTGTATGACAACATCAGAAAAGCCTTATTTTTTATTTTACCTACCAATGGAGCCGAATCTTTGGTATTGATGGCGGCTATTATTTTAAACATTACCATGCCCATTACAGCCGCTCAAATATTATGGGTAAATATGGTGACGGCAGTAACTTTAGCTTTAGCCATCTCTTTTGAGCCTATGGAAGAGAATGTTATGCAACGCCCGCCAAGAAACCCCAAAGCGCCAATCTTAGGTAAAGAATTTCTTTGGAAAATCATTTATGTATCAGTGATTATTGGCTTCTTTACGCTTTCAATTTTTGACTACATGCATGAGCAGGTTGGTCTTACTGAAGAAGAAGCCCGAACCATTGCTGTGAACACCTTAGTTTGTGCTCAATTGTTCTATTTATTTAATTGTAGAAAAATAGATGAATTAGCTGTTGGAAAAGGCTTTTTTGAAAATAAATACGTGTTTTATGCCGCCGGTTTATTAACCGTTCTACAACTCATTTTTGTTTATGTTCCTTTTATGAACGAATTATTTGATACCGCGCCAATTGATTGGAAATACTGGATTTATCCATTTATTATTGGCTTAACTGTTTTTATTATTGTAGAATTTGAAAAATGGATTGTACTAAAAATAAGAAAAAATAAGAAATAAGCTGCTTTAATAGCTTTCTAATCAAATTCAAATTAAGGTCAAAGTTGAAATAAGTTAACTTTGCCAGCTAAACGCGAGGAGAAGAAGTTGCTTTTAATACAAAAAAAATGAAAATACTAATTGTTGAAGATGACTTAAGAGTTTCAGAGCTTTTACAAAGAGGGCTTTCTGAAGCTGGTTTTGATATTCATTTAGCTTATGATGGAAAATCGGCTGAACGATTATTTAATTCCAATCAATTTGATTTAATAGTCACCGATATCATCTTACCAAAAATTGATGGAATAGAATTTTGTAGACGCATCAAGACAAAAAATCCAAGCCTACCTATAATTATGCTAACAGCATTAGGAACTACCGATGACAAAGTAGAAGGATTTGATGCCGGAGCAGATGATTATTTGGTAAAACCTTTTGAAATGCGTG
The DNA here is from genome assembly GCA_022565635.1 of Flavobacteriaceae bacterium. GTDB lineage: Bacteria > Bacteroidota > Bacteroidia > Flavobacteriales > Flavobacteriaceae > Psychroflexus. The sequence goes on along the minus strand of JAIUMH010000114.1, from coordinate 4,210 downwards.
AGCTTATTGCACGAATAAATGCGCTTTTAAAACGTAAACCCTACAAAAATCAAGCGCATAAAATCATTTTAAAATTTGCCGATTTGGAAATGAATCTGCACACCAAATTAGTAAAGAGAAACGGGATAGATATTAACTTAACGCCTAAAGAGTTTAAACTTTTAAAGTTTATGCTAGAAAATCCAGAGCGCGTGCTTTCAAGAGAAGAGATTTCTGAAAATGTTTGGGAAATGAGTTTTGACACAGGTACAAATTTTATTGATGTTTACATTAATTATTTACGAAAAAAAATAGATAAAAACTTTGATCAAAAATTGATTCATACTAAAACAGGAATGGGTTTTGTCATGAAAAAATAAAATTATGCTTAGTATAAAAGCAAGAATCACCTTACTTTTTACCGCCATTACTGGAGGTTTACTCTTGAGTTTTGCCTTAGTTATTTACTTTTCCTCTGCAGAAAATAGAGAAAACGAATTTTACAACTTATTATATAATGAAGCGCTAACTAAAGCCAACCTATTTCTTGACGCACAAGTAGAAGAAAAAACACTTCAGGAAATTTACAAGCAAAACAGAGAATTAATCAATGAAGTTGAAGCCGCCATTTATAGCGAAGATTTTGTGCTTTTATATCACGATGATGTAAAAACCGATGTGGTAAAAGAAAATGATGAAATGCTAGAAAGCATTTTAGAAAATGGAATCATACAATTTTACATAGATGATTGGCAGGTAGTTGGACTCAAGTACACCTACAATAATAAAAAGTTCTTAATTACCGCAGCAGGTTATGATGAGTATGGGTACAATAAACTTTCTAGTTTATTAACCACCCTAACAATAGCCCTCTTATCTTCTGTTATTCTTGTATTTTTAATTGGAATATTCTTTAGTAGGCAGGCGCTATCTCCAATTTTTAATATGAATAATCAGATTAGAAAAATTACAGCGGCAAGCCTTCATTTAAGATTAAAAGTTAGCGATAATAAAGACGAATTAAATGAATTAGCAGATTCTTTCAACAAGATGCTAGATCGATTAGAAAATTCCTTTGAAACGCAAAAACAATTTGTTTCTAATATTTCGCATGAACTTAGAACTCCTTTGGCCGCTATTATATCAGAATTAGAAATTACCGCTTCAAAGGAAAGGAACATTAAAACCTATCAAAAGGCTATAAATGATGCATTAAAAGATGCAAATAAATTAGCAAAACTAGCCAATTCTTTATTAGATTTAGCAAAAGCCAGCTATGACCCATCCGAAATTCATTTTAAAAAAGTAAGAGTTGATGAAGTTTTAATGGATGCTATCAAACAAATTAAATCGATTAATAAAAATTATAAGATTCAAATAGAATTTGAACAAGAATTTGATGATGATTTTCAGATGAGTGTAAATGGAAACGAGTATTTACTTAAAGTTGCATTTTCTAATCTAATTGAAAATGCCTGTAAATTTTCTGAAGATCATGAAAGCTATGTAAGCATTGCCATAAATAACAAAGGAATAATTCTAAATTTCTGGGATAACGGAATTGGCATATCAAAAAATGACATCAATCAAATTTTTAGACCATTTTTTAGAGGAAAAAATAAAGATTATTCACATGGCCATGGTATTGGACTTCATTTAACTCAAAAGATAATCAATTTACATCAAGGACAAATTCATGTTAAATCCACCAAAAATGTAGGTACTAGCTTCAAGGTTTTTATACCCTTTATACTAGATTAAAAAATTAACCTTAGCAAACAACTAGCCTCTCATTACTTGTACCAAAAAAGACTTGAGTAAATCACCATCTGGAATACTTCCGGCATCAACTCCTTTTGATTTTACATCTAAATCTCGTAATAAAGCAATTGCCTGACTTACTTTTTTAAGCGGATAATTTTTACCTGCCGTAAAGTAATCTTTGGTAAAAAAAGGATGTACGCCTAATTGTTTAGCTACATTTGTGTTAGATTTATCTTTCAAAGAATGAAAAATTAGCAATTTTTCAAAATAGCTAAACAAAACTCCTACAGTAAAGGGTAAGGGATTATTCTTAGGGTTTTGAACAAAATAATTGATAATCCTAAAGGCTTTTACTTCATCTTTAACACCTATTGCATTGGTCAACTCAAAATTATTAAAGTCTTTGCTAATACCAATATTTTCTTCAATGGCTTCAGGAGTAATGCGGCTACCTTGCGGAAGAATTTGCATTAATTTTTCTAATTCTTTGTATATTTTAGAAAGATTGCTCCCTAAAAACTCTACCAACATAGAGCTTCCCTTTGGGTCTATACTGTATTGATGTTGTGCTAAGGTTTGAACAATCCAATCAGGAACCTGATTTTCATAAATCCTAGCAGTTTCGTAATAAACCCCTCCTTTTTTAACGGCTTTTATTCCTTTTTTTCTACCATCTGGTTTTTTGTATTTATAATTAAAAACCAAAATTGTAGAGTGTTGGGGTTGTTTAGCGTAAGCCTCTAATTGATCTATTTGCCTGGCTAAATCCTGGGCTTCTCTTACAATTATTACTTGGTATTCGGCCATCATTGGGTAACGCTTAGCGGCTTCAATAACTTCTGCCATGCTCACGTCTCTACCGTACAAAATTGTTTGGTTAAATCCTTTCTCTTCTTCAGAAAGCACATTATCCTCAATATACTTAGAAATTTGATCAACAAAAAAAGTTTCTTGCTCTCCCACCAAAAAATAAATAGGAGCGTATTTTTTCTGTTTTAAATCATTTAGTAGTTGAGCTGCTTTCTTCATAAGAGAACCATTATATTTGTCAAAAAAATAGCGGAAAATTCAATGTATCAACTCAATTTCCCGAACTACGAATTCAGGTTCAAAAATAGAGAAAATAAAACAGCTATATTCTCTGTTTTGCGCAAAAAATTTTTAATTCTCACTCCAGAAGAATGGGTACGTCAACATTGTGTGCATTTTTTGAGCAAAGAAAAGGCTTATCCGCTTTCACTTTTAAGCGAAGAAAGAAAAATTGTAATCAACGGCATAACTAAACGCTACGACATTGTAGCTTTTGAAGCAAGTGGAGAAATGAATTTGATAGTAGAGTGTAAATCTCCATCAGTAAAAATAACACAAACTACTTTTGACCAAATTGCACGATACAATATGCAATTAGATGCCAAGTATTTAATGATTACCAACGGATTAAATCACTATTTTTGTAGTATGAATCAAGTGGAAAAGAAATACGACTTTTTATCAGAACTCCCAAATTTTAAGTAAATGATAAACACAGCTGTGGTCATTTTAAATTGGAATGGTCTAAATCTATTAAAAGAATTTTTACCTTCTGTTGTAAAATATTCATCTTCGGCTAAAATCTATTTGGCAGATAATGCTTCAACAGACGCATCTACCACCTGGACAATTGAAAACTTTCCGCAGGTAAAAATTATTAATTTAGCCAAAAATTATGGATATGCAGGGGGCTATAACCAAGCGCTAAAAGAAGTAGAAGAAGACTTCTGTGTGCTATTAAACAACGACGTTGAAGTTTCTGAAAATTGGATTTTACCTTTAGTTGAAGTTTTAAAGAATAATGAAAAAATAGCCGCGGTTCAACCTAAAATTAAAGATTATAAAAAACCAGAATATTTTGAATACGCAGGAGCTGCGGGTGGCTTAGTTGATTATTTTGCCTATCCTTATTGCCGAGGTAGAATGTTTAACCAAGTTGAAAAAGACCAAGGACAATACGAACAAGAAGAAGAAATTTTTTGGGCTTCTGGAGCATGCATCGCTTTGAAAAAGTCGGTTTTTGAAAAGCTTGGCGGATTTGATGAAGACTATTTTGCACACATGGAAGAAATTGATTTATGCTGGCGAATGAAAAATGCTGCTTTCTTGATTTATTACACACCAAGGGCAGAAGTTTTTCATTTAGGAGGAGGAACTTTAGATAATTTAAGTCCCAAAAAAACATTTTTAAACTTTAGAAATTCACTTTACAATTTAGTAAAAAACGCTCCTTCAAGGAATATATACTTCAATATAGTATTGCGACTAATGCTTGATGGATTGGCGGCCATTTACTTTTTATTGCAATTAAAACCATCTTATTTTTGGGCAGTATTAAAAGCGCATTTTAGCTTTTATGCAAATTTTAAAACCATGAAAAAAAAGCGAAATATTCCCACTACCCCACCTTCTTATTTTAACCTGCGTAGTATTATTT
>JAIUMH010000113.1 GCA_022565635.1 Flavobacteriaceae bacterium | reverse complement strand
CAATTTGATGAATAAGCATGAAGTTAATCATTTGTTTTTTTACCACTTTATTGACTTTTGCAACTACTTTTGCTCAACAAACTTCGGTGGTTGATTTTATTCAAGCAGATGCTGACCTATCTGTATCTATTTCAGAAAAGAGCATAAGCGGAAAAGTAACTTACCAAGTCGAAATTTTGCAACCCACAGATACTGTTTTTCTTGATGCTATAGCCATGGAAATTAGTTCATGCCAAGCTGAAGATTCAACGTATAAATTAAGCCATTCTGATGAAAAAGCTTATTTTATAGGTGATTTTCAAAAAGGGAAGACTTATGATTTGTGTCTCAATTATAAAGTAGTTGAGCCAAGACAAGCCCTTTATTTTGTGCCTACTAAAAAAGCTAAAGTTGGACAGGTTTGGACACAGGGACAAGGCAAATACACCTCACATTGGTTTCCATCTATAGATGATCAAAATGAAAAAATGATCTTTAATTTAAGCATTGAAGCTCCTACAGATTACTATGTTTTATCCAATGGTGTTTTATCGAATAAAACTTCAACTGAAGAACGTACCCAATGGGAATATACTATGAAAAAGCCCATGTCTTCTTATTTATTAGCTTTGGCCATGGGCGATTTTATTTCCGAAGAAATAGAAAGTAGCTCAGGTGTTCCTATTCAGCTTTTTTTAAGTAAAAAATACAGAGAAAATTTTGAGCCCACCTATCGTCATACCCAACAAATATTTGATTTCTTAGAAGACGAAATAGGTGTTGCCTATCCTTGGGAAGATTTTAAGCAAGTAGCCGTTAAAGATTTTCTTTATGCCGGGATGGAAAACACAGGTTTAACTATTTTTTCAGAACAATTTATCACTGATTCGATTGGTTTTAAAGATTTGAATTACGTGAATGTAAATGCTCATGAATTGGCGCATCATTGGTTTGGAAATTTGGTCACTGCTACTGAAAGTAAGCATCATTGGTTGCATGAAGGCTTTGCTACGTATTATGCCTTATTAGCTGAACGCGAGATTTTTGGAGAAGAATATTTTTATTTTCAGCTCTATCAATGGGCGGAAACCTTAAAAGCTGAAAGTGACAATGGAAAAGGAGAAGCGCTTTTAAAATCGAATGCTAGTAGTTTAACTTATTACCAAAAAGGAGCTTGGGCCTTGCATATTTTGAAAGAGAAGGTAGGGCCAACTAACTTTAATCAAGCAGTGAAAAATTACTTAGAAAAATATGCTTATCAAAATGTAACGACAGAAGATTTTTTGAGGGAAGTAGAAGAAGAAAGCCAAGTTGATTTGACAGAATACCGATTAGATTGGTTGCGTCAAGTGGCTTTTCCAGCAGATCAAGCTTTAAAATCATTAAGAAAATCGATTTTTATACCTCCATTATTGGAATTAATTTCGCTTCGTGAAACAGATTTACCTACTAAAAAAGACCATTTAAGTCGCTTCCTTACTTATCCTGTAGATGATTTTCACGCTTCGGAAGCGGTGGCTCAACTTCAAAATCAAGAAAGTCCTGAAGCTATTCGTTTATATATGAAAGCTTTTTCTTCAAAAAGTTGGCGTGTACGACAAGCCATTGCTAACACAGTAAACAAAATCCCTAATCAACTTTTGGAAAAGTATGAAAGTTTATTGGAAGATGAGTCTTACATTACTCAAGAACAAGCATTGCTTCATCTGTGGGGAAATGTGCCCTCCAATAGAAGCGTTTATTTAGAAAAAACCAAAGGAATCTATGGTTTATACAATTGTGAATTTAGAATGCTTTGGTTAATGTTGGCGCTTGCCACTCAAGATTTTGAACCTTATAACACTTCACCTTATTTTGAAGAACTGACTGGTTATACCAATAAAAAATACCCTGTTGAAGTTCGTGAAAATGCTTTTAATTATTTATATCAATTAGACACCTTCACTACAAATAATTACAAAGACTTAATAACTTCTTGCTTTCATTTTAAATGGCGTTATGCTCAATTTTCTCGCTCATTGCTTAAAGAGTTGCTGAAAAATAGAGAACATGAATTAAATATAGACGATTTGAAAGACGAATTAGTGGTTAGAGAACGTGATTATTTAAAAACTTTGATGAATGAATAATTTTATAAGTTTTCCTTGTTCAATTTTTTATCTTTGAGTAAAATTTAAGTATGAAGAAAGCGCTTGTTATATCTGGTGGAGGAAGCAAAGGTGCCTTTGCTGGTGGCGTGGCAGAATACTTAATGAGCGTTCAAAAACACAAGTATGATATTTTTATAGGTTCTTCAACGGGAAGCTTACTTATCCCTCATTTAGCCTTGGGTGAAATCAGTCGAATAAAACAAATTTACACCAATGTAAATCATCGTCAAATTTTTAGTACAAGTCCATTTGTAAGAAGAAAAAAGGAAGGTCGTGAGTTTGTTTCTATCAACTTTTTAAATACGCTAATTCAATTTATTAAAAAGCGAAGAACTTTTGGTGAATCTAAAAACTTAAGGCGAACCATTGAGAGAAATTTGAGTTACCAAGATTTCTTAAAATTAAAAAACTCAGGAAAGGAAGTTATAGTGACCGTTTCTAATTTAACTCAAAACAAAATTGAATATAAATCTATTGAAGAATTTGAGTATAAAGAATTTTTGGACTGGATTTGGATTTCATGCAATTTAGTTCCATTTATGAGTTTGGTGACTAAACATGGATGTGAGTATGCTGATGGTGGCTTAGGAAGTATGGTCCCTATTACTGAAGCTATTCGTCGTGGTGCTAAAGATATTGATGTAATTATATTAGAAGCAGAGGCACCTAAACATGAAAAAGTTTTAGGGAAAAATCCATTTGCATTGATGCTAAATTTATACGGATTTATGTTAGATCAGGTAGAGCGTCATGACATTAGAGAGGGGAAATTAGCAGCTATTCAAGGTGATGTTGTCTTGAATTTGTATTATACGCCTACAAAGCTCACAGAAAACTCGTTAATTTTTGACAAACAATTAATGAGCAGTTGGTGGGAACAAGGTTTTCATCATGCTGCTTCAAAATTTGAAAATCAGGCACAACAAACTGATTTAAAGGATAAGTAAAACACTTCTTTATATAGTTTATATATTTTGTTGAAGTCAATTTACTTTAATACATTTGAACACATTTATAAAATTTAGATAGAAGATGAAAAAAATAAGTTTGTTTTTAATGCTGTGCTTAATTTTAGCTTGTGGTTCTAACGAAAAGCCTGAAGGTTATGTGAATTTTGACGCTCCAGATGGAGTTGATGAATACAAACCTACCACTTATTATTTCATCAGACATGCAGAAAAGGATGTAAATGTTGAAGAAAATCCTCAGCTTACCTTTAAAGGGATTAAACGAGCGAATTATTGGGGAGAGTTCTTTAAAGATAAGGAGCTTAATTCTTTTTATACCACAAAATTCACCAGAAACTACCAAACACTTATTCCTGTTTTACACCATTATAAAGGAGAACCTACTGTTTATGAACCTAAAGCAGATTCGTTATTCTCTAAAGAATTTTGGCAAAACACCTATGGTAAGAATGTTGTTGTAGTTGGACATAACAACACGACACCTGCATTTGTAAATGAAATTTTACGACAGGAAAAATATGATATTATAGAAGATGGTGTTAATGGAAATCTTTATCGAGTTGATATTGATGAAAAAGGTTTTATTCAAGACACTTTATTGAATTATGAAAAATTTGAATTACCAGAAGAAATTTTAAAAGAATTAGAGTATTTAAATGAAGCGAGTGAAGTTGATTCCCAAAAACTTCAAGAAGTGAGTTAAATTTTTTGAGTTTAGATTTCAACTTTTTTCTAATAAGGTGGAAGTTGAAATCTAAGCTTAAAAGATAAAACCAATACCTAATTCAAATCTATTTCCTTCAAAATCTCCAGTAAACAAAGGTTGGTCATTATCTCTTATCTGATAATTTGCCTTTATTACTATACTTCTTCTTGGATTAAAATTAGCACCAATAGTCACCACATTTAAATCTGATCTTAAGAGGTCACTATTATTAAATACACTACTCACTCCTGCATGAGTGTCTAATCGTTCATACCTCACAAAGAGCGGAAGTTTCATTTCGTTAGCTTTTATCAAAAAATTATCACTTTTATTATTAGATTTTCTGTTGTTTAATCCTAGGACAGGCAAGATGTCATAGCCAATTTCAGCATAATAACCAAAAACCTTATTTCCTAAAATTTCACCATTAGATTGATTAGTTGAGGTTAATTCAAACAAATCCTGTGTACCTCTTGTTTCGCCATAGGAAGCTAAGCCCATGAATGACCAATCCCCAATTTCGTGTCTTATATAGCTGGATAGGAGGTAAGTAGAAGCGTCAATCTTACGTTCATTTCCAAATGAATCTCTAATTTTTTCCTCATTACCCAGTTTTGTATATAGGCCATTAAGACCGATTTCAGTATTTTTAAGACCGGTATATTTTAGGCTAGAATTTAAAACTATATTGCTTAGATTAAAACGAAGAACATCTTCTCTACCACCTCTTATCCAGGTAGCTCCATTTAAGTTAGTTGCATCCAGACCTTGGTATGCAGAAAATGACCATTTAAAATCGTTTCCAATATTACCATAAGTCATTAATCCTAAGTCAATCCACTGAGACGGAATTATTAGTCGCTCTACTTCAGGTCTATTTACGGAGTAAAACATGATTGGCTCATCATTGTTATTAATATAACCAATCTGAGGTTGGTGCGTTCCTACACGCACATTAAATTCTTTAGAAATTAAAAAATCCAGAAAAAATTCAGGTAAATATTCCCATTCACTTTCATTGGTCCCATCATTTACAAACTCAGCAAAAATTTCAGCATAGATTACCAACCAATCTTTTGGTTTATAGGCCGCATAAGTGACAAACCTTTGTAAATTGGTTTGGTAAAGCTCTAAATCTCCAGAATCAGTATTCTTAGAACCTCTATAATTAATAAAATTTGATTCAAAAAAACCAGAAATTGTAAATTTTGAATCTGTGAAATAAATTTTTGATGCGGCTATTGGTAATCCAGACGCTGTTTCGTAAGTTAAGGAGTCAACTAGCTTTTTACGTTGCTTTTTGGTAATTGTATCCACATCTATCGAATCAATATCTTTCAATTCTTGAGCCTTTATCGTATTGAAAATACAAGCACTAACTAATAAAACAATAAGTGTTTTAGCATTCATTTCGATTGTTTTTAAATCAGCACAAATTAAAACTACATAGATTAAGATGAGAAAAAAACAAAATTAAAATCTGATTAAAACATCAGTTGAATATTTTATCTATAAAAACTTGTTAATCTGTTGTTGTCTTAGATAAAGGATATATTTTTGCAATTCAATTTTATAAATAAAAAAGAAGATGAAAAAAGGATTTGCTTTATTAAGTGTTTTAGCAATTTTAGCATCGTCATGTGTTTCTAAAAAGAAATTTAATGAACTCAACGATGATTACCAGACCACACAAAATGATTTAAAAGCAGCTAATATGCAACTAAATCTTTGTGAGGAAGAGAAGAAAAACTTGAAAGAAGGTTTTGAAAGACAAGTTAAAACTTTAGAAAACACAAATGCTGCTTTATTGAATACACAAAGTGATATTGTAACAATATCAAAGCAAGGTGCTGCAAATTTGACCAAGTCTTTAGAAAGTATGAAAGAAAAAGACTTACAGATTAAAACAATGCAAGATGCTATTACAAAAAAAGATAGTGTCACTTTAGCTTTGGTGACTAGTTTAAAAGGTGCCTTAGATAATGTTAATGATGAGGATATAGAAATTAATGTAGAAAAAGGAGTTGTTTTTGTATCTATTTCAGATAAGTTATTATTTGGAAGCGGTAAGTATGAAGTAACGAAAGAAGCTAGAAAAGTTTTAGAGAAAGTTGCCCAGGTAGTGAATGATAAAAAAGATTTTGAATTTATGGTTGAGGGTCACACAGACACTGATCCAATTTCAAGAGAAGTGATTACAGATAATTGGGATTTAAGTGTGAAGAGAGCTACTTCAGTGGTACGTATTCTTCAAAATGAATTCAATGTATCACCCGAACGAATGACAGCCGCAGGAAGAAGTGAATATATGCCTGTTGCATCAAATGATACTAGAGAAGGCAAGGCTAAAAATAGAAGAACAAGAATAGTTGTGCTTCCTAAATTAGACCAGTTTTTTGGTATGATTGAAGATGGAATGAAAAATATGAAGTAAGTTTTTGACTGAACTAATTGAAAATCAAAATGTCCCATAATGTGGGACATTTTTTTTTGCAAATACTTATTTTTATCTCAATAATTACTTGGTAAAATAAAAGGAAGTATTATCTTTGCAACCGCAAAACGTTCGCGTAGCTCAGTTGGATAGAGCATCCCGACCATCAAGTCGGGATGGTCACAGTTTCGAATTGAGAAGATGAAATAGCAAACGGTCGCGTAGCTCAGTTGGATAGAGCATCTGCCTTCTAAGCAGACGGTCACAGGTTCGAATCCTGTCGCGATCACAAACCATCATTTCAAAGGGTATGTATATACCCTTTGTCGCTTGTTTTCAGCTTTTTAGTAAACATCTAAAAACTGAAGCAAAATGCACAATCTTAGTTTTTCCGGATTTCAAGTCCCAAATACGTCCCATAATATTTTGACTGGGACGTATACATCCAAAGTGGTGATCAAGAAAGATTACCTTAAAAAAGATGGCACTGCTCATCTGTATCTGCAGGTGTTCTACAATAAGAAAAGGGTGAGGCTGCCAACACATATATATGTATTGCCAGCTCACTTTGATGAGGCTAAAGAACGTATCAGAAAAAGGTGCAAGAATCACAACGATTACAACCTTATGCTCGAGGAACTGAAAAAGCAGCTACACGAGATCATCGTTAAGTATCGATTGAAAGGATTGATTCTTACGCCTGAAAAATTGAGCGAGGAATTTAAAAACCCTTCTGCTTCAATTGACTTTTGCAAGTTCATGGAAGAGATGGTTGAACGAAGAAAGAAAAGCCTAGCTCCAGGGACCTTTAGACATCATAAATCGAAACTCGCTAAACTTCGCAAATTCAAAGAACAAATCTATTTCTCTGAAATCGACGAAGTATTTATTGAGCAGTTTACCGGATTCCTTAAGGTTCACTACAAAAACAAAAGACATACTATCATTAGTAATCTTCGAACGATAAAAACGTACTTGAACTATGCAAGGAGCAGCGGAATAGATTTTCCATTAGACTTAAAGAAAATTGATACACCGGATGTAGATTGTGAAATAAACTATCTGAGTATTGAATTGCTTAAGAAAATTGAACGCTACTATGATAGTGAGTTTGTGCCTCAAACACATCGTAATGTGTTGCAATTTTTTCTTTTTGCCTGTTATACCGGATGTCGATATTCGGATATTGCTGTGTTAAACCGCAATAATTTCATTGACAATACTCTAGTATATGTCCCAGTAAAAACTCAGAAGTACAATAAAATGCTGCGCACAGAGCTGCCACAGAAAGCTCTTCAATATGTCAATGAAAAGGGAGATGTGTTCAACAAAGTTTATCAAAATCAAGTCTGCAATAGGTACCTGAAGGAAATTCAAAAAGCATGTGGCATTCCTTTTAAATTGACCTTTCATGTGAGCAGACACACATTTGCCACTTTGTTTCTCGAAGTAGGGGGTAAGGTTGAAGTGCTTCAGCAGCTTTTACTTCACAGCAATATTCGTGAAACGATGCGGTATGTGCATATACTTGATAACAGAAGAAGTGAACAAATAAAGCTGCTAGATTCGCTTTAATGTAAAGGTTGCTTCGATTTCGCCATTTTGCTCTACATCACCTTCTACTTCATCAATGATGTATTTGCTGTTGTCATTGCTTATTACAGTATCAATATCTAACTGGTCAAAATCTGACAAGTCAAGTATTAAGGAATAAACGTAAACGCGTGGATCTTGATTTGATGCTATTTCCCAAAGCAGCTTTTTATAAGCCCAACTGGTGCTTTCTGATTTTGGCACCAATGAATGAGCGCCATATTCATTCCTGGCATAAGGCCTACCATTTGATCTTTTACCGGCAAAATACCCTAACCTAATAGGCGATATGCGCCCATTCACTTCTAATGGCCCAGATACTCCACGTTCTCGCCAAGCTACAAATATTGAGTTCACAGTATAAAGTGGATGTGTGTTCAACACGATTTCCTCATCAACTGAATCTTCAAGAATCTCTGAGCGATACTCAATCTTGTTTTGTAAAATGACAGGAATATTCCTGTATACCTCATCAAACCCTCGCGAATTGCCATCTTCCTCATCCTTGTAATTGTAACTGTACGCTATCTTTCGAGCTTTTTCTAAACGTACAGTTTTCGTTGATAGTAATGTTTTCGCTTTTAAAGGAATAGGTTTGTTTGCTAATTCTTGTGTTGAGTAATCCAAGTAAATTATCCTATTAATAAAGTCTACCTTGCGTTTAAGAGTAAATTGTACCATGATTTCTTCCAAGAAATCAGCAAATGACATATCAGGCAAATGGTCATTTAACCTTTTTACTGGCCTAAAGGTTATAAGTGGTGTTTCAAAATGCCTATATATGTGCATTTGTTTTCTTGCTATAATCAAATTTGCATTAAATGTTCCTGGTTCATTCCTTTCTGTAAAGCTTACAACTTCATATGCAAAACTTAAAGGCGTTCCT
>JAIUMH010000112.1 GCA_022565635.1 Flavobacteriaceae bacterium | reverse complement strand
CTTCGGTGTCTTGTATGTGGAAACATGATTTTTGTTTTTAGTTAAGCCAGTCTTTAGGCTGTTTTAATACTTGAATTAATTTTTCTTCTTCAGAATTTGGGGAGGGATGATGATTGTATTTCCATTGAACGTGAGGAGGTAAACTCATTAGTATACTTTCAATTCGGCCATTGGTTTTCAAGCCAAACAAAGTTCCTTTATCATGTACTAGGTTAAATTCTACATAACGTCCTCTTCTAATTTCTTGCCAATTTCTATGCTCATTTGTGTACGACAATTCTTTTCGTTTCTCTACAATTGGCACGTATGCATCAAGAAAAGAGTCACCTACTTCGGTAACAAAATTGAACCAATCTTCAATAGATTTATTTTCGGTAGTTTTTAGGTAATCAAAAAACAAACCACCTACTCCCCTGGCTTCAGCTCTGTGACTGTTCCAAAAATATTCATCGCATCTTTTTTTGTAATTAGGATACAACTTCTTTCCATGTTGGTCACAAGCATTTTTACAAACCTGATGAAAGTGTTTAGCATCTTCTTCAAAAAGATAGTAAGGCGTTAAATCTTGTCCGCCACCAAACCATTGGTCAATGATTTTTCCTGATTGATCATACATTTCAAAGTAGCGCCAATTAGCATGAACAGTAGGCACCATAGGATTTATTGGATGCAAAACCAAACTCAATCCACAAGCAAAAAAATCACAATCTTTTACATTGAAATAATTTTGCATTGAAGCAGGAAGTTCACCATGCACAGCCGAAATATTTACTCCTCCTTTTTCAAAAACTTGACCATTTTCAATTACTCGAGTTCTTCCACCACCACCTTCTTCTCTTTTCCATGTATCTTGATGAAACTTAGCTTTTCCATCAATTTCTTCTAATTTTGAAGTGATTTCATCCTGAAGCTGAAGGATATAATTATAAAATTGATTCTTAATACTCATGTTAGCAACTACTTTTCAGCAAAAATAAACTTTCTAGAATAGAAAATTGTAGATAAAAATTAAAATATATTTTTCGGGTTGTTAAAGAGGAAAACATAGATTACTTTTTAAATATATTGTAGTATATTTAGTTATAAAACAAAATGAAATTTATGCAATTCAATACAAAAGTTATTCATGGCGGGCAAGAAAACATAGATCCGGGGTACGGTTCAGTTATGCCTCCCATTTATCAAACCACCACTTTTACCCAGACCTCTCCAGGAAAACACAAAGGTTATGCATACTCTAGGACTGCAAACCCAACAAGAACAGCCTTAGAAAATTCTTTAGCAAGTATTGAAAATGGGCGTTTTGGATTGACATTTAGCTCTGGTTTAGCCGCTATTGATGCAATTTTAAAACTATTAAAAACAGGAGATGAAGTTATTTCTACCAACAATTTATATGGTGGTAGTTACCGGCTTTTCACCAAAATATTTGAAAATTACGGGTTAAAATTTAAATTTATTAACATGGAAAAAGCTTCTGAAATTGAAGCATACATCACACCTAAAACAAAACTTATATGGGTTGAAACACCCACCAACCCCATGATGAATATTATTGATATTAAAGAAGTTAGTAATATTGCGAAGCGAAATCAAATTAAACTAGCGGTAGACAATACGTTTGCTACGGCCTATTTACAGCGCCCGTTAGATTTAGGAGCAGATATAGTCATGCATTCAGCCACCAAATACTTAGGAGGACATAGTGATGTAGTTATGGGGAGTATTGTAATTAATAATCAAGAGCTTGCTGAACGTCTTTATTTTATACAAAATGCTAGTGGTGCTATTGCTGGCCCTATGGATTGCTTTTTAGTTTTACGCGGAATAAAAACTTTACATTTAAGAATGCAACGTCACTCTGAAAATGGAAAAGCAGTAGCTCATTTTCTAAAAACACATCCTCAAGTAGAAAAGGTGTATTGGCCGGGTTTTGAAGAACATCCAAATCATAAAGTAGCAAAAACTCAAATGAAAGATTTTGGGGGCATGGTTTCGTTCACTACTAAAGGGAATTCTGTTAAGCAAGCTTTAGCATTTGTTGAAAAACTGAAGATTTTCACTTTGGCTGAATCCTTAGGCGGAGTAGAGTCCTTAGCCGGTCATCCTGTGAGTATGACACACGCAAGTGTTCCTAAAGAAGAACGTGATAAAATAGGCATAGAAGATTCATTAATACGTTTGAGTATAGGTATTGAAGATAAAGAAGATTTAATTAAAGACCTTGAGCAAGCGTTAAGAGAATAAAAAAAACAGGAGATGAATTTCATCTCCTGTTTTGTATCAATATCTCTTTTTCTAATCTAAATATACCGTGAAACCAAAGTTTAGCATAAACATCCAATCATTAGACTTGTTTTGTGAGCCTCTTGGGTCAAGGCCATCAACAAAATCAGACATAAAAAAATGCCATCTAGCTTCCATAAATAAATCTACCTCATCAGTAATTCTATATCTTGTACCTGCTTGAAAATTTAAGGAAAGTGTTAAGTCAGCGTCATTAGATATTCTTTCCCTGTCTCCAGAGTTTTCAGGTAAAAAAGTAGGAAAAGTATTGTCAACAGAGCCGATGTTTCCTGGAAGGGATGTTCTAACACGTGGGTTAAAATAAACCAAGTTCAGTCCAACACCGCCATAGGGATTGAACACTTTAAGTCTTCTTTCATAATCACGGATTTCTTTCCAATACCAATCTAAACCAGTACCTAGTTCAATAACTGTGGCTCTTCCATCCATCTCTCTCAATTTTTGAGAAGGAGTTGGGTTTCCTGGGGAACCATCTTCACCACGTTGCCACCTTCCATAATGATTTAGAGTTGTTTGATGAAAGGTAATTTGGTTACGCATTTTAAAATGCCTGTTAAAGTAGCGGTTGTAATTTCTGTTATAGGCAAAATTAATATGATGCACAGCGCTAATACCAAAACCTGTATTTCCTAAATTTGTTCTTGTGTCACGTCGTTCACCCCAATCACCTCTAAATGAAACTGGTCCAGCTCCAAAACCAATTTCATGAAATTCTTGGGCTTGTGTCTCTGCAAAAGAAAAAACACTTAAAACTATAAAGACTAACCTAATAGATTTTAATTTCATAAACACTAATTATCTAAAGAGCAAATATATAAACAAAATCGTGACTTTTTTTCGATTTCTCATTAATATTTGTTTTTTAGAAAAAAAACTACATTTACGATATTAGATTTTGAACTTCCTCGGAATATTGGTTTGGGTTTAAATTTAGACTAAAAACTTTGTGCTAGCCAAATACTAATGAATTCAATTTGTATTACAATTCATAAATTAAAATTATTGAAATCTCAATCAAAAAGGAATATAGCAACTTAAAAAAATAAAATCTCTAAAAATAAATAGTATATTTGCTAATTGTATAATTAAGCATAAAAATATGACTACTAGCGTAAAAAATTTTTTAGACAAAGTTTCTGAGCGCAACCCCAACCAACCTGAATTTTTACAAGCTGTTCATGAGGTTGCAGAAACTATTATTCCTTTTATAGAAGAAAACCCAAAGTATAAAAACAAAATGTTACTAGAACGCATGGTTGAACCAGAGCGTGTAATTATGTTTCGTGTTACTTGGATTGATGATGAAGGAAATATTCAAGTAAACAAAGGCTACAGAATTCAGATGAATTCAGCTATTGGGCCTTATAAAGGAGGATTGCGTTTTCACCCATCTGTAGATTTAAGTATTTTGAAATTCTTAGCTTTTGAACAAGTTTTCAAAAACTCACTAACCACATTACCTATGGGCGGAGGAAAAGGTGGTTCAGATTTTAACCCTAAAGGAAAGTCTGATAATGAAGTAATGCGTTTTTGCCAGAGCTTTATTACCGAATTATACAGACACATTGGTCCTAACACGGATGTGCCTGCCGGTGATATTGGTGTTGGTGGAAGAGAAGTAGGGTATATGTTTGGACAGTACAAGCGTATTCAAAATGAATTTACAGGAATTTTAACCGGTAAAGGAATTTCTTTTGGAGGATCTTTAATTCGTCCTGAAGCTACAGGTTATGGCAATGTTTATTTTGCAGAAAATATGCTAAAAACCAAAGATGATAACTTAGAAGGAAAAATTGTATTGGTATCTGGTTCTGGAAATGTTGCTCAATATGCAACAGAAAAAGCCACTGAACTTGGAGCCAAAGTAGTTACTATGTCTGATTCTGGAGGTTATATTTATGACAGTGAAGGAATAGACCAAGAAAAATTAGCTTTTGTTATGGAGCTAAAAAACGAACGTAGAGGAAGAATAAGTGAGTACGTAGAACAATATCCTAATGCGGTTTATCATGAAGGCAAAACACCATGGGGAGAGAAAGCAGATGTTGCTCTTCCTTGTGCTACTCAAAATGAATTACTCGAAGAAGACGCTAAAAAATTAGTCGATAATGGTTGTATTTTAGTAGGCGAAGGAGCTAACATGCCTTGTACACCTGAGGCGGTTGAGGTCTTTAAAAAAGCAAAGATTTTCTTCTCTCCAGGAAAAGCTTCTAATGCTGGTGGAGTTGCTACTTCTGGTTTAGAAATGTCTCAAAACTCATTACGCCTTAACTGGCCTGCTGAAAAAGTTGATGATAAATTGAAAACCATTATGAAAGATATTCATGACGCATGTGTAACCTATGGAAAAGAAGAAAATGGTTATATAGATTATGTAAAAGGCGCCAACATTGCTGGTTTTGTTAAAGTAGCTGATGCTATGCTAGCTCAAGGTGCAGTTTAATTTGGAGAAACAATCCTTAATGAATACCAAGTGAATTTATCACTTGGTATTTTTTTTTTAATATATCTTGAAAAAACCAAAAAACTAACCAGAATACACACCTAAACTTATACATTAACAAAAGCTAGAATTCAGCCAATGTCTCAAACTTGAGTGATACAGAAATATATCCATCACTAAAAACTGGAATAGTCTTAAAACGCATAAATAATGAGTGCTAAAATGAGGATATTAAATAATAATATGCAATATTTACAATTTGATAGAGTTTATTTTTATATGAGCAAAAATTTAATTGTATTATTTATAAGTTGGTTATTGGCGCTGAGTTCACTTTCAGCACAAAATTTAACCGAACGTTGGACAGGTTATTTTTCCTACAGAAATATTGTTGGTTTATCTACTGACGGGAACACCTTAACGGCCGCATCAACTAATTCAATTTTTAGACATGATATAGCAACCAATGAAAACGAAGAAATTACTCCCATTGATGGACTTTCTGGTGAAAACATAACTGCTATTTATTACTCTAAAAACTTCAAAACAACACTAATTGGTTACCAAAACGGTTTAATTCAATTGGTGAAAGACAACAACAATCAAATTATTAATTTGGTTGAAATACCTAATCGAGTTAATATTCCTCCTAATATTAAACAAATTAATCATTTTCTTGAACAAGGAAACATCATATATATTTCTACGGATTTTGGAATTGTAAAATTCAATTTAAGTCAATTAGAATTTGACTCAACCTACTATGTTGGTGATAATGCCAGCTTTGTAAAAATTAACCAAATAGCTGTGCGAAATAATAGAATATGGGCCGCTTCTAACGAAGGTGTTTTTACAGCTCTACTAAATGACAATCTAATCAATTTTAATAACTGGGACAATATAGCTTCTAGCACTTTTACTCACGCTTTTGTTTTTAATAACGAAACCTACGTTGTAAGGAGGTTTGACGGCTCTATTTTAAGAGCAACCCCTAACTTTATTTCTACCGAATATGAGTTTGACAAAACCGTTACCCATGTAGAGGTCCTAGAAATAAATGGAGAGGAAAAACTTTTTGTGTCTTCTGAAGATATGATTTTTGAGTACGACAGCAATTTTAACGAAGCGCTTTTGTTTTTTGGTGTTCAAAACTATCAAGCGCAAATTAATAGCTTTAGCATATATGAAGATCAACTTTTCATTGGAGATGAAAATGAAGGTTTACTTCAGTTTGAAACCCCTATCATTTCAGATAATTTTGAACGAGTTAGTCCATCTGGACCCATTTTAAACAGAGTTTTTAACTTAGATTTTTTAGATGATGAACTTTGGGTAACTTTTGGGGAATACGATCAATTTTTTAATCCTTTTCCTTTAAACAGAAGAGGCATGAGTATACTCAAAGAAGAGCAATGGAGAAACTTAAATCCAGAGGAGTTTAATAATGCAAGGGTTTTAGTTCAGGCTACAAAAAAGAACGAATCTGTTTTTGTAAGTAGTTACTATGATGGTTTACTAGAGTTTAAAGATTTTGAACTTGTAAATCAGTTGGATGGAGATAACAGTCCAATTGAATCAGCTTCCAGTTCTAATAATTTAGATAACAGAATAGGTGGCAGTGTAATAACCAGAGACGGAAGCCTGTATTTTATCAATTCACTAAGCAACAATCCACTTAAGAGAATCAATGAAAACGGATTGATGCAAAGCCTATCCTTGCCAAGTGCCGCAAGCTCTGTAAGTGTAGCAAGTATAGCCCATGATAATTCAGACAATATATTTATTGGTAGCTATAGAGATGGGATTTTTGCCTATCAGTCTTCAACAGGGCAATCTAGACAAATTACTAATAATACCGCTGGTGCTAATTTACCACAAACCAATATAAACACCAACTCAGCCATTAATGCTTTAGAGGTAGATGTAAGCAACCGACTCTGGATTGGTACAACAGATGGAGTGCGAGTCATGTTCAATCCAGGAGGAGCCTTTACAGGAAACCTTAGCATTATTCCTGTTATCATAACCGATACAGATGGTGTTGCTCAACAATTACTTTTTAGGCAAACTATTACCGATATTAAAGCAGATGGAGCAGACAATAAATGGATTGCTACTGCAGACTCTGGGGTTTTTCAAGTTTCACCAACTGGGCAAGAAGTGCTTAACCATTTTACAAGAAGCAACTCTCCACTTCCAAGCAATGCAGTGAACAGTGTTGAAATTGACCCAAGAAGCGGAGAAGTGTTTTTTGGTACCATTAATGGGCTTGTCTCCTACCAAAGTTTTATTACTGAAGCACAGGAAGATTTAAGCAACTTACGCGTTTTTCCTAATCCTGTTAGACCTACTTATTCTGGTCAAGTAACCATAGACGGTCTCAGTCAAAATGCCAATGTAAAAATAACTGATATTGAAGGAAACTTGGTCTTTGAACGAAGTGCCCAAGGAGGAAGCGTAAGATGGGATACAACTGCTTTTGGAAAATATGCAGTTGCCTCTGGGGTTTACTTAATCCTAGTAACTAACAATGATGGCCAGCAAACGGATGTAAAAAAATTAATGATTATTAGATAAATGCAATCTACCACAAAGGCCATTGTACTTTCTAAAATCAACTTTGCTGAAGCAGATTGGATTGTAAAGACCTACACCAAAGAATTTGGAATATGTAGTTTCCTACTTAAAGGAATAAGAAAATCTAAGTCTAAAAAATTTAGACCTTCCTATTTTCAAGCATTAAGCATCTTAGATTTAAATTTTAATTATAGAGAAAACAAAAACCTTCAATTTTTAACAGAGGCAAAACCCGCACAAGTACTTAACGAACTTTATTTAGATTTTGGAAAAGCATCAATGGTGTATTTTTTAGCCGAGTTGCTTAGTCAGTCAATTATTGAAGAAAACAAAGATGGAGATTTATTTCAATTTTTAGAACAACAGATTCTTTTGTTAGAAAAGGCTAAAAATTATCAGAATTTTCATCTTAATTTCATGCTTTGTTTGACAAAATTTCTTGGTTTTTACCCTGATTTTAGTTTAGATGAATTTCCTTATTTCAATTTAGTAGAAGGTGAGTTTCAGCTGAAGCCTACTAGTAATTATTGTTTTTCTGGAGACAATGTAAGCTTGCTCAAAATTTTTCATAAAGAAGAGCATAGCCTAGTTCGTCTAAACAAAGATAAACGTAACGAATTCATAGATTTTTTGGTTTTATATTATGAGGTGCATTTACAAGGCTTTAAAAAACCAAAATCTTTAGATGTTTTAAGAACGCTGTTTTAGTTAAAACTAAGTTGACAATAGCAAACATTTTCCAAAGCGAACCACCTGCCCTGCCGTCAGGCAGGCTAACAAACATCAAACACCCAGCATCCAACACCTATCACCTAACGTCATCATCATCCAAAAAATTTGTATATTTGCAACTATAACATCTTAATATTATGACTACTGTAACTTTAAAAATAAACGAAAACTCTGAAAAAGGGAAGGCCTTACTTGCTTTTTTGAAAGCTTTTCATGTGGACAAAGAACAAAAAGATGTAGAAATGCTAGAAGAACCTGAAAGCCCTTACAACCCAGAATTTGTAGCTAAGATTAAGCAAGCTGAAAAGGAAATTGAAGATGGGGAGACTTTCTTGATTGAAACAGATTCAATATGGGAAAGTATAAAATAGAAATCACCAAATCTGCCAATCAAGATTTAAAAAAACATAAAAAATCCGGGAATAAATCGGTCTTAAATAAAATTGACAAAATTTATAAAGAACTTCAACTTCATCCCTACACAGGCATCGGAAAGCCAGAACAGCTAAAACACAACCTGACAGGCTATTGGAGTAGAAGAATCAATAAAAAAGACCGTTTGGTTTACAAAGTAGAAGAAGATATTGTAACGGTTTATATTGTTTCAGCAATGGGGCATTATGGGGACAAATAAGACTTGGAAAAAGTTTATTCTAAACATTATCCCTCACCGAAGCTCTCGATATATCTCGCTAGCTAAATTCCGAATTAACAATGAAAATTCACAAAAAGCGAGACACTCGAGCCTGTCTGCCTCAGCTACGGTGTACCCACATCTTCTCTTAGCTTAATTCCTTCGATGATATAAGAG
>JAIUMH010000111.1 GCA_022565635.1 Flavobacteriaceae bacterium | reverse complement strand
ACTGACATCTGTGTTGTAGGAAGTTTGTTTTCGCCCAAAAACACCCCCCAGGTCCCCTTCGAGGAGGGAGATTAGTAACTCAAGTAAAAGAACTTTTTTCATGCGGATTCACTTTTCTTTGTGTTATACGCATAAGCTCCCTATTTCAAAAAAAATACTTAACTTCACCATTTCATTCATCCTTGAAATTGAACAATGCAACAACTTAAACTTCAACAGGCTTTAAACCCTGCTTATAGAAAACTCAAACCCAACCGAAAGGAAGTCAATAGCTTTATTCAAGCCCTGAAAGATTGCCTGCAATCCGTGGAGATTTCAGACAAAAACAACGAAAGCGAAGAACACATTAAATCGCATTTAAAAAGCTTTTTTGAAGCTACTTTTTACCAAGATCGTTACATCAATACCAAAGATCGGATTGATTTGGCCATTTACTTGGGGAAAAATGCCAAAAGCAATATCGGTGTGCTGATGGAAGCCAAACGCCTCAGCAATAAAGCTGAATTTCCCACGCCTCAAAACCTGAATAAAAAAGCCACTCAAGAACTTTTGTTGTATTACTTGCGTGAACGACTGGACCATCAAAACAACAACATCAAACAACTTATTGCCACCAATGGGAAAGAATGGTTTTTGTTTAAAGGCGAAGATTTTTACACGCATTTTTTCAAAAACAAACAACTGGTTAAAGAATACGAAGCTTTTCGGGACGGGAAGAAAGATTCTACCAACAACGAATTGTTCTATAAAGAAATCGCTTCCCCATTTATTGAAGCCAATCAGCAGGATTTGCCTTTTGTGCACTTGGATTTTTCGGAAATGAACTTAGACCAACTTTCCGACAGAAAACTCAATAATCTCTTTAAATTATTTTCGCCTGTGCACTGGCTGGGTGAGCGTTTTGGCAACGATTCCAATCAACTGAACAAAGCTTTTTATAACGAATTGCTTCACATTATCGGTTTAACCGAAACCAAAAAAGGCAGTAAAAAACTGATTCAGCGGTTGCTGGAAAAGGAGCGTAACGAAGGTTCCTTATTGGAAAACGCCATGGAGCAAATCGATTTTCGAGACAAACTTTCGCAACTAAAAAAACCTTCGCAATTTGGCGATACGCGCGAAGAACGTATTTTTCACTTGGCTTTGGATTTATGCATTACTTGGGTCAACCGAATTTTGTTCTTAAAACTCTTGGAAGCACAATTGATTCAGTATAACCGACAACTTCCTGACCATAAAAAGCGATTTTCATTTTTAAACATCGAAAAAATTGAAAATTACGATGAATTGGATTCGCTGTTTTTTCAAGTCTTGGCTAAAAAACAAAGCGAACGTCATCCGCGGGTGCAGGAAAAATACGCCGATGTACCTTACCTCAATTCGTCTTTGTTTGAGCCTACCGACCACGAGCAGAAAGGTTTGTTTATTACCGAATTGGACAACCGAAGAGAAATTCCCGTTTTTAGTAAAACCAAACTCAAGGACGGCAAAGGTCAATCTGAAAAAGGAAACTTACATACGCTAGAATACCTATTCCGATTTTTAGATGCGTATGATTTTGCCAGCGATGGGGAAGAAAGCATTCAGGAAGAAAACAAAAGCCTCATCAATGCTTCGGTGTTGGGACTGATTTTTGAAAAAATAAACGGCTACAAAGACGGTTCGTTTTTTACCCCCGGTTTTATCACCATGTATATGTGTCGAGAAACCATCCGCAAAGCCGTGGTGCAAAAATTCAGCGAAGCCAAACAACAGGATTTTGCCGATTTTGACGACCTAAAAAGCTATTGTTTTCATTACTATAAAAAGGAAGACAAAGCCGAATTTAACCAACTGGTGAATTCCTTAAAAATCTGCGATCCTGCGGTGGGTTCAGGGCATTTTTTGGTGTCGGCTCTCAATGAAATATTAGCCATAAAAAGCGAGTTGAAAATTTTAGTAGACGAAGAAGGTTTGCCCTTACGCGCCGATTTAAGCGTGGTGAACGACGAATTGGTGGTGACCGACGAAAGTGGCAACCTGTTTGAGTACACGCCTCAATTTTCGCAAGCAGGAGGAACTTTGGGCGATGCCCACCGCATTCAAAAAGCTTTGTTTCACGAAAAGCAAACCATTATTGAAAACTGCTTGTTTGGAGTGGACATCAACCCCAATTCCGTAAAAATTTGTCGCCTGCGCCTTTGGGTAGAATTGCTGAAGCATGCCTACTACAAATCCGCCACGCACGAGTTGGAAACGCTTCCCAATATTGATATCAATATCAAAGCGGGCAATTCCTTGATTTCGCGTTTTGATTTGGATGCCGATTTAGGCAAGGCATTGAAGGAAAGCAAATGGAATATGGGCGCCTACAGAGATGCCGTGCATACCTACCGCAACGCCAAAAACAAAGACGAAAAACGCGCCATGATGCGTTTGATGAAAGACATCAAATCTAATTTTAGAAGTGAAATCCACGCCAACGATCCTAAGAAATTACGTTTAGAAAAAGCCAAAGGTGAGTTGTTTAATATGACCCAACAAACCGATTTATTTGAAAAAACCAAAGCCCAACAAAAAGCCTGGAAAACCAAGATAGACGGCCTAAGCAAAAAAGTAAAAAAAATAGAAACCGAACTCCAAGAAATTAAAAACAACAAGATTTACGAAAACGCCTTTGAATGGCGCTTCGAATTCCCCGAAGTCTTGGATGATGAAGGCAATTTTGTCGGTTTTGATGCGGTGATTGGGAATCCGCCTTATTTGAATATTAAGGACGAGTTTAGTTTTTTTAAAAATAGATATCAAACATCTAAATGTAAAGATTTATATGCTTTCTTTTTTGAATTAAGCTCAAAGTTAATGAATTATTGCGGGAAACACGCTTTTATTACGCCAAGTTCCTTTATGACTAATATTGGTTTTATTTCTTTAAGAAAATACCTTTTACAATTTAAAATTGATAAAATTGTCGACTTAGGAGAAAATGTATTTAAAGATGCTTCGGTGGACTCTGCAATAGTTATTTTTGAAAACGAAATTGTTCCAGACTGCAACATTCAGTGCTCCGATAACATGGATGAATACTGGAATATAAAGAAGTCGGTTTTTACAAATTTTCAGAATCAAGTAATAAATATTTACATTAATCCTATTCATTTATCATTAGCTATTAAAATAGAAAATGACAAAAGAACGTTTGGTGACCTAATTCAAATTTCTAGAGGTGTTGAATTTGGCTTTAAAAGTGAGCATGTTTTGAATCAACAAATAAGTGGTAGTGAATATCCTCTTGTATGTGGTGGAGATGTGAAAAGATACGAATTAAACTTTCAAGATAAATATATTGAATACAATCCAAATGATTTAAAAATATATAAATCAAAAGACATTTATTTAAAAGAAAAAATTCTTGTGAGAAGAATTGGGAGTAATATTATTAGCGTATTTGATGATTCAGGGAAATTCAATGTTTGTGATGTATACAATGTCCAGTTACCAAATGAAACAATAGATGACTTTAACTTAAAAACTATAAATGCTATTTTAAACAGTAAATTAATTGACTTTTATTTTAAGACTATTTTTAAATCCGTGAAGAAGTTGTTTCCGAAAATTGCCATACAAAATATTAAAAAACTTCCATTAGCAATCTATAATGGTAAATTAAATCAACTTATTAGTCACAAGGTGTCTCAGATTCTTGAATTAAAGAAAGAAGATTCTCTTGACGATGTTACATCTTTAGATAAAGAGATTGATGTGTTGGTGTACAAATTGTACGGCTTGACTTATGAGGAAGTTTTGGTGGTGGATGAGGGGTTTGAGATGACGCGCGAAGCTTATGGGAATTTGAAAATTTGCTGATTTGAAAATTATTAACTAAACTAATTTATATGAATAACTTTGGAGGAAATTGGACAGAATCAAAGATTGAAATACTTGTCGAGTATGCAAAAGCGTATTTGTCTATAATGAACATTTATGCAACAAAATACAAATGGAAACTTCTTTATTTCGATGGATTTGCAGGCAGTGGATTCATTAAAAAAGGAAATGATGAGAGCCAAAAAATAATTATTGGTGCTGCAAAAAGGATACTTGATATTGATAACCCTAGGTCTTTTGATAGGTATTATTTTGTTGAAAAAGAATCAGAAAACGCAAATGAATTAGTTGAAAAAGTAATTAGTAATTATAAAAATAAAATAATTGACGTTGCAAATACTGACTGTAATGACAAAATACGCTCAATGGGTAATTTTCTTAGGACTGATAAAGGAAAAAAATACAAAGTTTTGGCTTACATTGACCCATGTGGTATGCAATTAAATTGGAAGTCGTTAGTAGCTTTACAAGAGTTAAATGTAGATGCTTGGATTTTAGTGCCAACAGGTATGGGAGTTAACAGGTTATTAAAGAAAGACAAAAGAATATCAGATGCATGGTTAGAGAGGCTTGAGGTTTTTCTTGGACTACCTAAAGAAAATATTTTAGATTACTTTTACTCTGAAACTATTATTCCTACTCTTTTTGGCGACGAAGTTATAATAAATAAAGAAGAAAAAGCTGTTGAAAAATCGGCGGAGTTATATCAAGCAAGATTAAATGAATTATTTAAATTTGTGACAAACCCATATATTCTTAAAAACAAATCTAACTCAATTATGTTTCATTTCTTCATGGTCTCAAATAACAAAAATGCAGTTAAGATAGCAAATCAAATAATAAATAAATATAATAGACTATAATGGCTAAATCAAGTATAGAATGGACAGAGTTAACTTGGAACCCTACCACAGGATGCAGTAAGGTTTCCCAAGGTTGTAAATTCTGTTACGCAGAAATTATGTCTAAGCGATTAAAAGCGATGGGCGTGGAGAAATACAAAGATAATTTTCAAGTACGAACGCATGAAAAAGAATTAAAAACACCCTATACATGGAAAGGACAAAAAATAGTATTTGTAAATTCTATGAGTGATTTATTTCATGAGGATGTTCCGTTAGATTTTATAAAAAAAGTATTCAAAGTAATGAATGAAAATGGACAGCATATTTTTCAAATACTTACTAAGAGAGAAAAACGTTTGTTGGAAGTCCATGAAGAACTTAAATGGACTCACAATATTTGGATGGGTGTTTCTGTAGAAGATCAAAAAGTAGAATATAGAATTGATTATTTGAGAAAATCAAATGCAAGAGTTAAGTTCTTGTCTTTAGAGCCTTTAATTGGTCCGCTTCCAAATCTTAATTTGAAAAACATAGATTGGGTTATTGTAGGTGGTGAAAGCGGACACAAACCAAGACCAATGGATGCAGATTGGGTTATAAATATTCAAGAACAATGTGAAAAAGCAGAAGTTGCATTTTTCTTTAAACAATGGGGTGGAAAAAATAAAAAGAAGTCAGGCAGATTACTAAATGGTAAAACTTATGATGAGATGCCTGAATTAGAATTACAACAGAGTGTGTAAAAATTTAAATTATGAAACTAGATAAACTTTATTCTTTAAGAAGAGACTTTACAATCATAGGAGTTACAGGTAGAATTGGCTCTGGTTGTAGCGATGTCTCAAAATTATTATCAAAAGACTTTAATGACTTGGAAAAATCTGGTCTTAGAAGTATAACTGATATTAAACCTGAAAGTACATTCAGTAAAAAATATAAGATAACAAGGGACTTTTTAAAATACCAAAATAACTGGGTTAAATTTGATGTAATAGAGTATAAAAAAGTCTTATTATTTTACATAATCAATAAACATAAAGGAGGAAAAGGTTTTAAATTGAAAGCCCTTTTTTCGAAATATTTCAAAGAAAAAATAGATGAGGATAACAGTGGTTTTATAGATGATTTATTAAATGAACTTAATCTGATTTTTGAAAACAATTTAAGATTAATTACTAGAGTTGATAGTTTTAAAAGCTTTAAAGAATTAAAAGACAAAAATAAGCTTAAAGAATTAAATAAAATTTTTTTTGAACCTGCCTTTAATAATTTTTCTTCACAAATTATACAAACACTTGATAAATTCGGCTACATTAGAAGGCTCAAGCTCTTGCATAATGTCGCTTGTAATATTAGAAGTACAGGTAATCCTATAGAAGAAAATGAAAACACAAAGTCTATCGATCACATTTATTCAATTGCATATTTGATAAATAGAATAATTAAAGCTCGTAAGCAAAATAATGATCATTATAAAAAACCTACAAAAATTGTTATCGATTCTTTGCGTAATTCATTAGAGATGATGTTTTTTAAAGAAAGATATTCAGCATTTTATATGATTGCTTGTAAGGCTCCATTTTCGGATCAAATAACGGATAAGATTAAATCAAAACTCGCTGAAAATCAAAAAATAAATAATAAAAATATTGACAATATTGCTATTAAAGTTAAAAAATTAGACTCTATTGAATATAAAACAAATGATTTTTCAAAAGGTAACTTTTACGCTCCTGATGTTGAAAACTGTATTCAAAAAAGTGATTATCATTTAATCAATTTGGAAGTTAAAGATATAAACACATATCTAGCGTTATCTAACGTTTTAGTTAAAAATCAATTTCTAACAAGAGAAGAGCAATTATTAAAGTTAATTGCATTAATTCTCAAACCAGGGCTTATTACGCCAAGTCCAACTGAGAGAACTATGCAAATAGCTCATACTGCAAAGTTAAATTCAGGTTGTATTTCTAGAAATGTTGGAGCTGTAATTACAGATAAGAATTATCACATTCGTTCAATAGGGTGGAACGATGTGCCAAAAGGTCAAACACCATGTAGTTTAAGAGATGCAAGGGACTTAATAAACAAAAAGAATGATAAAAATAATCATTATAGCGACTTTGAAAAAGGCGTAATAGGGGATAATACTTCCTTTAAATATAAAAATAAACAAAAATCGAAATTTCCTGAAATTCTTGAAGATTATTTAGGTAAAGGTCTTAATAAGAACAAGAATGATTTGAATGGTAAAAATTGCGCCTTTTGTTTTAAAACAATCCATAATCACTATGAAGGTGAGGCAAATCAAGTTCACACAAAATCATTGCATGCAGAAGAGAACGCAATGCTTCAAATTACAAAAATTGGAGGCAATGGTGTAGAGAATGGAATATTGTTCACAACTGCCAGCCCATGTGAATTATGTTCAAAGAAAGCATATCAATTGGGTCTTAGAAATGTGTTTTACATTGATCCCTATCCAGGAATATCAAACGATCAAATTTTTAAAGGTGGAATTAATAAAAATCAACCTATAATGCTTCCATTTTCAGGAGCAATCGGTAATTCTTTTCAAAAGCTTTATGATTCATTCATGCCTTATAAAGATGAGGTCAATATGAGTTTAGAAGTAGAGTCTAATAATAAGTTAGGAATTCAATTTCAGTATATGTTAGAAAAAATGGGAACTGAAAAAACCAAAAAATTCATTAAAGAAAATGGAAATATTGATGACCAGTTGATGAAGAAAGTTATCGAAAAAGGTCTAGAGAATTTAGGCAACAAAAAATAATTTAGGATATGGAGTATTTAAAAAGCCTTTTTGATTTATCGAAATTACCCCCAAAATTCTTTTTTCTATTTTCTCTTATTTCAGGGATTTTACTTTTTGCTGATGATGAATATTTAAAAAAATAAACTTAGATTCAATCAATGATCAATATGGTCTTCATATAGGATTGATATTTATTGTTTCTATATGTTTTGTAATAATTAATTTTTTAATTTGGCTTTTTCAGTTTTTGAATAGAAAAATTCGATATGCTAAATATAAGTCTATACTTTTAAATAGATTTAAAAGTCTTGATTTTCACGAAAAATCTGTAATTAGAGAATTTTTTTTAAAAAATCAATCATCATTAGAAGTTCCTCTAGACGACTCTATTATAACAGGGTTATTAAGAAAAAAAATATTAGTTATTAATAAACAATTTTCTAATGGTTTTATAATTAATGGTTCATATGCAACAGTTTCAATAAATCAATTGATTGAACCAAAAATTAATCTACAAGATATTGACTTTATTTTATACCCTTCTCCTGATCAAATTTCATTTATGAAAAGTAATAGGCCTCAATGGGCAGATAATATGATATATTAGTAGAATAAAATCTAGGGAGTATATGACAACAAATAGAATCCATATTGATAAAGATGTATATTTCAACATTTTGAAAAATAAAGTTGTTTTTGGAGGTGCTTTTTTGCCTAGCGGATATCACCTCACTTTTCATTTTGGTCCTAAGTCAAAACATTTTGATCTACACTTGACCAAAAATAATATTCAATTTCCTATTTTTATAATCAGTCATACGAATTCTGAATATCTATTTGAAGGTTTACAAAATAATTTTTTAAATAAAGTTCTGGTTCACTTTTTTCATTTTATACCAAATATTCATGATTATAAAGACTATCAAATTACAATATTTGATGATGATTTTTACAATTCTGATGAACGCTCGGCTCAAATTATATCAGATCTTAAATCAGCTCCAAATAGCAAAAGATTAAAAATAAAGACCGATTCAAAATTGCTATCTGAAACAATTAAAAAAAATTCAAGAGAAGATGACTATAAAAATATCAGCTTCCAAGAGCTTTTAAAAATGGAATCAGGTATAGCGTTGTTATCAAATAATCGTGAAACTAAAATATTTTTTAAATTTAAGGAATTTCCAAATCAATTTTCAGAATTCACCATTAAAGGCAAGAATAAGTGGTATTTATTCAAATCAATATTTGGATTTCAACTTTGGTATTTCATCCTTCATAGCATAAAACGAGGAATCAAAATATTGAACTTGAAAGATGCTAAGGAAATTGTGGATAAAATGGAAAAACCAATTCTAGAACCAATTGGATACAGCGGTTCGATTTGTGCCAGTCATTTCGGTCTTATAGTGCCAGTG
>JAIUMH010000110.1 GCA_022565635.1 Flavobacteriaceae bacterium | reverse complement strand
TAAGTGGCACCATTTGAACCGAAAGGGGTGGCATGGTCAGACCGAAATAGCCAGGTGTGCATTATCCTGGTGATATTATTGTAGGTTGTGTAATTGGACTTTTTATAGGAGTATTATTTAACAGAATAAATAACAAAATTAAAACGGTACAATAAAATAATTTAAATTCAATGAAACTCAAAAAACTTCCAGGCTCACTTTATAAAAGTATTCAGCTAAGACTTTTAGACCACAAGAAAGTAGCAGAAATAAGACCAAAAGCCAACGTAGTTGTTTCTTTGACATCAATTCCTTCAAGGTTTAACATAATAGACATTACGTTAAAAAGTGTTCTTACTTAATCCCTGTGCCCCAAATTAATTTACTTATGGATTAATGAAAATGATTGGAAACTGATTCCACAAAGAGTTTTAAATTTAGAGGGAGATATTTTAAAAATAAAAAAAACAAAATTAAAAACAGCTCATAAAAAACTTATTCACACACTTTTAGAAGAAAGAAAAGCGCCTATTGTTACTTGTGATGATGATGTTATTTATCACCGTGAGTGGCTAGAACTTCTCTACAAAAGCCATCTCAAGTATCCAAATGATGTAATAGGTCACAGACTAAGAACTATTCAATTTAGTAAAGAAGGAAATGTACTTTCTTATGAGTCTTGGAAATATGATGAAAATGCCCCTTCAGAAAATCAAATGACCATCGGTGTAAATGGGGTTTTATATCCCCCTAAAATATTTTCAGAAGCCATTCAAAATAAAACTCTTTTTATGAGGCTAGCACCCAAAAATGATAATCTTTGGTTTAAGGCAATTGAATTGGTTGAAGGAATAAAAATAAGAAAATCAGAACAAACACCTCCTCCTCCAACACCCATAGCAGGAACTCAGAAAATTTCACTTAAAAAAGAGAATGTTGATCAAAAATTGAATGATACTCAATGGGCTAAACTTACTTAATATTATAATTTGAATCAATACCTTCAAGTTTATTCTGCAACTTGATGAATTCCGTTTTTAATTTAATTACATTCTTCTATAACTTCTTAACCCCAAGAAATCAAGTATTTGTAGAGTAAAAGTCTACATACAAGTACCTAACTTCATATTAAATTAACATTGATTTGTATTTGGTAATGTTTTATTAATAAGCTGATAAAACTGTAGTAACGGCTTTTGCAAAATAGCATTGTTTATTTGCATCAAAATTACAAGTACATGATTACGAAAAGCCATTTATTAGTTTTATTGTTTATATTTTCAGGACTAGTTTCTGCCAATAACCCCTACAGCATTATTTCAGACATTAAAGGAGTTGTTCTTGATAGTTATGGTGAACCTTTGATTGGCGCAACAATTTCAATTGAAAACACAAACCATTACGCCATTGCAGGTTTGGATGGAAGCTATATAATTAAAAACGTTCCTGAAGGTGATTACCAAATAAAAGTTGAATTCTATTCATTTAAAACACATACGCAAGAAATATCAATCAATAACAACGGAACTAAAGAATTAAACTTTACCCTGAAAGATGATTTAGAGAGTTTGGGTGAAATTGTTGTAGTAGCTGAAAAATCTAATGGAGATTCTCAACTTGGAGCAAGAGAAACCGAAAGGGAGTCGCAAAATGTAGTCAATGTAATTTCAGGTCAAGTAATTGATCAATCTCCAGATATTACTGTTGCTAATGTACTCCAACGTGTGTCTGGTGTTTCAATTGAACGTGATAATTCTGGAGATGGTCAATTTGCGATTATACGCGGAATGGATAAACGCTACAATTATACTTTAGTCAACGGAATTAAAATACCAAGTCCAGATCCAAGAAATAGGTATGTCCCTCTTGATATTTTTCCGGCTGATTTATTAGACCGACTTGAAGTGACAAAAGCTTTAACCCCAGATATGGAAGGTGATGCTATTGGTGGAGTAATGGATCTTATTATGAAAGACGCACCTAGCGAGTTGAAAATTAATGCAAACATAGGAACAGGATACAATCAACTTTTTATTGATCGCCCATTTAGAAAGTTCAACTCTTCTGCAACTCAGAGTCGCTCTCCTAGAGATCGTTTTGGTAACCAACATTCGGCTACTATAGATGATTTTACAGTCAATAATTTAGATTTTCAAGATTACACTCCAAGACCTCATCAAATATATAATTTCTCTATTGGAAATCGCTTTTTTGACAAAAAACTAGGAGTTTTAGTTGCGGGGAGTTACCAAAACACATTTAGAGGAGCAAATAGTTTGTTTTTTGACACTGATGTAAGTAGAGAAGATAACAAGCCATTTTATGACAATGTACAAGAACGGCAATTTTCTAACGAACTTGGAAGAATGGGAGTACATGCTAAATTAGATTATAAAATCAATAAGAACCACAAAATTGATATGTATAATGCGTTTATGTTCCTTTCTGAAGACGAAACTAGAACAAGAATAGATACCAATTTAAGAATTGGTAGAGCCGGTCAAGGAGTTGGAACAGGCCGTGTTGAACTTGGTGAACGTGCAAGAGTTAGACAACAACAGATTTACAATACAACACTAAAAGGAAAACACCAAATTACAAAGAAATTTGATGCTGACTGGTCTGCCGTGTATTCCTTTGCTAAAAACAATGAACCAGATTTAGCTGAATTAGTTAAAACATCTGGTGTAAGAAGAAATTCTGAAGGCGAACTAATTGTAGATCCTGTAATTCTAGACCGTGATCTTAAAAGAAGATGGACCAATAATTCAGATACTGATCTAGCAGGTTACCTCAACCTAAATTATCGTGATACGTATGGTGATTTAAATGTTGATTACAGTATTGGTGGAATGTTTAGAAACAAAGAACGAGATAATTATTATGACCAATACCTATTTAGAACTTCGCCTATTACCCAAGAATGGAATGGAAATGTCTTTGAACATACATGGAATTTATTTAACACCCAAGGAACTCCCACCGACCCATTGAATTACGAATCTTATGAAGATGTGAGGGCTTATTACGGAATGGCTAAAATAAAATATGGCGATTGGCGTGTAATGGGTGGTGTACGTGTTGAAAACACAGAATTTGGTTGGGAAACTGATGGACCACCACAATTGGTTGGTAGAACAGGCTCTATTGACTACACAGATATACTTCCTAGTTTGCACCTAAGGTATTCACCTGTAAATGAATTTAACGTAAAAGCCTCCTATTTTAAATCCATAGCTCGTCCTAACTTTTTTGAAGTAATTCCATACCAAATTAACGAAGATGACTTTAGAGAAAGAGGTAATCCAGATTTGCAAAGAACAAGAGCAGATAACTATGACGTAAGGTTTGAGTATTATCCAGGAAAGCTTGACCAAATCATGCTAGGTTTCTTTACCAAACGCATTACCGACCCTATTGAAACAGCCCTTTTTATAGACGGACAGGCTATCTTTTTACAACCCAATAATTTTGGAACTGCCACTAACCGTGGAATTGAATTTGATTTCACTAAATACTTTAGAGATTTTGGAGTTAGAGCCTTTTATACCTATACCGATTCTCAAATCACCACCAGTAAAATTGTTCGATTTAGAAACGATGAAGGAAGTTTAACCTCTAGAGAAGAAAATCAAACAAGACCTTTACAAGGGCAATCAGACCACATTGCAAACATTTCTTTACTCTACAAAAATCAAAAACATAAATGGGATATTCAATTAGCCGCTGTTTACACGGGTGAAAGAATTATAAGTGTTTCTCCTTATCTTGATAATGATATATGGCAAGAAGCCTTTACTCAATTAGACCTTTCTATTGAAAAGGGAATTACAGAAAACCTAACAATTTACACAAAAATCAACAACCTGCTTAACACGCCTTTAAGAGCAAACATAAAACAAGAGAATACGTTCAATGCAGAACAAGTCCCTTACTTAGATGTGAGCCGAAGAACATTAGTAAGAGAAGATTTTTACCAAATGACTGTGTTGGCTGGTGTAAAACTAAATTTTTAAAATGTATAATCAAAAATTAATAACAATGAACTCAAATTTAAACACAATGAAAAAAGCAATTTTATTTTTAATGGCCTTACCATTACTTTTCACCTCATGTGATAGTGATGATGACAGCAACGTAGTAATTGATGATCCAGATGATCCAATTATTACAGATGTAGTTGAAATCACAGATGAAACTACCGAATTAAGTGGACCAATGAAAGGTATTTTAAGAGCTGGAAACACCTACTCTATTGTTGGTGACTTAGTTATTCCAGAAGGTGAAGAAATACTTGCGGAAGCAGGAGTCACTATTATTGTTGAAAACGATCCAAACAATATTGGATATGAAATTACTAACAATGGTAGCTTTGTGAGTTTAGGTACACAACAGAGCCCTAACCTTATTAGTGTTCCAGAAAACATGAGAACTATTGACAATGTGTTTGCTGGATTATGGGGTGGAATTCAATGTTCTGACTCAGCTGATGCGGTTGTATTGAAATGGACTAGAATGGAATACCTTGGTGGTGAAGGTGGACCTGGAACACCGAGAGCGGGAAGCATTCGCTATGGTATTTGGACATTAAGTGATCAAACTGAAGTTGTATTAGAAAACAATTGGTTTTACGGAACTAAAGATGATTTTTACCGACCAGTAGGAGGAAAATTAAACATTGTTGGAAATGTTTTTGAAATGTGTGGTGAAGATGGTGGTGATATCATCAATGTGAAAGGAGGAACTGTAGGGAATATAGCCTTTAATGTGGCTATTGGTTCAGCTACTAATGCATTCAAACCTTCAGATGATGGTGAAAGTACTATCCAAACTAATATAGGTATTTACAACAATACAATCTTAAATGGAGGACACAGAAGGGCTGGAACAAACCGCGGCTCTAACATCAACTTTGAAAATGGAGCCAGAGGATTTGCTTACAATAACATTATTACCAACTGCAAAAATGGTATTAGAATTGTAGAGGATGCTGATATCATGAACATTGACTATGATTACAACCTCTATTTTGCCAATGCACAAGAGTTGGTTGATGAGTTTGTTCCTTCAGATTCTGTTAGCGAGTTACAAGACAACGATATTATGGGAGGTGTTGGAGAAAACAATCCATTGTTTATTAATTATGATGTAAATCAATTTGATATGAATGATTATTTAGCTGGTGAAATGCAACCTACAAACATGAATCAAATGGTAAATAACGGAGAAACTTACAACTTGAGATTAAACTCAGATTCACCAGCAATTGGCGCTGGAAAAACAGATTTTCAACCTGTAAATGTTAATTTTACACTAACTGGTGAAAGAGCACCAACAATTGTTGGTCCAAATGCAGATATGGGAGCTTATCCACAAGATAACTCAGGAAATCAATTATACTAGGCAATAAACAAATTACCCATTTTGATTTAGTCAAGAAAAGATCGGTTTTAAAAACCGATCTTTTCTATTTAAGAGTCCCCTTATAAAAAAAAGTGAACTCTTAAAGCATTAACCAAATCAGTTTATAAATTTATAAGAAGCCTAAAATTTAGCTAATTGAAAGAACAATTTTTTCAATTGCAAAAACAAGAAAAATAGTCATCTAGTTTCAAAATAAGTGTATTTTTGTTGAAAACTTAAATACATAATGATGAATAAAATATTTTCTTTAGGCTTTGTACTGGCTTTTATTTTAATAGGATGCAAAAACAATGACATCAAAACAGAGCAGGTTGAGGAAGCTGCCAATCCAATTATTGAAATCGCTGAAACAATTTCTCCAGAGGCACTTAGTGACTTGTTGCATGAAATTGCTTCAGATAAATACGAAGGCAGAATGACTGGCGAAGAAGGTCAAAAATTGGCCGCTGCATATATTGTTGAATTTTATAAAGAAAACAATATCCCAGCAGGTAACAACGGAAGTTATTTTCAAGAAATACCTTCTTCTTTTTTCAACAACAAGTTTAAGGATTCAGAAAACATTTTAGCCTATATTGAAGGAACTGAAAAACCAGAAGAAGTTATTGTAATTTCTGCACATTATGACCATGTAGGAATGGATGACGAAGGAAATATTATGAACGGTGCTGATGATGATGGGTCTGGAACTGTGGCCGTGATTCAAATGGCTAAAGCCTTTAAAAAAGCAAAAGATCAAGGATTGGGGCCTAAACGAAGTATCTTATTTTTATTGGTTACTGCTGAAGAAATTGGTTTATTAGGCTCTAAGTTTTATTCAGAAAACCCGGTTTACCCACTTGAAAAAACAGTCACTAACCTCAACATGGATATGATTGGCAGAATAGATAAAGACTACGAAAAAAAGGAAGATCAAAACTACTTGTACCTTATTGGGGCAGATAGAATTAGCCAAGAATTACATGATGTCTCTGTCGCTCAAAATGATGAGTTTATTGGTTTAAATTTAGACTTTAAATACAATGCTGAAGACGAACCTATGAATTTATACTACCGAAGCGATCACTATAATTTTGCTAAAAACGGTATCCCTTCCATATTTTTCTTTTCTGGACTTCATGATGATTATCATCAACCTACAGATACGGCTGATAAAATTGAATATGATTTGTTTGCCAAAAGAGCTCAATTGGTTTTTCATATTGCTTGGGAAGTGGCCAACAAAGAAGAGCGGTTAATTATTGACGAAAATAGTGAAGAATAAAGTGAATTATAAAAGAGCCTCAAAATACTGTTTTTGAGGCTCTTTTTTTCTAATTAATAACTATGACAGGTAAAAATAAAGGAAAAATAGCAAAGCCGTTTTTTTCGGTGATTATTCCTTTGT
Source organism: Flavobacteriaceae bacterium (assembly GCA_022565635.1). GTDB lineage: Bacteria > Bacteroidota > Bacteroidia > Flavobacteriales > Flavobacteriaceae > Psychroflexus. The sequence goes on along the minus strand of JAIUMH010000110.1, from coordinate 2,228 downwards.
ACAACAAAGAAAATTTTATTCAAGCCTGCTTAAAAAGTGTTATTCAGCAAGAATTTGAAGATTTTGAACTGATTATTATTGATGATGGAAGCACTGACCATAGTTTAGTTAAAGCTAATGAGATAAAAGACCACAGAATTCAAATTTTTCAACAAAAAAATCAAGGAGCTTCTCATGCAAGAAATTCTGGTGCAATAAAAGCTAGAGCAGATTATATTGCCTTTTTAGATGCAGATGATGAATGGTATCCTAATTATTTAGCCTGCATTTACAAAATGATTCAGAAACACCCTCAACATGCTGTTTTTGCAACCAATTATGAAGTAGAAATCGCGCCTCAAGAGTTCAGAAAAACTCGTTTTAGTGTACCCTTAAAAAATTCAGTTGAAGTGGTTAACGATTTTTTTGAAGCAAGTTTAAAAGACGCTTTATTTTTAACCATCTCTGTTGTTTTAAAAAAGTCAACTTTTATAGAATTAGGAGGGTTTAATCCGTTAATAGCTTCAGGTCAAGATACGGACTTGTTTATTCGCTTAGGTGTAAAGCATCCTATTGTTTTTTCAAAGGAAATAGGAGCAAAATATAACTTGCAAAGTGAAAATAATTTATCCAAATCTCCCAACTTTGAAAGTCGATTAAACTATTTAAAAGCTTACGATCACATAGCTAATAAGAGCCTAAAAAAGTACCTTAATTTAAATCGATTTTCTATAGGTATGCGCGCAAAAATGGCTAAACATAGTGCTTATTACAAAGCAAAAAAACAAATTGATTTTACCTATTTAAATACCAAACAAAAAATATTACTTGCCCTACCTTCTCTCCTACTTCACGCTGTAAAAAAAACACAAGTCTTACTTGCTAAAAAAGGGATTTATATTTCATCGGTGTAAAATTTACAAGTAAATTAGGTGACTATAATTGCATTTTCTAAATTAAAAAAAAACAACTTCATTTTAATGCTTAGCAAAATCTTTTAAAAATAGAATAATTACCACTTTTATTTATCCTTGAATTTTCAACAAATTTGGTATTATTGTGTAATTTTGTAGTTCAAATAAAATTGCATGGAACATTTTGTAGTATCAGCCAGGAAATACCGACCAGAAAATTTTGAAGATGTGGTTGGACAAAAAGCAATTACCAATACATTGCTTAAAGCTATTGACAGTAATCATCTTGCCCAAGCTCTTTTATTTACTGGCCCTAGAGGTGTAGGAAAAACGTCTTGTGCCAGGATTTTAGCCAAAAAAATCAACCAAGATGAAAACACTTCTGATGATCAAGATTATTCTTTCAATATATTTGAATTAGATGCCGCATCAAATAATTCGGTAGATGATATTAGAGCACTTACAGACCAAGTTAGGATTCCGCCTCAAACAGGAAAATACAAAGTTTATATTATTGATGAGGTACACATGCTCTCTCAATCAGCTTTTAATGCTTTTCTTAAAACCTTAGAAGAACCACCTAAACACGCTATTTTTATTTTAGCAACTACAGAGAAACACAAGATAATTCCTACCATACTTTCACGTTGTCAAATTTTTGATTTTAAACGAATCACTGTAAATGACATCAAAGAACATTTGGGGAGAATTGCTCAAAAAGAGGGGGTTACAGCAGATGATGATGCACTGCATATCATTGCTCAAAAAGCAGATGGTGCCATGAGAGATGCTTTATCTACTTATGACCGTGTAGTGAGTTATTGTGGCGATCAACTAAACCGAAAAGCAGTAGCTGAAAATCTTAATGTTTTAGATTATGACAGCTTTTTTGAAACTACTGATTTGTTACTAACTAACAACATTCCAAATGCGCTAGTTTACTTTAATCAAATTCTATCTAAAGGCTTTGATGGTCAACATTTTATTGCTGGATTAGCTTCTCATTTTAGAGATTTATTGGTGGCTAAAAATCCGGCTACTGTAGAGTTGCTTGAAGTTGGAAGCAATACCAAAAAACGCTATTTAGAACAAAGCAAGAATGCCGATTACAATTTTTTAATGACTGCTTTAGATTTGGCATCTGAGTGTGACTTTAAATACAAGAACTCACAAAATCAACGTCTTTTGGTAGAATTATGCCTAATGAAAATGGCCTCTATTTCATCTGGAAATTTACCTCAAAAAAAAAATCCTGATGTAAAAATCAAATCGCCTTCAGAGGTAAAAACACAGTCTGAAAATACGCCGGTAACCGAGCAACCTAAAGCTAAAAAT
>JAIUMH010000109.1 GCA_022565635.1 Flavobacteriaceae bacterium | reverse complement strand
ACGGTCGGGACAGGCTATTTTCTTTTACAGTAATTTCAAATAATAACTGGTATAAGTTTTAATTTTTCAGCTCCTACCAAAAAAAAATTGATTGCCCTAGAGTGTTCTGTCTCAAAAGAATGGGGGTATTTCACTGCTTTTTCTCTTATGATTTCTTCCCCCGAATTTCTACAATAAAAACGCTCACCTAAAATTCATAAAATTTTATAAATTGTTTAATAAATATCTTTTGGCCTTGTTTTTCTCATTTAAAAATCTAATCTTTGAAGGATCAATAACTTTACTAACCATTAATTTACACCATTTAAACCATAAAAACTATGAAACATTTAAAATTGATGACCACAGCAACTTTGCTTTTTTGCTTACCCTTATTAACCTTCTCTTGTAGTTCTGATGATGATAGCTCAGGCGCTCAAGATTTGGAAACCTTTATCCGGTTTACGGTTGATGGAACTATGTATGAGTTTGATGATATTGCTTCAGCGGCATCACAAAACAAATCAATTAATGGACAAAATGGATTGTCTGAAGACGATGATTATGGCTTCATAAGTATCTGGTTTCCTTTAGAAATGAGTACAGGGACTTTTGATTTTACGGGTGATTTTTTTGATGAAGGTGATTATAAACTGAGATTAGAATCTAATCCTTTAAACGTAGATACTGAATGGGCAACGGGAGGAAGTGTTACTCTTGACTCCGTAGATTCAGATTTTATTACTGGAACTTTTACCGCTACTTTAGTAAATGAGGATGGCGAAACAGTCAACCTAGAAAACGGAGAGTTTAAGGCCTTTGGGATATAATAAAAATCAGAAAACACTTGTATGGCAATTCATTTTTTTACAGAACCTTCAAAAATAAATAATCAATCTTCAGGTCAGGAGTTTGGAGCAATTGATGAAAATCAATTTCGTTTAGGCAATATCTTTTCTTCAACTGCAACTGAAGACCCAAAAGCTTTTGCTATTACAGATGGTTTAATTCTTGTTCAAAAAATCAATGGGGTTGATAAATATAACATTGTATTGAAACCTACTCAGCAGCCCGATTTAAACTTTCCCAAGATTGACTATATCATATACAAGGGCTTAAAAAAAGATAGTATTATAGATGGAACTAAGGTTGCAAGTGAAGACAATAATGATCTTACAAAGTCAATTCACGAAAGTGCTCAATTATGGTATCAGAATGAAGGCGTGCAGATGCCGAATACTGAACCTGCGGCTGATACATCATTAGGGCTCATCTATGATGCAAATGCTTCCGATCAGGATTATCAATTACAAGACACGGATAGTTTAAATGAAGCCTTTTATTCAAATAATCCGGTAACACTCCCTTTTGTATTTTCAGGAAATCATATAGGTGATTTTGACAAAACAGATGATTTTGGAATCGTCATCATATTTGAAAAAATAGGTTTCCAACCTACATTTCAACTTGCACGGGAACAGGATTCTGTTTTAGAATTTCCCCCTCTAAATACAGGAGCTACTAATGCTGATATTTTCAGAAGAAAACACGAGAAGGAAGAGGTGCTTTGTTTCATTGATGCCGCAGCTTTTTTTGGTTCATTTTTTAACCTTGGGATTAATGTTTATGATGGCAGTGATTTTGAATTAAAGAAAGGAGATGATCTGTATAATGATGTCATTTCAAAATTCCTTAATAGAAATAAGCTTTATGTTGATATAAGAAATGAATATGATGATTCTTTTAATTACTACGAAAACTATAACAATACAATCCTATGGAGTCTTGATGATACAGATACTCTGGTAAATGTGGATTATTATCGCAATGACGGTTGGCCTGTCTTAGTAATTAATGATAACCCAACAGACAGTGAATTTGATCCAAATAATACTGAAAAAATCATTCAATTTTCTTTTCCCAGAGGAGATAATGAATCTCCATTGTTTTATTACAAAAAAGCTTATAAGGAAGATTTAGGGATTGAAGAATTACCCAATGGAGAAGAAGCTTTTTATAGCCCTCCTGTAATAAATGATGAAGTAGCTCTTGAAGATTTAATAGCTATCAAAGTTGTAGATAGAGTTTCAGCAAATTATTTTCAAATAAAATATATCCGAAGAATAATTTTAGAAAATGATGAGAATAATGATTTTCCAAGACAAGGGCATACACTGTTTAAAAGAAGTTATTTGGATAATTTATTTCCAATTTTTAATATGCCGGTTCCTTTTACCAGTACAAACCATACAAATTTAAAATTATATTACGACACCTCATTTATTGATAAAGTATTAGTTAGTGATAATACCTTAAATGAAAATTTAGCAAATTACGCTTTAAGGGATTTTGTTTCTACGCTTGGTATCGCTTCAGACAACAATAATATTACTTTTATTTCTTTTCCTTTTAAATATCATACCAACGCTAATGATAATGATGATTTCATTCCTGTCAGCGGGTTAGAAAGTGATCATGCAAATCCGTTTTTGATTGAATTGAATAACCTAATTAGTCAAGTTAACCTAATTAGAAGTAGTTTTATAATAAATGGTGCGCAACAAGAGTATCTTAATTTTATTAATAATCAAATAGTAAATGGTGAACAAAACACAATTCAATATTCTTTTGATGATGTTATAATACTGTCAATAACAAGAAATGAATTCACTCAACTCGAGCAGTTAAAACAACAAAACTTCAATGGTCCCTATAATGTGTACTTAGGAATAAAAAATATAAGTGTACTAACCGATGATAATGGTAACCGATATTCCTCTTTTACATATGTACTAAGAGGACTTAATGAAAATAATGGTGAAATTGAACCCATTGAGATAACAACTACAATCAATTCAATAACATCTGATAGTGTCATTGGAATAAATAGCGGTCATATTTTTCCTATTGAAGCTCCCTATATTTCAAGTGATTATGGTTGGAGAGTATTAAGTGGGAGAAGAACTTTTCATAATGGCGTTGATTTGGTAAGACCAGTAGCTTCTGAAACTTCAGGTTCTCCGATTTATGCTGTAAAAGGGGGAACAGTTACCCAACGAGTTACTCATGAAGACGATAATGGAGGCGGCGTTCGAGTAAGGATTAGATCGTCAGAGAACGCTAATATTGAGTATTGCTATTACCACATGCTAACTAATTCAAATAGTCACTTATCAATAGGACAAGTAGTTCAACAGGGAGATATGATAGGGCAAGTTGGTTCCACAGGTACCAGTACAGCTCCACATTTACATTTTGAAATCTGGAATGGGACTCTAAATAGAATAGATCCTTACAGTATTTTTCCTGAATTAGCATTATTACCATACACAAGACATCGAGATGATTAAATATATATTCATATTAGGAATTTTGCTTCTTTCTTTTTCTCCTTTGAAAAAAGAAACAGCTTTTTTGGGTTGCTTCAAGAACCAAAAAACAGATATTACTCAATGTGTAGAAATACACATAGATAATGATTTTTCATATCAGCCATTTGGTCAATTGAGCTTTACAGAAGTAGAGTTATTAAATAGTATTTTCAAAAATATATATCGTGAAAAATGCGAATCAGGAATTGGCGATGAAAATACTTCTTATTCCTATTCATTTTATACAGATGGTGGAATGAATAAATATACATTCGTCAGATTATACCAGAAAGATTCTTATATGCCTGTATATGCTGAAATTACAAGTAACAATACTCCTATTCGTATTAAAAAAGGAAAACAGTATATAGGTATTAATTATACAAAGGAAAAAGTAGCAGAAATTTTAAAAATAAACGAGAATAATATATGTGATTGTTTTCAAATTGTGGATGATGAAAAGAACCATAATCATTTCCTATACTTTGAAAATAACCTTTTAAAGAAAATTGTACTTCAACAACAGATAAATTAATTTAAGGTATGATAGCGATAATAGACCCTTCGGTTTATTCAGGTGTAGATTATACAGCACCTACCCAAAATATTGACTTAACAGAGCTTGTTGTTAATCAGCACCTTACTGGTAGTTCCATAATAAATTCAACTATTACAAATGCCGTTAAAGCAATGCTTGTGAGTATATTAGGAAACAACAATGTTGAAACCAGTGCTAAGACTAAGTTGGCTGAATATGCTGGGTTTTCTTTAAATACCTCTGTATCTCCAAGCACAATTGAATTTGATGGAAACAACGCATCACTAGATAAACTTACTTTTTATGTCATTTTCAGATTACCTTATACTCATGACAATTTAGCTTACGATGATATAGGCAATGGAGATACATCTAGTACCATTCCAAACGACCCAACTACTTGGGGGAAATTTGCAAATTATATTAGAACACTATCAGGAAGTGGAATTCGAAAAATTAATTCTGCAGGTGAACAGGTAAACAATAATGGTATGCCCGTTGATGATAATAATACAAGTCTTGAAGGGTGGTATAAAAAAGAAGCATATGAATATCTAAATGTGAAAGATTACCTTAGTCCTGGAAACCCAAAACCTTTTGAAACAGGGTATACTATTCCCCCTGATGGACTTTATACAGAAAGTCAAGAATATAACTTATTCTACAATAATAATGATATCCACATACCCATTTATTTTTATCTTCTGTCACATGCTGAAAATAAATATTCTTCAGCAAACTGGTTAAACCCAAATAAAAATAGTCCATTTATTTCAAGAATACCTCATTGGCCTTCAAATATTAATGGAGGTAGTCAAATGCAACATTATATGAGAACTGTAGATTCTCAACAAGCAGGATTATTCACTGTAAATAAGAGTTATCAATTACTTTCTGACAGTAATGGTTTTTATGTGAATGTTTCATCTCAAAAAGTCTATGTTGAACCTGTAAATAATGATGCCATAACAACTGAATTTTTAAACTTAAATGAAGCACTTGCTTTACAATTTATAGAACCTAATCTTTTTGCTGTATGGGAAACTTATGGAGACAGATTATTGGATTTACATTCCGGTTTAACTTTAGGAATGGGAATTGATTTAGGAGCAGGTTTTGCAAGTTATTATAAGATAGAATTTAATATTCATATCTCTGGAAACGGTGCGTTTCAATTATTTTACGGGAGTAATAAAACCTAAAATATAAATGACAATGTTACAAATGAAGAATTAAAAACAATTATAACAAAACTTATAGATGAAACTAATTATGAGAACGTAAGTTTAACCGTTACAGATATAACAGGAGGAAAAAAAATCAATATAATTCGGAATAATCAAGGACGTACAAATTTGAAAACCTATAATCATAAATTGTACATTGGCACGACTCAAGGTCAGATTCAGGCTTCTATTACTCCTTCTCAAGACATTCAAAGATGGATTCCAATTACAGATACAATTAATAAGTCTTGGTATCTGCTTAGTAAACTTCTAGATTATTCTTTTTCATTAACCCCTACTTTACCTTCAGGAGGGGGTCCATATTTCGAGGATCCTGATACTAATGAAACTTATTACTGGCTTAATAATGATTCCTTATCGTTAACTCAACAAGAAAAAGAAAAACTATTAGTGGTTTTAAAAAAATCTATGGGAAATAGAAAATATGGAGGCATTAATCTTTGGGAAATTAATAAAAATTTATTAAAAAAGTTCATTATAAAATCTTATGTATTAAATATGGCTGCTTCATATGATTATTTTAAACAACGATTCTATAACAAAAATGCTATCGTAAAAAATGGATCATTAGATAGAAATTGGCCAGCAGGCTCTACTTTAGAAGAACTTTTATCTGATAATAGACTAAAAGCAAAACCTAATCAGCTTGAATTGTTGGCAATGGCTTTATATGTATATGTAAGCGGAGGAACAAGTTTTTTAAATAAAAAAAAGGATTTTATTGATGCGATTAATAAACATAGTTTTTATAAACTCGATTCAACTGTATCTAACATGGATAACAATAGGGTTAAAGTAATTAAAGAATTTTATGAAAGTGCAAAATCAAAATTATATCATGGTGTGGATGGATAAAAATAGCCTATACATATTTGTTTTATTCGTATGGCTTTTGATGACTAGTGACTTAAGTTCGCAAAACATTAATTGCTCTGACATTAAATGGATAGATTACGAAATAAAAACCGATTCTACCTTTGCGTATTACGATAGCATAAAGCTTGCTGAAATAGATGGTGTCCTTTTTAATAAAATCAATGAAGAAATTATAAAGAAAATTTTTAACAACAGGGTGAATGATGATCCATTTTATTACCTATCACATTATTTTTTGACACAAACTAAAAGCAGTCTCAATCCTCAATTGGGTTTCACTTCATTTGTAACAAATGCTTATTGTGTAAATAAGATTTTTTCATACCAAATAGAAGGCTATACAATTGGAGCAAAACAACTTTTCTATCAGTATATAAATTATGATTTTCAAAAAGAAAGGAATATAGTTTTGGAAGACATAGTAATAGAATCAAAAGAAGGATCTTTCAAAAAATTCATGAGTGATTACATGAACAGGAATAAGAATGAGATAATTGAAAATTTGAAAGAATTGCTACAGAGTTCTATGGGCTATTATTCATTGAATTATCTTGATGTTTTAGACAATCCTGCCTATGATTTCAATAAAATACATATTAAAAATGAAATAAATTTAAGATATTTCAATTCGAAAGGAATAATATTTTCTTTGCAATTTCGGGATATAAACTTATTGGAAATTGAAAATCATTATCAGTATGATGGATTTCTTGATTCATTTATACTTGTATCATATAAAGATTTGAAGGATTTTATTTATAGTGATTTTTATCCAAATAATTAAAAAAGATATTAGCTATGTCAGCACCACAATTTTATCCGGCTTTAAACAAACTGGTGAGTACAGACAAACTTCCTGATCTTATCAAGACCGCGGTTGATGTTGTATCAAACAAATTATTCTATAAATCATACTACGTAGAAAAGAGTGTGTATGGAGAATCTGCTTATCACCATATTGTTATGGTTTTTAACAATGAAGTCGGGTTAAATCTTTTTGGTGGTGAAGAAGGGTTTAAATTGCTTTTTAATCCTGGAAGTACACCAGGGACTACTGAGATTCCTATAGCAATATATTATAACCTTCCCATTTTAAAATATGTTCGAAAGATACACTTAGATCAACTCAATTCTCTCCAAGACTATTTTGGGTTGCTGATTGAAATGTTTGAAATTTCCCGAGAGGAACTTTTCTTTGAGGCATTAGATGTTTTTCTTAATGGTTATGAAAACCCGGTAGAGGAATTTGTAGATCAATTTAATCAAAATCCTGACTATAATGGTTATCCTCCGCTTACTTATCCAACAACAGGTGATTATTATACAGATGTAGTCGATTTAATAACCCAACTTCACGATAGGAGTATTAACAGTAGCCAATACATATTATATACTTACATTGGTCAGGATGATGAATCATTACCACTTCTTTTCAAAAGATGGATGGGTGATTTTAATATAGATAATATTGTTAATTTATTCATACCAAAAGTATCTGTATCAATACAAGCTCTAGACTTGGCACTCGTATTTCCCAGAACATGGTTAAAACCTGTAGATACTCAAGGAAACGTTATTGGAGATGACACTGTAAAATCAATGCTTACCTATAATGTGGGCAGTTTAAATTATAGCTCAGAATATGGTTTTGAGTTTATAAACGTCGATAGTTTTGATTTGACCCCTTCCCAAATAGGGAACACCGGATTATTAATAAATATCAATAACCTGAAATTTGATTTCAGGACGGACAGAAACATTCCGGAAGCTGATGCAGATGGACGTCCCGTTGAATTTCAAGGTATTTATGCAGATTTGGTTTCCATCACACTCCCTAAAAAATGGTTTAACAACATAGACAACACTACCCTACAGGTTGCCGGTTACAATATGCTGATAGGTACCGGCGGTGTTTCAGGCACTGTTGCTTTAGAAACCGTGGGCGGCCAACCCAACAACGGGGCGGCTTATATGGATTTGGAAATAGGCAAATGGAAAGTAGGTTTTAATTCTTTTGATCTTACCTTTAAGCAAAATAGCATTATAGAGTCCAATATTGCTGGCCGGATAACGCTACCTAAACTCAAAGATGATAATAATGAGTCTTATGTTTATCTCAACGGTCACCTTAACGAGGTAGGAGATTTTAACTTAACTGCTTCACACGAAAGTGGTATTCCATTTACTCTTTTCAATTTTGTCACCTTCAATTTCCTTACCTTGGAACTAGGGCGTGAAAATGATAATTTCTATATAGGCACTTCCTGCCAAATTTGGTTTGAAAACCAAGTAATGGCAAAACTAATTGGCAACCAAGTTATTGAAATACCACGGATGCGTATTTACGATAATGGTACTTTTGAGATTGTAGGGGGTAATGGTTTCTTGCCGCTTAATATTTCACTCAATCTAGGACCAATTGAAATGGCAGTAACAGGGATTCATTACGGCTCTACCCAATTGGAATATAATGGAACGATGCGTAAGTACAACTACTGGGGTTTTGACGGCGCCATTAGTATAGACCCTTTAGGTATTGATGTACGGGGGGATGGAATCAAATACTACTATACCTCAGATAATGATGAGCACGGAGGGAGTGGAGATTCGTTTATACATATTAACACTTTAGAAGTAGATTTGGTTATACCAGGTACAGCAAGTCCAGATGCAGCCATTGCAATCATCAATGGTATGGTTTCAATTCCTTCTCCGGGAGAGTCAGAAGAATACGTGGGTCAGGTAGCATTAAAACTCCCTAAAGCAAAAATTGCCGGAGGTGCAGCTATGAGGTTACAACCTCGCCAAAGTGCCTTTTTGGTAGATGCATTTATAGATTTACCTGCCCCCATTCCTATTGGCCCGTTAGGTATTTATGGTTTTAGAGGCTTGCTAGGGTTTAAATACGTCGCCGAAAAAGAAGCTGTTGGCTTAGCTACAGAAGACTCTTGGTACGATTATTATACTTATCCCCCAAGATACTGTGTTTAATTCAAAGTCAAATATGTTAAAATTTATTATCTTTGCAT
>JAIUMH010000108.1 GCA_022565635.1 Flavobacteriaceae bacterium | reverse complement strand
TACTCGATTTTACGTTAGCCGAGGGACTAAAGTTTCTATGAGTCTAAGAGGGATTACAGGTAACGGTTTGCGCATATGACTTATGGCGGTTTTCGAAGCACTTTCTTGTCGGCTTGCAACAAACTTACTTAAAAGTACAATGCTTGAATTTACCACTGACCCCACCATAAGCTATATACGCTGTTGGCAACTGGCTTTATTTCAATTCCATATTCTTTCATAGATATCAGCAAAATTGTCAACTTCAATTACTTCAAATCCTACTCTTTCAAGGAAGAACTTTTTCCCTGCGTCAGTACCATTATTGCTCCGCTTATTAATATACCAACCTTTGTGTTTTCTGTCTGGAAATCGCTTGAAATATTTTATCCTTTCTATTAAAATCCATCTTAAAAATGTTTCATTCTCTTCAAGTCCAAGTCCAAATACAAATAGTGACTTATTGAAGATAATGTGCAACCAAGTTTTATATCCCTTCCAATTGGAAACATTCTTACCTGAAAAAAGTCGTTCCTCATTTCCCTTATGGAGTAGGTTTCTCGCTCTTTCTACGCTACCCATGTAGTGACTTAATCCTAATCGTATACTCCTGTGATAGTTAATCATTCCATTAATATACCAAACCCCAAATCCATCAGTGGGAAAACCTAATTGTGTGTTTCCATGATAGGTTGTCCAAGGATAAAAGTCAGTAAACCCTTCATGCTCAGTTCTCATTAAGTGATAATCGAATGTTTTAGCAAAAGTCTCTTCGAAATTCGTAGTTAGAACTGGAGCGTTTAATTCTCGAATACGATTGATTATTTTTCCATGATGCGCGAGTGGTTTCCAATCTGTCATGAGGTTAGACACTTCTTTTTGCAGATTTATCTCTTGAGTATTTTCAAGTTCAAGGATATCGTAAAACTCAGTTAGAGATATACCATTAGGGCGTCTAGTGAGAGTTTGGAACGAAACTTTGTCCCACAGATTTATTAGCAAGTCGTCCCAAGAAAGTGCATTTGGATTATCAGGGTAACGATTTATCCCATTTCCAACAACAAAAGCAATTTCATCTCTATTTCTTTCAATTATATCCTTTATTTCATCTGTGGTCATACATGATATTTATTTGATTGGCTCAAACAGTTTTATTCTTTCGGTAGGTATTCTCTATATTTTGTTTTTAAGTAGTCAAGGTTTTTCTCGTTATCCATTAAATTCAAATTCAGCTTTTCTTTTATGTATTCAAACCTTGTACGTGCTTCATTGATTATATGCCCCCATGTTAAGACATGAACATCAACTAGGTCACTTGCGATTACGTGACCATAGCGTCTATCAGTTTGTTCAAGTTCATATTCTATATCGGATTTGATATCCTTTGTAACAAGCAGGAATTTCCATTTAGTTTTTTCCTTTGGAAATCTTCTATCCTTACTAATCCTTGAGGCGTAAAGCTTGATTTGACTCAATTCATCAGGTCCAGCATCAACCCTAGGCTTCTTTAATTCTACGATTAAATTCGTTTTATGACCTGGAACACCTTGAGGAAATTGACGCCACAAACAAACGTCAGGTATAATTTGTAGTTGGTCATTTTCTTTCTCTGAAACAGTTTCCACAAAGTCTTCACGTCCTAAATGCTTTAAATATTCTTTGAGAACATTTTTTAATGTGACATCATCAACCCCATAAGTGTATTCATCCCCAAAAATCCATGTTTCGTTCGTGATAATTTTATGTAGGTGCTTTCGCTCCAAGACATTTTTATTTTCTTCTTTATTGTAAATCAGCTCTTCAAGACCATTCAGAAATTTAAGTCTGTTTTTTATCTCAGTCATTGTATCAATTACACTTGATAGAGAAGTCTCTTCTAATATTTCAACAAGTTCTTCTCTTTTATCATCAGGCAACTCAATAACTTCAGTAAGAATTTTTCTGAGTGCATTTGAGTCTTTTTCAAGAGCCTCTTTAATAAGTGTGAGAGTGAATTTTTTGCTTTTATCTTGTTGGTCTTCAAAATCAGGTAAGTATTCATTTACCTGAAGTGCGACAATATCAAAAACTTGTCTTTTTGATTCTTCAACAAGATTATCCGCTTTATCGGTGTAAGGGTAAAGTCCTTTATCTTTAAGCCCCTTTATAAACTCTCCTGAATATTGATGTAATCTTTTTCTAACATATTCTCGAGCAAATATTTTAGCTTTATCATGAGCGACTTGAACTAATTCATCCATTTCTTGTAAATCGAGAGTATTCTCTCTGTGCAACTTCTCGATGTAAATAGATTGAATGAAAATTGAGATCGGAATAGTAGAGCGAATACCAAGATTAACTTCTTTAAATGGAACTCCTTTTGTATTACACAAATAGGTTTTCTTTTTAATGTCAAAATTCCATTCAATAACCTTAATATCAAACCTATAACTTAGGTCATCTTTCTTAATTAAGAAGTCTGTTGAATCGGTATGTTTTATTAAACTTTCAAACTCAAGTCTGTTACCGTTAAATGAAATTGTAAAGTCTGGGTAGTTTATCCAATAAGAAGCAAATTTTTGTTCAATATCTTTTCTGTTCTCTATTTCAATTGCTTCTGTTGCGTATTCTTGATTTACATTTTGGATTAAGACTTCAAATCCGCTTTCCCCTTTTTCTTTTGGAAGCGTTTTTAACTCACTGAAATCTGAATATGAAAGGTTATTTCTATCTAAGGTAATTGTGAACTGCTTGAATGAGTCAGAATTCCTATAAGTGCTTTTGAATAGGACTAAGTCCCCTAATGCTAAAGATTTATATCGGCCTTTTCCTTCTTTTCCATGGTAGTGTCGCCCGTTGGGACTTGTTGAGCTAAGTTTTTTCTGAGAGCCGCCAAGTCTCCCGAAAACATCTTGTGCTTTAGAGTAATCTATACCATGCCCATTATCTTTTATAGTTATAGATTCAATACCATCTAGTTTGTTTCTTTTGGTCTCAATTTCAATCACACTTGAATCCGCATCCAAAGAGTTCCAAATCAATTCGGAAATGGCAGTGACTCCACCCGCTTTGGTTAATGACTCAATATGGTCTCTTTCTACTCCTAAGTCTATTTTCTTTGACATTGCGTCTTTGTTTTAGCTTCTGACTAACGTAAAATATATTACTGATAATCAAGTAGTTATATTTTGTTAAAATTCATTCATTTCAATTCCTAAATTTACTCAATTTTACGTTAGCCGAGGGACTAAAGTTTCTACGAGTCTAGGAGGGATTGCTCACAACTTATTTACACCCCCAAATTTTTTCAGCGTATACAGCCATATTAAAAGCATAAAACATAGCTTGGTTAATTTATGTTTGATTAATTTAATACAATATTAGTCATTTTATAACAAATTTTCAAGAAACCGTAACAAGAATTTGCAATCAAAACGAAGCAACTAACTAGTTATACCAATTTGACTATCAAATGTCGTTAATAGAGCGAAATTGCTTTTTTCTTAGATGACGCTGTGATTAATTTGCGTAGCTGGGCTACGGAAATTATGAACAAGGAAATATAAGAAAAAATGAATGAGCTGAATAGCGACATTAGGTGGTTAAATTGGTATTAACTCTTCGCTATTCATAAATTTTATAAATACCGCTTTGTGCTTTTCCAAATCAAAGTCTGGAGAAACTGAAACACGAGCAATATAATCCTTATCTTCCTCTCTGGTTGTTCCTTGCGTTGAAGTTGCTGGAATAGTCCAGTAACAACCTTTTAATTGCCCGTAACTCACACAATGCTTACTTTCCTTAATTTGTGAAATCATCATTGTAATCAGCTTTTTATTCAACGCCCTCTTATATACCTCTCTTTCCTTTTCGGTTTTGCCTTTTGTTGGCAAGTCAAGTGAAAAAACGGAAGGGGTAAAACCCTGTTCCACAACATGATCTGGAACAAAATTAATTTTAGCCTGAGGCAACACATTTCTAATAAAGTCAACAAATTTAGTTGTATTTTCATAGGCTTTTGCTATCCGCTGTTTCATTGAAGGCAATTGTTCTGCTAATATTTTAGTTTGAAGCGCGGTTGCCTCATTATTAGTAATCTGAAAATGCTTTTCTATTTTAGGCATAAAACGAGAAGCTGTTTCATTGGCAACGCAATATCCGGCCGTACACTTACCTCCGCTAGGAAATTTTGATCCACTTACGTAGGCAATTGACTGCACGGAAGCCAATAATCCATCTTTACTTAAAAATTGAACATTAGGACAAAAAGTTTGGTCTAATATAAAGACTGGCGCCACAGCATCTTCACCAGACTTGGTTAATCTTTTTTGAGTCAATACCATTCTTAACTGTTCTAAATCTGGCACTTCTACTCTAGGGTTGGTAGGAATTTCAGCAATTATATAAGGAATTGCATCTAATTCAGCAACTCTATCTAATACTTGAGCCGTACTTTTAACCATATCATTATCACCATCAACGGGTAAATCCATCACCTCAACTTGATTTGTAATTGAAGCCACTCTCCTAGCCTGATCATTGGTGCCTCCATAACAATTTGGTGGCACTATAAATTTAATCTCCTTACCTGGAAACCTTGATTTAGCTTCATCTATTAAGCCCATCATTATGGCATACTGCACAGAAAGTCCACAAGAACCTAATAAAACATCAGAATTAGTCCCCGTAATCTCTTGCACTAAAGCTGTAACTTTTTCTTTATTAAATTCAAACTCATCAGCTGTTTCGGAAGTATTTTGTTGACCTAGCAAAAGCTTCAATGCGTTAAAAGAATCAGCTGGAGTCATTGCTATAGATTCTCTTCTACGCACATGTTGAATTTCAGAGATATAAGAGATATGGTTTTCTGAAACCACATAAAAAATACTTCCTAAATGCTTATGAATGCTAAGATAAAAATCAAAATTGGGAGATTTAGGAAGTTCTTCTATTGCATGATTTTCTGCCATAAAAACTACACTTCCTTTAAATTCTGGAATAGCTTCAATCGTATCAACTTTTAAAGTTTCAAAACTGTAACCGTAAATCTCTCTTAAAGCATTTGTGTCTAAATAACTAGGAAGCTTGTCTGTGTAAACTAAAAGCGTATTTTTTCTATGCAATGCATTGTTTCTCAAAACGGCTAAAACAGGCATTGACTTTGAAGAAAAACTTATCACTTGTTCAGCCCGAAGTCCATTAATAGATGCAAGCCCCCACTCTAAAACAGAAGAAAGGGGATGTCCTAATCTTATATAATCATAAGCCGTGGGTAAATTTTGTAAATCTGTTGTAGTAATTTCTTCAGAATCAAGAAGCTTCTCAAAACTTTCAAGAAACGCTACCTTAGCTAAGTCCTCATTGTAAATATCAAGACGGTGAGTGGTTAAATCTAACCAATCATTAGGTACTTTTTTAATTACAATTTCTAAAAGCGAAAGCACGTTGTTGTTTTTATTCATAAGTCTTTATTTGCTGTTTGGTGATGTTGAAATACTAAAATTAAAACTCCAAATTTAACTAATAAATCAAGGAGGCTAAAATCTCTTAACAAGATGTTTTGCCTTTACCCTTAAAAACTTGATGTCACCATAAACATTAATCAATTTTTAAAAATTAGTAAAAAAGATAAACTGTATATTTGCAACATCACTAAATACCTAAAACCAAATGAAAAAAGCACTTAAAATATTCGGAATAATTATTCTTGTTCTTCTTATTGCTCTTATCTCTGCTCCATTTTTATTCAAAGGAAAAATTGAAAGCTTAGTAAAAGACAACATCAACCAACAACTTAACGCCACCGTAAGTTGGAATCAATTAGATTTGAGCCTGATTAAAAGTTTTCCTTCAGCTGAATTGGGCTTACAAGATTTGAGTGTTATCAATCAAGCTCCATTTGAAGGAGATACTTTAGTTTACGCAAAAAAGTTTAGTGCTAAAATGGGCATAATGCAACTTTTTAAAAGCGAAGGCATTAGTCTAGACGAAATAATCATTAATGAAGCTTTAATCAACGTTGTGGTAAACGAAGAAGGTGTTGCCAACTATGCTATTATGAAAGATGCTGAAGCAGTAAAAGAATCTAATGATGAAGCAAAGGAAGGTGATTTTCAATTGAATTTGAAGCACTACGAAATTAATAATTCTGAAATCAGCTACCGTGATTACCCTGCTAAAACTTTTGCTTTATTAGAAAACTTAAACCATAGTGGTGATGGTGATTTTGGCGAAGACATTTTCACATTAAGAACACATACCGATGTAAAAGTAAGTGTTGATTTTGAAGAAACCAACTACTTAAATAAAAATTCCCTTCAATTGGATGCTGAAATTGAAATGGACCTGAATCAAATGAGATTCATTTTCAAGGAGAATGAAGCCAAGGTAAATCAATTAGCGCTTGCTTTTGATGGTTATTTTCAAATGAATGAAGAAGATTCTGAAGTTGACCTAAAGTTTGCAACCCCTTCTTCAGATTTCAAAAACTTTTTAGCGCTCATCCCTGAAGCATACGCCAGTAATTTAGAGGGTGTAGAAACCACAGGTAAATTTGAAGTTGAAGGTTTTGCAAAAGGAAAAATCACAGAAAACGCTACTCCACAGTTTGCGCTATTTATGAACGCTGAAAAGGCTTCATTTAATTACCCAGATTTACCCAAAAAAGTGGATGACATTTCGCTTCAAATAGATGTAGTTAGCAATACCAATAAAATTGAAGACTTGTTTGTTAAAATTGAAAATGTTAAGTTTAGAATAGACCAAGATCAGTTTAACGGTAATGCTAACATTGAAAATATTTTTGATGATATGAAAGTTGCCTTTCAAGCCAACGGGAGCATCAATTTAAAAAATATTAGCCAAGCTTATCCTATGCCCTCAGACTTAGACTTAAATGGCTTGCTTAGAGCCAACATCAAATCTAATTTTTTGATGTCTGATATTGAAAAAGAACGTTACAACCGCGTAAACGCCAATGGAAACTTAAGGCTTTCTAACTTCAAGTACAATGATAAAGATTTAAAAAATCCATACGAAATCAACACTGCATCTATTCAGTTTTCTACCAACAACATACAATTGCAAGAATTTGAAATGAAAACAGGACAAACTGACCTAAAAGCTTCTGGAAGGCTGGATAATTTAATGGGTTTTGTTTTTTCTGATGCAGATTTAAAAGGGCGTTTTCAGGCTACTTCAAATAACTTTAGTGTTGCTGATTTCATGAGCTCATCACAAAATGAGACTAACAGTAGCAACACCAGTTCTTCAGAAGAAATTAAGATTCCTAAATTTCTTGATATTGCCATGGACTTTAATGCAAAAAATGTAGCCTATGACAACTTGAATTTGAAAAACGCGCGCGGTAGCATGATCATCAAAAACGAAACTGTAACACTACAAGACGTTTCTGCAGGAATTTTTGGCGGTAGCATAACTTTAAAAGGAAAGGTCTCTACCCGAGAAGCACAACCTGATTTTGACATGCAACTTGGTTTAGTACAAGTAGATATAGCGCAAGTTTTTACACAAATGGATTTGGCTAAAAATATAGCACCAATAGCTTCAGCACTAACAGGAAAAGTAAGTACAAATTTTGATTTAAAAGGCCTACTTAACCCAGACTTTAGCCCTGTTCTTAACTCTTTAAGTGGCGGAGCTCTGGCACAAATTGTCCAAGCTCAAGTTCAACCCGAAAAAGCACCTTTAATCAATAATTTAAACAATGAGTTTAATTTTATTGACTTTTCTAAACTAAACCTATCCAACTTAACTACCCAAGCCACCTTTAAAGATGGAAATGTAAGCGTTCAACCTTTTCAAATTCAGGTTGAAGGTGTGGATATAGACGTAAAAGGAAACCATAAGTTTGATGGCTCAATGGATTATAACTTAGATGTACACGTGCCCGCTAATTTACTTGGAAGTAACATCAGCAATCAAATTGCACAATTAACTAACCAAGATTTAAAAGGCATGTTTATTGACGTACCTGTTGGAGTAAGCGGTTCTTTTTCAAACCCAAAGCTAAATCTTAATTTACAATCAGCAATTCAAGATTTAACCAACAAAATAATTGAAGAACAGAAAAGCAGAATAAAAGGAGAAGCAGAAGACAGAATTAGAGACGGAATTAGAAACATTTTAGGTGGTGATGAGGAAAAAGACAGCAATGAGCAAAAAGACAAAATTGAAGATAAAGCCAAAGATAAACTAAGAGGTTTATTTGGTAAATAAAACAAAGTCAACCAAAATCTCCAAAATATAAGGAAATGTCTAATATTAGATGCTTAGTACTTGTCACTTTTATTGCTTTTACTGCCCTAAAAGGTCAAAGTCAAATTTTAAATATTGAACGGTATAAAATAGAAAAAGACACAGCAAAAGTCTTTGCATTTAAAACAACAGCAGGCTTAAATATATACAATAGAAGCGCCGCGGCAGACAATCCAGTTGATTTGTTTGGGTATAATATCAACATCAATGCGCTATACTATCCAAATAAACATGCATTTATGTTTGTTTCAAAATTTGATTACTTAAAGATTAATGATAACGACTTTTTAAATTTTGGATTTATCCATGGAAGAATAAATTTTAATCGTGATGAAGACATTAATTATGATGTATATTCACAATACTCCTACGATAATTTTAGAGGCTTACATCCACGTGTAGTTGCCGGCGGGTCGATCAGGAAAAATCTTATTAAAAATGACAACATATCTTTTGTGTTGGGAATAGGAGGTTTTTTTGAACATGAAAGATGGGATAATCCCATCACAGAAGAACAGGTAGAAGTGAATTTATTTAAAAACTCAAACTATTTATCCTTTAGAATGTCTGTAAATGATTTTTTAGATATTAATACAATGAATTATTATCAGGTAGGTTATGACAACGCAATTAATTCTTTTCGTCATAGAATAAGTAGCATTACCAACATCAATACTAAAATATCAGAAAGATTTTCTTTAACCAATTCATTTGAAATTAATTATGAAGACAAACCTATAGTACCCATTACGAAATTAATCTTTGCATTTAGGACAGGAATATCGCTTGATTTATAGTTCTTTAGACGGAATAAAAAACACCGAAAAAAAAATACTAAAATAGGTTGCAAACAAATTTAATTACTATATTTGCAACTCGAAATTAGAAATTTACAACATACTAATATTTAGATTTATATGCTAATAATCAAAGTAAAAGACGGAGAAAAGATTGATCGCGCTTTAAAGAGATTGAAAAGAAAATTTCGCGACACAAGAGTTTTACAAACTTTAAGAGACAAGAAAGAGTTCACAAAACCTTCTGTGCTTAAAAGA
>JAIUMH010000107.1 GCA_022565635.1 Flavobacteriaceae bacterium | reverse complement strand
ATTCTATAGTTGTTGTAGAAGTTTCTTCAATGATGTCACCATTACAGTTAGTATAAATTATTTCTGCAGTATAAAAATCTTCATCAATTACAGGAACATTAATAATTTCTTCATCAGAGAAAAAGTCTCCATTTTGATCTAACCATTGAAATTCATAATTAGGTTCACCGTCTGGAACAAAACGCCAAGCCTCATTTTGAGCATTCCAAGAACCTAGGTTTCTTCCTGGAGGTGCATAGCCTTGAGTAGCGCTGTCATTTTGTATGCCTAAAACCGCTAAATCATTATTCCAACTACATCCATTAGGTTTGTCTTGTATATAAAAATCGATGGCATTTGTGGTTTCATATAATACAATCATGAAAGTTGATTTTTCCTGTGTACATGAAAAAAAAGCAACATCTTTAAAGCTTACTACAAATGTTCTACAAGGCTGTTCTCCAATAATTTCCCAGGCTATTTCTGTGTCATCATTATTTACAGCTGGATTCATATCATGATTCAACATGATATTCGCATCTACCATAGCACCATTATTATCAGGTATAGGATTAGAATTTTGAAGATTCCATTGGTTTGTACCTGAAGGATTTTGAAAACTAATCACCCCATTAGAACCTACACGTATATCGGTTTGCACCTCATCAAAAAAGCAAAAATCAAATGGTAATGGGATATTATTTGACCAAACATCATCTGTATTTACAGAAATAGGATTTGAAAGCCCTTCGTATGGAAATGGAGGGCTATAATCTATACTTTCAACTCGATACTGATCAGTTGAGCCAGTTTTTAAAAAATCAGCTTCTATATCAACTGTTTCAGGTTCTCCAACATAACAATCGAAATTGATATTTGGAGTGATTATTTCTGAAGATATGTCTGGACAACCTGATAGTGGTTCACCAGAATCAAAAGTTACAATTACTGTAGTTTCAACATCTTCAACATTTTCACAACCATTGGCATCAGTAACGCTTAGTGTTACTTGATATTCACCTAAAGTAGTGTAAGTATGAGTAACAACTTGTCCTGTAGCGGTATTTCCATCACCAAAATCCCATTCATAAATTGCGCCATCAGAAAATCCATCACTAAAATCTGCGCCACCAGTAAAAGTTATTTCATCAGAAAAACCTGTGATGTAAGTCCCATCAAAAATATCAGCAGGTGATACGTCTACAATTTCTGAAAAAATTATCTGACAGGGTTCTTGGCATGATATATCTGCCACAAAACCTGGATTAAACACTGCCATTGCAGAATTAATATCCATTACTATGGTTAAACATCCAGATTCATTAAAGTCTGAAGCTATGATTTCATCAGGAATATTTGAATTGGGTCCGCCATTAATATAACTTCCAATAAGTGGATCTTCACTTGGGTCATCACCATCATAAACTTCAAAATAATTGCCACTACTATTATCTATAAAAAAATTGATGAAATTTAATACCACTCGCAAGTCGTCACCATCAGGACAAATGGTAAAAGTCTGTTCACCTGGAGTTATTTGAAGAGGATTATCTGGACCTCCATTGTCATAAAACACACCAGCACATGTTTCAATTGTTTCACCATCTTCAAAAGTAAATTCTTGAGCAAAGCTTATTTGAAAAAAGAAAACAGTAATTAAAAGTAAGTATATCTTTTTCATTGTTATTCATTTTTTGGTTCTACAATAACAACATAATTAGTGTCATCTATATGTATAATTTTTTTCTCGTTTAATTGGTGAAGTCCATATTTAAAAGGGTTAAAATTTTTTGGAGAAAACTCTTTAAGATCATAAGAATGTTTTGAAATCACAGGAAAACTTGATAGCTTGGTAGTAACGTGATTTGGTTTCTTTCTGTTTTGGATAAGATAGATCTTAGTTTCTAAAAAGGTTTTCATCTCATCAACAATTTCAGGGTTTGATTGATAAATTTCCTTTGTTTCATCTCCATATTGTTCTGAAAAAAAACTCATCACATTATTGGTATCTATAAAAACAGCATTCTTGGGTTGGGTAAATCCAAGAGCGACTGAACCAATGGTAAACAGTGTCAATAAAAAAGTCTTAAAGTGCCTCATCATGTTATTTAAAATTTTCGGTATAAAACTATGAATAAAATTCAATATAGTCTTAATATTGCAATTTAAAATAACTATAACAATTAAATTGAGTATTAGCTATTGTAATAATTTATATTTGCTCTAAAAAAAATTGCTAAAAGTTATGGAAATTGATGAAAAGTTGAAACAAATTGAAGAAATGGGAGATAACCATATTGGAACCTCTACAGACACACCGTTAAGAGAAGATGCTTTTGAAATGCCTGATGATGAAAAGATGGATAAAATCATTCATAATGTGAACGAAATTATGCATACTTTAGGCTTAGATTTGACAGATGATAGCCTTAAAGGAACACCTAAACGGGTGGCTAAAATGTATGTAAAAGAAATTTTTTCTGGGCTAGACCCAAAAAACAAGCCGAAAGCTTCTACATTTGAGAACAAATACAAGTATGGTGAAATGCTTGTTGAAAAAAATATAACCTTATATTCTACTTGTGAGCATCACCTTTTACCAATTGTTGGTAGAGCGCATGTGGCGTATATTTCTAGTGGAAGGGTAATTGGACTTTCTAAAATGAATAGAATTGTTGATTATTACGCTAAAAGACCTCAGGTACAAGAACGTTTAACCATGCAAATTGTAAAAGAATTACAAGAAGCATTGGGCACTGATGATGTTGCTTGTGTAATTGATGCTAAGCACCTTTGCGTGAATAGTAGAGGTATTAGAGATATTGAAAGTTCTACCGTTACTAGTGAATTTGGAGGCAAATTCAAAGAAAAAGATACCCGAAAAGAATTTTTAAATTATATTCAACTGGAAACTACTTTCTAAATTTATTACCACCAATGCCTAAATATCAACATCAAGAGTTAAAGATTTATAATTCCTTAAGTGGAGAAAAAGAAACTTTTCAACCTGTAACCCCGGGAATGGTGGGCATGTATGTATGCGGACCTACGGTTTATAACAAGGTGCATTTAGGAAATTGTAGAACATTTATTTCCTTCGACTTGGTTTTTAGGTATTTGAAGCATCTTGATTATAAGGTAAGGTATGTTAGAAATATTACCGACGCAGGGCATTTAGAAAATGATGCTGAAGAAGGGGAAGATCGCATTGCTAAAAAAGCAAGATTAGAATCGCTTGAGCCAATGGAAATCGTTCAAAAATATACGGTTGATTTCCATACTATTTTACATACGTTCAATAATTTTCCGCCTAGTATTGAACCTACTGCAACGGGACACATTGTTGAACAAATTGAAATAGTGAAGTCAATTATTGATCAAGGTCTAGCGTATGTATCTAATGGTAGTGTATATTTTGATGTTTTGAAGTATAACGAAACAGAAAAGTACGGTATTTTAAGTGGACGTAAGGTGGAAGAGTTAATAGCCAATACACGTGATTTAACAGGCCAAACTGAAAAGAAAAATCCCCAAGATTTTGCCCTTTGGAAGAAAGCAGAACCACAGCATATCATGCGCTGGCCTTCGCCATGGGGAATTGGTTTCCCTGGTTGGCATTTAGAATGTACAGCCATGAGTACAAAGTATTTAGGAGATGAATTTGATATTCACGGTGGTGGTATGGATTTAAAATTCCCTCACCACGAATGTGAAATTGCTCAGGGTAAAGCCGCCACAGGTAAAGATCCTGTCAACTATTGGATGCATGCCAACATGCTTACCTTAAATGGTAAGAAAATGGCAAAAAGTACCGGAAATAACATTTTACCTGAAGAAATATTTACGGGGAATAATCCTAATCTTTCTAAAGCTTATTCGCCTGCCGTAGCTAGATTCTTTATGCTTCAAGCACATTACAGAAGTGTTTTGGATTTTTCAGATGAAGCTTTACAAGCCGCAGAAAAAGGTTTTCATCGTTTAATGGAGGCTTTTCAAACCATTGACTCTCTACCTACATCCAATTCTTCTAGTTTTGATGTTGAAGAATTAGAGCAAAAATGCTTTGATGCTATGAATGACGACTTTAACAGTCCCATTTTAATTGCTCATTTATTTGATGCTACTAAATTAATTAACTCTGTAAAAGCAGAAAAAGCTAGTTTAACCCAGTCTGATGCCAAAAAGTTAAAACAATTCATGAGTGAATTTATTTTTGATGTTTTAGGAATTCATGAAAACTTAAGTTTCTCAAATACAGACAACTCTGATGAAACTAAACTTTCTGGTTTGGTAGAAATGCTTATTGAACTCAGAACTAAAGCTAGAGAAAATAAAGATTTTGATACCAGTGATCAAATTAGAGATCAACTCTTAGATATGGGCATTGAGTTAAAGGACACAAAGGGAAAAACCGAATTTAAAATAAAATAATGCTTATATGTTAAGGAGGTTTGCAGGTGGTTTTATGATTTTTCTCATCAGGATTTACCAATATGCAATATCTCCGTTTACACCGTCAAGCTGTAGATTTTCACCCTCTTGTTCTTCCTATAGTGTTGAAGCCATTCAAAAGCATGGGCCCTTAAAAGGATTTTGGTTAAGCTTAAAACGGATTTCCAAATGTCACCCTTGGGGAAGTAGTGGTTATGATCCAGTTCCAGAAATTGAAGAAAAAAATAATCAATAATCTTATAGTCATGGTAAAATACAGTTTTTCAATTTTTTTAGTACTGTTTATTGTAGCGACTTCTTGCAAGGAAGTTGCTCAAGAAACGCAAAACTCTGTCACAAAAAAAGAAGCTTTAGAAGACTCCACAGCTACTTATAGCGCAACTTCTCAAAACTCACTGGATTGGGATGGAACTTATTTTGGTCAATTGCCTTGCGCTAATTGTGCATCAATAGAAACCACTTTAAAACTGCATTCAGATTTGTCTTATCAACTAATAACCAAGCATGTAAAGAATGAAAATTCAACTTTAGATAGCATTCATGGCAATTTTAAATGGATTGATGGAAAGGTTGTACAATTAGAAGGCATCACAAATGGACATCAAGCTTCTATGTATAAGGTTGAAGAAAATAGGTTAAGGCAATTGGATCTTGAAGGAAACCTTATAGAAGGAGATTTAGCAGAAAAATATATTTTAATCAAACAATAAATAACAAAACCTACATGTCAAAAATAATAGCCCCTTCCATTTTAGCCGCTGATTTTGCAAACTTACAACGCGATGTAGAAATGGTGAATAATAGTCAAGCAGAATGGTTCCATATTGATATTATGGACGGTGTTTTTGTACCCAATATTTCATTTGGAATGCCTGTTTTAAAAGCTATAAAGCAACATGCAACCAAATTTATAGATGTACATTTAATGATTGTTGATCCAGATCGTTACACCAAAACTTTTGCCGATTTAGGAGCGGATATGCTAACTGTTCATTATGAGGCATGTACTCATTTGCATAGAAGTATTCAAAACATAAAATCTTTTGGAATGAAAGCAGGAGTTGCATTAAATCCGCACACACCAATTCATTTATTAGAAGATATTATTCAGGATTTAGATATGGTTTGCTTAATGAGTGTAAATCCAGGTTTTGGAGGACAGCATTTTATTGAAAATACCTACACAAAAATAAATGCTTTAAAAAACTTAATTGAAAAGAAAAATGCTTCCACTATCATTGAAATTGATGGGGGAGTGAATGATAAAAATGCTCAGAAACTTGTTGAACACGGAGCCGATGTTTTAGTTGCTGGTAGCTTTGTTTTTAAATCTGAAGATCCAACCCAAACCATTTCAGAATTAAACCAAATTGTAAATCAATAATTGATGATTTTAGATGTACTTATTATAGGAGGAGGCCCTATAGGAATTGCCTGTGCTTTAGAAGCTCAAAAAAAGGGACTTTCTTATTTAGTGGTTGAAAAAGGTACATTAGTTAATTCGCTTTATAACTATCCTAATAACATGACTTTTTTTTCAACTTCTGAAAAATTGGAAATTGACGGAATACCCTTTATTAGTAAAAATCCAAAGCCGACTAAACAGGAGGCTTTGGAGTACTACCGAAGGATTGTAACTTCAAATCAGTTGAAAATTCATCTGTTTGAAAAAGTTAAAGAAGTGCATATTAATTCAGAAGGAATTAAACGAGTAACTACATCAAAGGCGAGTTACGAAGCTAAACACTTGGTTATTTCTACGGGTTTTTACGATAAGCCAAATTTATTAAATGTACCTGGTGAAGATTTACCAAAAGTAAATCATTATTACAATGACCCCCATTATTTTGCCTTACAAAAAGTAGTAGTAGTTGGAGCCAGTAATTCTGCCGTTGACGCAGCATTAGAAATTTGGAGAAAAGGTGCAGAAGTAACTATGATTGTTCGTGGTAATGAAATAGGACAGCGGGTAAAATATTGGGTAAGACCAGATATGATTAATCGAATTGAAGAAGGAAGTATCAAAGCTTATTTTAATTCTGAAATTCAAGAAATTACTAAAAATGAACTTGTTTTCTGTGATGCAAACAATGAAATTCACACTTTAGAAAATGATTATGTTCTTGCGTTGACTGGCTACCAACCAAATTTTGAATTTTTAGAAGAACTAGGAATTAAATATAGCGATGAAGAAAAGAAAATTCCGACATACAATCCACAAACCATGGAAACCAATGTGGAAGGAGTTTATTTAGCTGGTGTAATTTGTGGCGGAATGGAAACTCATAAATGGTTTATTGAAAATTCAAGAATTCATGCCAAAATGATTATGGAAGACTTGATTTAAGTATTCTTGCTTGGCTTTTATTTAATGTTAATTTTGAGCTACCCATTATTGAAAGTAAATTGAAGTATCTTATCAACTCAAATCTTCCTTTATTTTAGCCACTAAGTCATTGGTATCTTCATAGATATTAAACTCCCCATTTTTTATATAGGAAATTTGCCCATTTTCCTCACTTACAACTAAAGCAATAGCATCTGTTTTTTCTGTAATACCAATAGCTGCTCTATGCCTCAATCCAAACCTAAGCGGAATATTTCTTTCATTGCTTACGGGTAAAATAACACGTGTTGCAGTGATTATATTATCTTCAATAATAACAGCTCCATCATGTAAAGTAGAATTTTTAAAGAAAATAGATTCCAAAATGGGCCTATTGACTTCAATATTCATTTGGTCTCCTGTGTTTTTTACAAAATCTAAGCTATTGTTTCTTTTAATTACAATTAAGGCACCGGTATTAGAACGGCCCATTTTATCACATGCGTTAATAATAGATTCTAAGTAGCCTAATTCAATTTGATTAGAAGATGATAAATTGAGCTTTCTAAATAACTTGCTTTTTCTTGCTAATTGGGTGGAACCAATAAGCAACAAAAATTTTCTTATTTCCTGCTGAAAAACAACAATTAAAGCAAACATACCAACACCAATAAATTGCCCAAGTATATTACTGAGCATTTCCATTTGAAGAAGCTGGGTTAATTTCCAGATTAAATAAACCAAGACTATTCCTATAAAAATATTTATAGCAACTGTGCCTTTCACTAGTCGGTATACATAATAGAGTAGAATAGCGACTAAAAATATGTCAAGAAAGTCAAATAAATCAAATTCTAAAAAACCTATATTCATTTCGCTATTTTAACAATTCAAAATTTATAAAAGCTTTAATTTTATAAACTATAAAAGTATAATTTTAAATGAATGTAATCCTCAAAAATCTTACTTTATTTCAAATTAGTTTTTAAATGGATTTATATGATGAAGTTGTAAGTTGATGCAGATGTATTGCTTGTTTTGCTTCTTTTACATCATGTACTCTAAGTATTTTGGCTCCTTTAGTTAGTGCTATTGTATTAAGAACAGTTGTACCGTTTAAGGCCTTATTAGCATCAATATTGAGGTTTTTATAAATCATTGATTTTCTTGAGAGACCGGCTAAAACAGGAAGATCAAAACTATTTAATAAGTCTAAATCATGAAGAAGTTTAAAGTTTTGTTGGCTATCTTTAGCAAATCCAAAACCCGGATCAATAATAAGGTCAGCAATTCCAAAATCCCTAGCTTTTTGTATTTGTTTGGAAAAGTAAAATTTAATATCGTTGATTAAATTTGAATATTGGTTCAAAGATTTCATTGTTTGTGGTGTTCCTTTCATATGCATCATAATATAAGGAACTTTATACTTGCCCACAGTTTTCATCATTTGTGGATCAAGTAAACCTGCAGAAATATCATTAATTAAAGTAGCACCTAAAGCAAGGGCATCTTCAGCTACTTCAGATCGAAATGTATCAATAGAGTAAAAGGTAGAAGGAAATTCCTTTATTAATTCTTCTAAAATAGGAAGCAAGCGCTTTTTTTCAGTGCTTATTTCTATATTCGTTGCTCCAGGTCTACTGCTATAGGCTCCTAAATCTATAAAATCAGCGCCTTCTGTAATCATTCTTTCTGTTTGCTGAAGTAATTGTTTCAGATCCTTGTACTTTCCACCATCATAAAAAGAATCTGGTGTAATATTTAAAACTCCCATAACTTTGGGAGTTTTTAAATCTATAAGTTGCCCCTTACAGTTTATTTGCATCATTAGTTACGAGTTAATCCAATCTAAAATTTCTTGGTCTTGAGGATTGGTTCTAGGTGAGATTACTTTTTCTAATTCGCCATTTTCATTGATTAAGTACTTTTGAAAATTCCATTCCACTTTAGAATCTTCAAAACCATTTTTAGATTTTTGAGTTAAAAACTCATAGACTTCATGCTGGTCATTTCCTTTCACTGATATTTTACTCATCATAGGAAAAGTAACTCCGTAGTTTTGCTCACAAAAACTTGCAATCTCTTCATCACTACCCGGTTCTTGTCCCATAAAATTATTAGCAGGAAAACCTATAATAACAAAATTCTTGTTTTCATGGTTTTCGTAAAGCGACTGCAAATCTTTGTACTGTGGAGTTAAGCCACATTTAGAGGCGGTATTGACAATCATTACTTTTTTTCCTTTTAAAGAGGAAAATTCAAATTCTTCTCCGCTTAAATCGGTTACCTTAAATTGATGAATAGATTTGCTCATTGTTTTGTTGTTTTGGGCTTGCATAAATCCTATTGAAAGGACTATTAAAAGTATTGAAAAGTTAAGTTTCATTTTTTTTGAAGTCAAATATAAAACTGTTTAGCTAAGATAAGTTAAGATTATGATTTTTTTAATTCTACCTGATTACACTGAGTTTATTAAGCTTTAGTGTATAAAAAAAGTAAAGCCCTTACCGGGCGGTAAGGACTTTACAAACTAACCAATCTATT
>JAIUMH010000106.1 GCA_022565635.1 Flavobacteriaceae bacterium | reverse complement strand
AACTTCCTAATTAGCATTTAGTTTAGGTTTGAATTTTTCTTTCAATTTATGTTTACGTAGTGTAGTAATCCGTTTCTAGTTAGATGTGCAGTGTTAATATAAAAATTCGTGGTTCAGGATTTATTCCATATTTCTATTTTATTTAAGCTAAAATGATTAATATTGTGGTAATTTAATATGGCTAAACTTCGTATTGTCAATCTTATTTCATCAATAAAAGTGGTTAATTTGGGTTTACAAATTAATACCCTAACATTTAATTACTACATAAATGATGCATATTTGAATATATACTAGTTGACATTCATTGGAAAAGCTTCGAACATAAAATATAGAAAATATGAACTTATCGAAAGTTAAAATAAAAGGATTTAGAAACTTTAAAAATATAACAGTTAATGTAAATCCTAAAACATTAGTAATTGGAGCGAATGATATCGGAAAAACTAATTTGGTTTGGGCTATAAGGCTTTTATTAGATAGAAGCCTGAATGACTATCAGATTGAGCCTAAGGATTCTGATTTTTATGCTTTCGAAGAAACTAGTTCTTTTAGTATTAAGCTATTTTTTGAAAATGTTGTTGAAGATTGTGTCGTTTCAAAACTCAAAGGACGTATTAGTAATGATGATAAGTTAGTATTAGCATATGAAGCATTTAGAGATAAATCTTCTGGTGTAAAATCTTTCAAACTTTATGCAGGCCAATCAAATGATAAATTAGAGGAAATAGAAGATAGGCTTTATAGAAAAGTTTTAAACCTGAGATATATAAGTAGTCGCAGAGACTTTCATAGCTTTATTAATCGGGAGAAACGAAATTTATTTGAAGTTGCCAAGGATAATCGAAGCGAAGATGAATTAAAAAAAGATGAAGAACTTTATTCTGAAATAAAAGGTGATTTAAAATCTATTGATACTAAAATACCTAAGTTGAATTTCATATCAGAAGCAACTGTTACAATAAATGAAGAGTTAAAGAAACTTTCACTTCATCACACAAAAGAAAAAATCGTATTTGATACAAGTACGTCAAATATTGACAGTTTTATCAACAATGTGTCTATAGCGTCAAATAATAATGATCAAAATGTAGTTATTGGAGGTGATGGTAGACTGAATCAGATTTATTTAGCCTTATGGGCATCTAAGAATGAACTTTCAAAGGAAAATTTAAAAGAGGTTAGCATTGTTTGTATTGAGGAGCCAGAAGCCCATTTACACCCGCATCAACAAAGAAAATTAGCTGAATACTTAAATTCGAGAGTATTTGGACAAGTTATACTAACATCACACTCCCCTCAGATTGCTTGTGAATATAATCCTAATTCAATTGTTCGACTCTACACAAAAGACAAGCAAACGAAAGTAGCTTCAAATGGTTGTTCTAAGATAATCGACGATGCATTTGAAGACTTTGGCTATCGATTAAGTATTATTCCTTCTGAAGCATTTTTCTCAGATGTTGTACTTCTTATAGAAGGGCCTTCTGAAGATTTATTTTATAAAACTTTATCAAAGCAAATAGGAATAGATTTAGATAAACTTAATATTAGTGTGCTAATGGTCGATGGCATAGGGTTCTCGACATATGTGCAGATACTTAATGCATTGGAGATTGATTGGGTACTTAGAACTGATAACGATATCATTAAAATACCGAGAAAAGACGAATATAGATTTGCTGGTGTTCAAAGGTGTATTAGTTTGTATAAAAAGTATTTTAATAGTGATGATGAAACAGAAGAAATTTTAAAAGAGAACGAAGCTCTATTAAAAGGTTTTGAAGCTCAAAGCCCTCCTGTGGTAAACGTAAAAGGAAGTGAAAAAATCATATCTGACTTAGAAGCATATAATATGTTCATTTCTTCTGTTGATTTGGAAAATGATATATTCAACAGTGAATTAAAGCAAGACTTAATTGATTATTTTGTTGATTTAGAATATCATAAGATTATTCCTGCAATGCAAAAAAGAAAAGCATCATTTATGTATTCCTTCTTAAAATCAAGAAAAGAAAAATTAGGCATTTTGAAAGATAAAGATATTGCAAAACCACTTGTTGCTTGTCAGGAAATTGCGTTAAAGAAAATTTATGGAACCAACTAAACAGCAAGAAGCAATTTTGAATTACACTGGAAACAGTGTCGTGATTGCTACTCCTGGTAGTGGGAAAACATTTATTCTTTCTCACATGATTAAATCAAACTTGACTTGCTTGAGCGAGCATCAAGGTTTAATTGCAATATCCTATACAAATAAAGCAAGTAATGAATTAAGAAACAGAAGCCTTTCGAATGGTGAAAATCCATTATCTTCCTTCTTTGGCACAATTGATAGATTCTACATTTCAGAAATATTAATACCTTTTGGTAAGCATGTATTTGGAATACCTAATGAAGATTTTGAAGTTATAACTATAAATAAATTACCTAAAGAAGCCCAAAATAATTTCAGTTGGTTTAATGGAGATTTAACACTTGACAAACTAACCACTGTAAACATTGATATACTTGGTTACTACTTTAAAAAAGGGATAGTTTTATTGGAAACAACTGGAGTTTTTGCAAATTATATTTTCGATAATTCATTAGCATGCCAAAAATATTTGAAAGCTAGATATAGGTATTTATACATTGATGAATACCAAGATTCTGGTCATGCTCAACATGACTTATTTTTAAAAATATCTAAGCTTGGGATTACTTCTGTTGCTGTTGGCGATTTAAATCAATCTATTTATGCTTTTTCAGGTAAAAGTTCAAAATACCTAGACGAATTAAATAAAAGTGAAAACTTTAAAAGCTTTACCTTAAGCAAGAACCATCGATGCCACTCTTCAATTATTAATTACTCGAATTATTTTTTAAATACGAATACTAACCTTCTTGAAACGGAAGAAAATAATGTTGGTTTTTTTAGAATTGAGGGTAATGAAATCAGTATATCAAAATGGATAGACCAAAATATCGATGCATTAATTAATAAATTTAAGATATCAAAAAAAAATAAAGTAGCACTTTTAGTAAGGGGCGAAAGAACTGGGAAAATTTTAAATGATAATTTAACTATTCCCCACAAATACTCAATAACTAATGAGCTTGATTCTAATCTTAATATCTGGTCTGGAATATTCTCTAATCTCTTATTTTTTGTGCATGACACTAAAATAAGATTTATTGAGGTGGTGGAGGCATTTAAACTATATGATAGCTTTAAGAAAAAAGAAATAGAGGCATTGAATAAACGTAAAAAAGAACTTATACAAGAATTTAACTCTTCATCATTTAATTCAAGCAAGCTTGTACAGTGTTTTATAAAAATTGCTGAAATCATTGCTCCAAATTCAAAGAGTCAGGAATCTATTGATTTATTAAATAGAGTTGTCTCAAATACTTCATTGTTAGAAACCTACAAACCTGTTACCGTCGATGAAGTACAGATAATGACATTACATAAATCAAAAGGATTAGAGTTTGAGTTAGTCTTACATCTTGATTTATATAAATGGATATTACCAAATGAATACAATGAAGACCCCGCTCAAGATGTTAATTTGCATTATGTTGGGATTACTCGTGCAATTAAAGCTTGTATTTTAATATCGAGTACATGCAGAACTAGAATTAGAGATGGCAAAGCAGAGCAACTAAATGGTGCTGATTCTGCATTTATTTGGAATAATGATATAGAAAAATTAAGAAAATTTTCATGGAAAGGAGAGGTGAAGGATGTATAACAACGAAATGCCGACAATGTGAATAATGCAAAGGGTTTCAGAGGTTATCGAGCGGTATCACCCGCATCAATTTTGGGTGGTAACTTGATAGGTTTGAAGCCCGCAATCCCTCACGACACCATACACTCAACGTAGCAATAAGCAAAGGAAATGACTAAAGAAAAAAAATTTTCAATTTATTACTCGGAACTCGTAACAGAATTTAGAGAAGATTTAAATCCTGAAAACTTTGATAGAATTCCCGAACCTTTTTTACCTCTTTACGGTGAGGAATATTTTAATTCTGAGATTAAAATTATGATAGTAGGGATCGAAACTAGAAAATGGGGTGATATGTCTGAATTTATTAACGAGGCAAATATTAATCCAGAAACCACTATTTTTAGAAATTTCAAAAGCTTTAGAAATCTAGATTTTTTAAAATGGGGTAATAATTTTGGTAGAAGTTTTTGGGATTTCAACCTTAAATTTTTGGCTAACTTTCACGAAATAGATAACTGGAAAACTATTAAAAAAAGTCAAAGAAATGATATTGCTAAAAGCTTTGTGTGGGGTAACTACAACTCTTTGGAAGATTTCAAAGTTACAGCTAAAAAAAAGGGAGCTAAATTTACAGACTGGCAGATTGTAAAAGAAAAATCTAAGATTTTTGATTCATCTAAACATCTACTTGAAGTATTTGAACCAAATATCATATTAGTACTTAATTGGGGTATGGAAGATAGTTGGTTACGTGAAAGCGATGATACATTAAAAAAGGAAGTAATTGGTAAGTATTTGATATACTATTATTTACCGAAATATAATACACACCTAATTAAAACAGCTCATCCCACGAGTTTATCGAACAATAGAAATATTGATTATGATAAGTTTAACAAGAAAATCACACAAATATTGAAAGAAAAAATGGCAATTGCCATCAACGAATAAAAACAATCGAGAAGCCTATCTCACAAAGAATGTCAGTGTTTACTTAATAACTCTCATTTTCCTGGGTAATTGAACACTGGCTATCACAGAACCTTTTTATACTAATTACTAACCAAACCCTACACAAGCTATTCCACAACCCTCCCATTCTTAAAACACTTTTTTGCCCAAAAAACAGTTTTAAAAAATCATATTAAAAAATAAGAATAGCCTGTGTAACGTTGAGGTACTACTAAACTTTATTCCGCTTGGGTTTTTATTTTCATTACCTCAGTAACAAGAGGTTCTCACCACTTGTTTTTACTAACAAAGATTGGTTTTCATAGGTTCAAGCTTACTAATCATCATTTGGTTTAGGTTTAAATTTTTCTTTCAATTTATGTTTAAGTTGTTTAGAAATCCGTTTCCAGTTACATGTGCAGTACTAGTATCATAATTCGTGGGGCAGGTAAAGTGGAGTGCAAGATGCCTTCCGTTTTGTTCCATAAAGCATGTACACAAGTGCTTTTTTCCAATTATCAACTTTAATCCTACTCATCAATATCCTCACTTTATGTAAAAATCTGTTTCCATATCACTTGTGTACACCATTCATTGCCAAGAACCGAAGCTTGTCAATTCATTTGCTTTATTCCACACACTTCAGTCATCTTGCACCCGTGGCTACTCTTGTGCCTTAAAATCCAATAAGGTAAGCTATCGCAGTGTGTTTTTAAGGCACAACCGCCACTACATAAAGCGCGTGCCTGCGGGTCACTTCGGGTGGGTGGGTGTCACAATTTTTGCCGATTGATGCAAAAATTCCGCCACCCACCACGTCAAGACGTAGCGCTACCAAACTCTTCATTTCATTACAAGTTACCTCGGTAGCACACCCTCGTTCCGCACGCAGACGGCACGCTGGCCTTTGGTTTACCTGCCCCTAATCATGTTTTTAGTTGCATTTTTTATTCTGTTTCCATTATCATCATTCTTCTCAGCCAGTGTGTAGTACGACGTTCGTCATTCGAATTGTGTACTTTAGTTCTTCTAGTTGCTATTCAGCTCCAGTTTTCAAACCTCAGCTCTTTTCTTCCAATCAAACGATTAATTTTTTCTTCTAATTCTTAGGCTTTCATTACTTCAACTTTGCGTTTTCAGTTGACTGTACTTTAAAAGTAAATCCGAATTACTAACCTTTTTCCTTCTAATTTTCATCATTCTTCATCTGACCCACCCGCCCTTTTAGTTGCTACTTGTAGCTTTTACGTTTTCTTTCGTCATTTGGTTTTTTACGGTATATAGTTTTTCAAAATCCCATGCCATTGGTCGTTGCTTTTGGTTTTCATTGCTTCATTCGTATTGGTTTCATCATCTGTTTTCAATTCAACTTCATCAAGCAACCACCATAGGCATCGCTCAGTTGCCAATGCAAATAAAAAAACTCCTCACCTCGTTTTGTTGATTTGCATCCGCAACTTTTTCCCTGGCTGTCTTCCTTCAAAAGCTACAAGAGTTTGCTGTCCCACTTTTTTTTTATTGGGTACGTGGGCATTTTTCTTCCAATTAAAAACCAGATTTTTAAAACAAAAAATAATAAAGAAAGTAAAGGTAGGTGGCCATGCGACTGCCTTTGCGCTCAACGGCTATAAAGTTCAAGCCTACGGTTTTTCAAAAAAAATCTCCATCCGCCTACCGGCAGGATTGTATTTTTTTATGAAAAAAACTTGACAGCCTTGCCAGCCACCAGATGAAGCACTTTCTTTTTTATTTTTTTTCTTTTCGTTTCAAAAAAAATATGCGAAGCGAAGCGAAGTAAAACATACTTAATTTTTAATTCCATAAGTATGTTTAGTTATCAAATCAAAACCTTCCGTCCAGAGGTTACGGAAACAAAATCGAAAAAACCTCATTTTTATGTGTTGAACAAAGGCTTAAACAGCGGAAAGCCTTTGAAGTGTGCGTGTGCGAACTGCTACATCATCACAGCTAATGACCAGGAAACCTTGAATCGCTTGTACTGGTTGACCTATTCGCTTTGGAAAACCGACCAATATAAACCGCTTTTGCGTGGGAGTGTGATTCCGTTTATCACTATTGGTGATATCAACAGGGTATTAAATGAAGCTTTTTTGAGTTGTCCTGATACCAAGCTTCAAAAGGTTCTTGAAGCCTTGAAAATGGTCAAGAAAGCTGAAGAAACTTACGAAGCTAAGATCAAGCTTTTAAATGAGTTGAAAGTTAGTTTACTAAAGGAACTGGTGATGAAGTAAAGACCAGAAACAAAAAAAAGACTCGGATTGTTTGTAATCCGAGTCTTTTCACTGTGTAACCAATTGAAACCAATAACATCTGAAACAAATATAAATTTATTTGGTTTGAAGTTTACTTTTTTAATCGAATTTTTTTGAAAATTTTTCCTGATAGGATTTTCCAAAGTTTTCGAAAAAATAGACTTGATACGAAACTTACAAAGGCGCCTACAATTCCTAAAATACAAGTGACAATCAAATCGGCTGTGCTGAGGTTGGGAACAATACTGAAAAGTGTTCCGCCCAAAACACTGATGCGATTATGGGCATCAAGATGTATTTTCATCCGACTCACTTCTTGATCTTGTAGGTCTTTGATTGTTCTCCGGTAACTTTTCGCATTCTTCTTCTTCGTCTTTAATCACTGCTTGACTAACCGCTGAAACGGTTGTTCCGGCTACTGCTAAATAGCCTACTGCCGTGATAATTCCTGCAGGTAAACTGATGGGAGCGCTGAGTAGAGCTCCTGCTCCTGCGGTGATGCCTAAACCGATGTTTCTTAACTTTCTAAAAAACTTCGGTGTCTTACTTTGATATCTTTCCTGTAAATTCATAGTGTATATTTTTGTTAAAATTTTTAACTTTTGTCATCCAGTCTTTCGACTGTATTTCTAATTCTACTGACTTCCCTTCTTTAAAGTGTGGTGCTAATTTTTTAAGAAGGTGTTCTAAAGCCATTCTAGAGCTGTATCCTTTCGCTATATGGAATAAATTGCTTACGGGTGCTAAACAGCCTAAAAGCTCTTTTAAAGCATTGTTGGCAGGGTGTATCAATATTCCTGAACGATTGGGAACGTGTTCTACCAATAAATGGTTTTTGAATTTTGGGGTGTACCGCTTTTGGATTGGGTAATTGCCATCGGGTATGCAAGATATTCTACGTTGGTTATCTCTCCAAGGCAATTCAATCATGAAGCAAATAAACTCACCATCCAAAAAGAGGGCACCATAAGTACCCTCTTGAAATTGACTTCTAAACAACTGAAGTACCACCTTTTCCATAGCAATTCAATTCAATTCTATTGATCAATCATCACCACTTGAAGCGCGTTGAATGCACCATTTCTTAAATCGTACATTTGTCCGTTTACTTCTTGGTAAAACTGAATTCCAAAAACCAAAATTGCAGGTGAACTACTACCTCCTGAAACTTCCATAGTTAAGCTAGTAGAAGGCACACTTGAAGCATCCCATGGCAGGATTCCACTTTCATCGGTGTCGCTTTCAAAACTTTCATTTGCAAAGTCGACTAAAGATAAACCGCCCACAATTTTATAGTGAGTTGTACCGCTTGGACCTGCAATGCTGTTGGATGCCTGGAAAGGTTCAACGGTGATTTGAGCTTCGCCCGTGGCACGGTCAAAACTTGGATTGAATTGTCCAAAGAAGGTAGAACCCAGTCTTCCTTTTCGGTTGAATTCAAATCCTTGAAGCAGTTCCATGTTTCCATCCACAATTTGACGTTGCCCACGTTCATTGCTTTGGTCGGTTTTCACTACTCTTAGCACCTCTCTAGTCAATCTTGCTGAGGTGTTTCTGTCTTTGGCACTTTGAATCAAAATACGATTAGCGTTTCTGATTAATTTTGCGCCAGAGCCAGCGGTTCCAAATTCCGCACCATTCTCCCGAGTTCGTTGAAACGCAGGGTCGTTTTTGATGCGGTCGCCATCAACTCCACCTTTTTCTCTTGCAAGGTGGCCATCTGCTGTCTTGTAAAAGGTCACTCCTCCAATAGTACCTTTTAATCGAATAATTCCTGTTTGCTTTGCCATAACATTAAATTTTTTAGCTAAATAACATCAGCTTTTTGAGTTTTTCAAGTGGGCTGTACAGGATATGCAGTCCTTTCAGAATTTTTCATAAAATTACATGGGTATGCATAAACAATTTAGTTTACTTTTGTAAAAGCCACTTTGCAAACCATGAAACCAAGCATTTACCGCCTTGATACAGGCAAGATAAAGGCATGATAAAGCCATTGGATAAGAAAATTAGTACCTATGAAACGAGTTTGCATATACGCTAAAGACATTCAACAAATTACAGGCAGAAGTGAGCGCTATGCGTATAAAGTGCTTTCCAAAATCAAAAAAGAGAAAGGCAAACGCAAAAACCAGTTTGTTACCATTCAGGAGTTTGCTGAGTATTCTGGGATTGATCAGAAGTTAATTGAGGAGACAATCTATTAATTTTTGTCATTGATTTTTGCTTCATTAAAAAGCATCTAAAACATTGGTTCACTATCTATTAACCTTATTAAATTCCCTTATTTTATATCATTTTATCTGTAAGTAATTAGATAAATGCTTATCTTTGTAATGCTAATACAGACGATTTTGCATTAATTTAATCGTGAGTTATTCGTGAGTTACAAAACAATAGCCTTGTAAAGTCAGGTATAATAAGGGGTTTGAAAGGGTTGAAAAGTCCTGCCACCCCGACTTAACTAAAAGCCTGATTCTTTTCTAAGAATCAGGATTCT
>JAIUMH010000105.1 GCA_022565635.1 Flavobacteriaceae bacterium | reverse complement strand
TTCTCTGAAATTTTCACATAAGTTAGGAGATATTACTTATATCCCAGACGAACCATCTATCCTAAAAAGCAGGCCAGTTCATGGAAATAATCAAAACTCTGTGTTATTAAAACTCAATAAAGTAAGGCATTTTATTAAGGTTAAGGATCAGTTAGGTTTTAGGGATAAAGAAAATTTACTGGTTTTTAGAGGGAAAGTTGGAACAAAAAAACAACGTAGAAAGTTTTTTGAAATGTATTTTGGGCATGAAATGTGTCATTTAGGTGACACGGATAAGAGAAACATTAACCCTGAGGCCTGGAAAACACCTAAAGTGAAGATAAGTCATTTTTTAAAATATAAATTCATTTTAGCAATTGAAGGGAATGATGTAGCAAGTAATTTGAAATGGGTTATGTCCTCTAACTCATTAGCTGTAATGCCTCAACCTACCTATGAAACATGGTTCATGGAAGGCAGACTCATACCCAATGTACACTATGTTGAAATTAAATCTGATTTTTCTGACCTTGAAGAACGCCTAAGTTATTATATAAATCACCCTGAGGAAGCTGAGGAAATTATTAAGAATGCAAATGATTATGTAAAGAAATTTTGGGACTCAGAAAAAGAGGATCTCATTTCACTTCTTGTCTTAAAGAAATATTTTGACTTAACCTATTGATTTTTTTTTTCTTATAAAGAAGTATCAATTGAATTAAAAAATTAAATATGAAAAGAGTATTATGTGTTTCAAATTTGGTAGATTTAATTATCTATAAATCCTTTTCGTACTTAAAGAACTATAATTATGAGGTATATATAACTGCTACAGATGAAGAACAAGCAATAAAAATTAAAGAAAATAATTGCATTCCTATCAAAATACCTCATTATACAGGAAAGGTTAATTATAAAGCTATTCTTGCACTGAGGAAATGCATAAAAGAAAAAAAAATTGATCTCACTTATTCTATAAATAGTTCAGATTTATCAAACGCTTTAATTGCAGGTATTGGAACAAAAGTAAAAAACATTGCATACAGAGGTACACAGGCTAAAATAAGGCCTACCGATCCTACTTATTACTTAGGAATTTTAAACCCACGTGTGCATCATGTAGTTTGTGCTACTGAAGATATTAAAGAAAAACTTAGTAAGCATTATGCAAAGAATCAACTCACTTATAATCCTAAGCCCTATCAAATAGATTGGGCTAAAGACGCTGTACAAAACCCCAAAGTAATCAAAAGTTTACCTAAAAACGCTTTTATTGTTGCTCATTTAGCGTTAACCAAAGGAAGACCTCATAAAGGATTAAGACAATTGATTGAAGGTATGAATTTAATTCAAGACTCAAACATTCATTTAATTCATATTGGTGATTATGAAGAAGAGATTTTCAGAATTGCAAAGAATAGCAAAAATTCAAATCAGATTCATTTTATAGGAAAAAGGGATGATGCTGTACACTATCTTCCTAACGCCCATGTTTGTATCTGTCCTTCAACAAGAGATGCCTCACCAAGAAGTTTGCGAGAAGCCATGGCTTGCGGTGTTGCTTGTGTTGTGACCGATATACCAGGAGCACGTGATTTGGTTCAACACAATGAAACGGGTTTGATCATAAAACCCAATTCACCAGATGCTATTGCTGAAGCATTAACTCATTTATCACAACATCCTAAATTGGTTAAATCTTACGGTAAGGCAGGTACAGCTTACTTGCAAGAAATTTTCAGTTTAGAGGTTTATGTTCAAAAATTTGTTCAAATTTTTAACTATTTAAGCACTTAATGGTTGTGTAACTAATTAGAGATGAGACTAATTACTTTTTAATACCAAATTTTGTCCAAACAATCTTTTCGCTTCTTGTTTTATGTCTAATCTGTTTATTCTTTTTGATTGATTCTTTTTTTGCATAACCTCTTGCATGCTCAAGATGAACACACACAGCAGAATATCTAACTTGAAGACCTCTTAAACCGTAGTTCATTAAACGCTCACCAAGTTCTCTATCTTGTCCTCCATATTGCATGCGCTCATCCATACCATTCACTGCTAAAATGTCCTTTTTCCATCCGCTAGCATTTCCACCATTCCAAGAAGCATTAGAAGGTGAAATTTTGTTCATGAATTTACTGGTTTTTTTGTCTTTTGTAAGTTTTAGATTTTTGAGAGGTTTATTTTCAAGACCATGTTCTCTTAACCAAATTAAATCAAAGGCATTTTGAGATTTTACATCTTCATAATCAATTAATTTACTTGTTTGCATTGGTAATCTTATAGCGCCACCAGAAAGGAAAAACCCTTTTTTAGCATAGTTAAAATGAGTTTGAACGAAATCATATCTAGGTATGCAATCACCGTCAGTCATAAGTATATAATCAGCATTGCATGCAATAATTGATTTATTGATAATCAACGATTTTCTAAAACCATCATCCTCATGCCATACATGCTGAATTGGATATTTAAATTGGTCTTTAAATGAATTGATAACCTCTTTGATAGCTGGGCCCGAACCATCATCAGCAATAATGATTTCAAAATCTTTAAAATTTTGAAATTCATAACCCCATAAGGTCTTTGTTAACCATTTTGGAGAATTATATGTACTTATAATTACTGAAACTTTTGGACTTTTCATCTGATTATTGTATAATTTATTTTTGCTTTTCCCAAAACCTTAGTTTGTTTTTAAAGGCTTTTTCATTACTCCTTTTTTCAAAAAAAACACGAATCGTTGAAGTCATCATATCATATATTGTTGTTTGATTTTGGTTGGTTATTTTTGCATAAGCCTCACTCATTACTTGAATCAACTCTTCATCACGTGTAAGTCTTGCAAAATTTTGAATACGTTGTTCTAATGTTAAGGTTTCAAACTTCATACGATTCAAATCTACTAAATAAAAATAAAACTTATCGTCTCGTTCTTCAATTAGCGTATTTCCTGG
This sequence comes from Flavobacteriaceae bacterium, assembly GCA_022565635.1. Lineage (GTDB taxonomy): Bacteria > Bacteroidota > Bacteroidia > Flavobacteriales > Flavobacteriaceae > Psychroflexus. The sequence goes on along the minus strand of JAIUMH010000105.1, from coordinate 6,583 downwards.
AGAATGGTCTAAAAAGTGAATCTTATTTTCGTGCAGTTGGTGAGTAAACTCAACAAATTCAAAAAGGATTTTATTTCTCTTTGATTTATCTTCCATGGTGGAGAGTTCTCTAAACGTATAATCGTGTTTCTGAAATTCACTAACGTAATAGCTTTTTTGAATTCCAAACCATGAATAGGTATTTCTATAAGCTACTGGCAAGGGAGTACCAATGCCAGATTGAAGTAATCTTTGCGCATAGGTATAAGACCTTGTTGCTTTAGAGGGGCGGAAAAACTTATATGCTATTTGGTTCACCAAGTGTGGTTTTTTGAAATATTTAATTACAAAAGATTTGTCTTTAACTTTCTTTTGTTTTAAAATATTTCTACTACCGTCATAAATAGTTTCTCCAGAGAGATGAAAATCATTTAAGAACTGAAGCACTTGACTTTTATAGTCTTGAAAATCTTCGTTAAATACCGTTGATAATTTCATGATACAAAGATAAACTCTTTTACAAAAAAAAGGTTGTTTGCTTTAAACAAACAACCTTTGTATTAATTTAGGGTTGAAAACCTAGGCAAGAACTTTTTGTACCTTATCTGCTGCTTCTTGAAAAAGCACAGCACTTTCAACATTTAATCCACTATTGTCAATTAATTCTTTAGCTTCAACAGCGTTTGTACCTTGTAATCTTACAATAATAGGAACCTTAATTTGATCTCCTAGGTTTTTGTAAGCATCTACAACTCCTTGAGCAACGCGGTCACAACGAACAATTCCGCCAAAAATATTAATAAGAATAGCTTCTACTTTATCGTCTGCTAAAATAATTCTAAAAGCTTCCTCTACTCTTTTTGCATCGGCTGTTCCACCAACATCTAAGAAGTTAGCTGGCTCACCACCTGCAAATTTAATTAAATCCATTGTTGCCATAGCCAAGCCTGCGCCATTTACCATACAACCAACGTTTCCATCAAGATTAACAAAGCTTAAACCAACTTCTTTGGCTTTCACTTCAGTTGGGTCTTCCTCACGCTTATCTCTCATTTCAGCATAATCTTTATGACGGAATAAAGCAGAATCATCTAAAGAAACCTTAGCATCAACTGCTAAAATTCTATCATCAGAGGTTTTTAATACTGGGTTAATTTCAAATAAACTTGAATCAGAACCATCATAAGCATTATAAAGAGCGGTAACAAATTTGGTCATTTCTTTAAAAGCTTTACCGCTCAAGCCCAAATTAAAGGCAACTTTTCTTGCTTGAAATGGTAAAATTCCTGTTCCAGGATCAATTTCTTCTGTAAAAATTCTATCTGGTGTTTCTTCTGCAACTGTTTCTATATCTACACCACCTTCTGGAGAATACATTATCATGTTTTTTCCGGTAGCTCTGTTTAGTAAAACAGACATGTAGTATTCTTCTGGTTCGTTATCTCCAGGATAATAAACGTCTTCAGCTATTAATACTTGGTGAACTTTTTTACCTTCTTTTGAAGTTTGAGGGGTTACCAAATTCATTCCTATAATTTGACCTGCAATTTCTTCAACTTCTTTAAGGTTTTTGGCTAATTTTACACCGCCACCTTTTCCACGTCCACCAGCATGAACTTGGGCTTTGATAACATGCCAACCTGTTCCGGTTTCTTCGGTTAACTTTTTAGCCGCTTCAACTGCTTCTTCTGCTGTAGTGGCAACTTTTCCTCGTTGAATAGTAACTCCGTAGCTACTTAATATTTCTTTTCCTTGATATTCGTGTAGGTTCATAATCAGGTTTTATGATATTTTTTTTGTTTCACAAATGTACTAATTTAATGTATTTCAACAAATCAAATTGAGCTTTTGTTGTAAAAAAGATACTGGAGTTGTTGGCAATTGTTAATTGATTTGGAAGCAAGTATTCATTTCTTTGGAGAAGATTTTTTACATTGATTTGTAATATTACCCTGAAAGCTTGACATTTAGAATAATTTGAATATACGTTGCAGTAATTAATTTAAAGAAAAGTCTATTTTTTTTTGTTCAACCAAAACTTGGTTGACAAAAAGTAAAAACTATCTCTAACAACAGTTCTACTACGTTAAAAAGCAATATATTAATTTAAAAAAATGACATATATTTGTTTTACATATATGTTATATTTTGAAAAATAATCACACAGAAAACCTGTTTCAATAATAAGTTTAGGGTAAGCTAAAAATCTGGTAAAAACAAAGAATATGAGTAAAAAAATTGACAAAAACTACATCCAAAAGAATAGGAATAAGATGAATGATAAAGATGTAGATAAAGCTCTTTCTAACGAGGATCAAATAAAGGAAAAATTATCTGTTTTAGGTAAGTTTAAAGAGCACGTTACACTTTTATTCGCCATGCTAAAAGATTTCAAAAACAAAAAATATACAGAGGTTCCTTGGCAAAGTATTGCGGCTATAACTTTTGCCTTGCTGTACTTATTAAATCCTTTGGATTTAGTTCCTGATTTTATTCCTATTGTAGGCTATTTGGATGATGCAAGTATTATTGGTTTAACGCTTAAGATGGTTGCTGAAGATTTAGAAGCTTATAAGCTGTGGAAAGAAAAAAACCATTCAACTTGAGTTGAATGGCTTTTAAATATAATATGTATAAAATTTATTGGGTTATGATGCTTCCCGTCATTGAAGCATGAGTAACACATACATAGTTATCTAGCTCTTGAGCCAAATTGCTGGTTAACGTGAAAGAAATCGAATTCCCTTCTATTACAAAATTTACCTCGTTATTTGCTTCAAAGCTACCTTCCGTTTCATCTTGTGATAGTAAGAAATTTTCCATTACATCACGAAGTGCTAATGGATGAGGACCTGGATTTTCAACTTCAATGGTATATCGTGTTCCTGTTGTTAGCGTCCAAGTACTATTGTTTTCATTTAATTCAGACACATTTTCATCACCTATAATATCTGAAACAAAATAAGCAGATGCACCATCATTACCTAAAACGATAGTTACTTCATTTACCTCCATTTCTAATTCTGGTAGTAGAACAGCATCAATTACATGCACTACACCATTTTCAATAGCTACATCAGCTTGAGTAACGTTAGCTACATTTCCATTGGCATCAATAACACTCACATTTTCTCCGCTTACATTTACTGTAATATTTTGACCTGATAAGGTTTCAAAGGTATTGTCTCCCATTTCTAAGTCCTGAGAAAAAGCTACTGCTGGAACCACGTGGAATCCTAGTAATATTTCAAGGTTTTCAACCCCTCCAATAGCATCAATAAGCTCATTTAAGTCGGCTGCATTATACGCTTCTAAAGCATCTTCAAAAGCTTGATTAGTAGGCGCAAATACAGTAATTTCTTCAGCATTCACAAGGTCTTCACCTAGACCATCAACAGCATTTACAGCATCTAATAGTAATGTTAAACCAGCATCTTCTGCCGCTTCTACTAAAGTAGGTAATTCATCTACATCCAAATCTGGAAGGATTACATTGTCTATTACGTGAATAACACCATTTGAAGTTTGAATGTCTCTAGTCTCTAGGACAGAGATTGTTCTTCCGTTTGGATCAATAATTTTCACTCCATCACTGGTATCAATTTCAAGTGTTCCACCAAAAGTTTCTAATGGTCCGCTTGAAAATTGTGAAGATCTAAGGTTTCCACCAGCTATTAAATGCAGTGAAATTGCCGCTTCTAAAGTTTCTTGAGGTAAATCTTCAAGTCCGGAAATACCAGTTCCAGATTGTATTAAAAAGGCTAATGTATTTTGAAATGCATCATTGTTAGGTGCAAATAATGTAAATGGTGCTGGCTCTTCTCCCGCTGGTGTAGAAAGGATATCTACAAAAGAAGGTTGATCTTCTCTAGTAATAGCCTCAACTAAAGTAGCAAATTGTGGATCTGCAGTGGCAAAAGTAACCATATCTGGAATAGGTATGATATTATCTACTATGTGCACAATACCATTGCTTGCTGTTAAATCAGGGCTAGTAACACTTGAGGCGCCATTTAAGTTCACTCCATCTGCTAGATTAATAAACATATTAATGCGATGATCATTTCCTGAAAAACTCTCTCTAGCATTGGTTTCTATATACCCATTAGAAAGATTTTGTGAACCTGCATTTCCAGTAATTACATGATTAAGCAATAAAGTAGTCAACTCTTCCTGTGTAAAAGCAGAAGCATCAACTCCTTCAAAAGCGGTATCGTCTGGGGCAAACACTGTAAACGTACCACTATCTAAAACTTCGTCTAAACCAGTTTCCAAAATTAGAGAAGCTAAAACAGTGTGGTTTTCGCTATTAGAAATAATTTCAAAAGTTGTTGGTAACGAGTCTATTGGAGTTCCCGCATCATCATCACTGCTACAAGATGTGATTCCTGCAACCAGCAATAAACTTAAAAGTAGATAAGTAAAATTTAATTTGTAATTCATAATTTATAATTTTTGAAACGAATTTAGAAAGAGTTTTTGTTTTTATCATAAAAGAAAAGTTAATATAATTGAATTTAAGTAAAATTTGATAAATACATCTATTTGTTAACAACACTTAAGATTTAAGCCGTACTATTCAGTTCTAAAAATTTTTAGTAAATGAAAAGCACTAAATCATCTATTTAAATTTGATTTTTTAAAAAGTAGGTAAATCAGTAGAAAAAATCATTTATTTACTAGTTGAATTCAAGTCATTCTTACCACGTACGCCAAAAAAGTGCTAAAAATTAGCTACATTTGCCCATACCCCAGAACACAACTACTATGTCAAAAAAAATTAGCTTTCTTAACAAAAATAACCAAGAATTAAAAGGAGACATTTACCTACCTATGCATGGCCAACCTAAAGCATTTGCTTTGTTTGCCCATTGTTTTACTTGTTCTAAAAACTTAAAGACTGTGTCTTACATTGCAGAACGTTTAGCTCAACAGGGGTTTGGCGTATTGGGCTTTGATTTTACTGGTTTAGGTGATAGTGAGGGAGATTTTAGTGAAACTAATTTTTCTCATAATTTAAGCGATTTAGAAGACGCAAGTAGTTACCTTTCTAAGCACTACCAAAGCCCTAAGCTTTTAATTGGTCATTCCTTAGGAGGTACGGCTTGCTTGTATGTGGCTAACCAAATTGAAAGCGCCGTGGGCATAGTTACCATTGGAAGCCCAAATGAACCTGAACACGTTACGCATTTACTGGAATCTAGTTTAGAAGAAATAGAAAAAAATGGTGAGTCTAAAGTGGATATTGGTGGAAGAAAATTCAATATTAAAAAACAGTTTCTAGAGGATTTAAAAAAACAAAGCGAAGCAAACGTAGTTAAAAACCTAAATAAATCATTGTTGATTTTTCATTCCCCTCAAGATAAAATTGTAACGATTAAAAATGCTGAAGAACTGTATAAAAATGCTAAGCACCCAAAGAGTTTTGTGAGTTTAGATGGAGCTTCTCATTTATTAACCAACCAAGAGGATGCAACTTATGTAGGAGAAGTTATAGCTGGTTGGTCTAAACGTTACTTAGAAATTGAAGAAAATAATGACACAAAAAATAGCGAAAAATTAGAAGCTAAGATTTACAAAGAAGACCAGTTTACAACTCAAATTAAAATTAATAATCATTTGCTCATTGCGGATGAACCTAAAGAAGTAGGTGGTGATGATTTGGGACCTAGTCCTGTTGATTTGGTTGATGCTGGATTAGCGTCTTGTACCTTAATGACTCTGAAAATGTATGCAAAAAGAAAAGATTGGCAATTAGGTAATGTAGAAATTAAAATGACAAAAACCAGCGAAGGTTCTGGTAAAAATAAGCAACATCAAATAAAAAGGGAGCTTAAGTTTGGGAATAAAGAATTAAATGAAGAGCAACTAGATAAACTTGTACAAATAGCAGACAAATGTCCCGTTCATAGAATGCTAACAGAGCAAAAAGTATTTATTGAAACAAGTATAAAGCTTTAGAAGACATAAAAAAACCCTCATTTAATCAGCTTAAAATGAGGGCTTTATTTTAATTATCTTTCACATCACCTTCAAAAGGTGGTGGACCAGCAAAGTTTGGTTTCCCTTTTTCTTTTTCCTTTGTCTTTTTAGGCAAATATAAATTGTAGGGATATTCTTTTTGCACTTTACTCCTTTCTTTACAGGTCAAATTAATGTAATCATCTTCATATTTTTCTTGTGCATAATTATTCCAAAGAAAATAATACACCTCTCTAATTTGTTGTTCAATGGCTTCAAATTGTTCTGGATGATTATAGTGTTTTAAGCTAATCATAGCTTTTTTTGGCGACTTTGCTAGCTGGTCATCTTCATTAGGGTTTTCAATAAAGAAATAAATATACTCTTTAAATTTTGCTTCGTTTAAAATACTTAAATCTTTATTGTTCACCATTATTTTTCCCTCTTGATTAATAATCACATCTAAAAAATTTCTTTCAGAAGCTTTATCTATATCTTCAGGAAAAAGCCTGGCATCTACCTCACATTTTTGGTCCAACCAATTTTGGCTAATGCTTAATTGACACATCAATAAAAAAAGTAAAAAAAATATCTTCTTCATAATTTGTATTTTAAAGTAAAAGTAATGATAGATCCTTTAAAC
>JAIUMH010000104.1 GCA_022565635.1 Flavobacteriaceae bacterium | reverse complement strand
CTATTTCTTTTTTTATGCAATAAAATCTATTAAAATATTAATCGAACTCAGGTTATAAATATTTGACCCCGCTGGGGTCCTAACAAAACGCATTTTTTTTTCTATACGCGTGCGACCCCACTGGGGTCGTGATGAATCATGATTTTTTGTTTTTTTATACGCATTCGACCTCGCTGAGGTCGTAAAAGACTTTATTATTGATTTTCAAATTTAAATTTGCAAAAAGAGAGCAAGGCTAGTTAAAATTTAGTAAATAAAAAAACGATGATTTGATTTTTAGTTTCGAGGGATTTATTTCTGCCAAAACAGATCAAATATTTCGAATAAAGCAATAAAAATCAAAACATCGAATTTCAAGTTTACTTTTACTTACTTTTTTTAAACAATCCTTTTTTGGGGTAAATATTTAAATTAAATCCAAAATTTGTTCTTCTAAAAATTTCATTCGACCAAGAAAATCCATTATTTGAATTTGTTGCTATTACTCTAAATTCCATTTGCGGATTATCTTGACCCCAAACTAGAATATCTGCAAATAGTTTAAATCTCAAAAGCATGTGTTTTAAATTTATATCTGCCCCTATACTAGGACTAAAAAAAGGATCAAAAAAGAAAGTTTTACCATATTCAAAACTAAGCTCAATATCAGGTAAATCAAATTCAAAAAACTCACTTCTTTGATTCATTACTGCAAGTTTTAATCCTAAACCTGCATTTAAAGTAATTGTCTTATTGATAGGAAATAAATAGTCAAAATAATGTGAGATACCAAAACCATTAAGCGCACTTAGCTCAGGATTAAAACTATATGTATTAGATGTACCCGTTTCTTGAGGCCCTAAGTTAAGCCTGTAACTACTGCTTAATCTATTATACTCTAAAGCCCAGCTTAAGGTATAATTTTTACGGTTATGGTAATGCCAATGAAGACCTATTTGAGTTTGTCTAGCTCTGGAAACTGAAGAATGTTCTAAGTTGACTGAGTTAGGTACTCTCTCGGTTGTATTAAATTTCATACCGTAGCTGAGACCAAATTTAGAATAGGTTTGATGAATACTTTGACTTTTTGATTCTTCCTTTTTTTGTTTTTCTGCTATTTTGTAAGCTGTTGGTTTTTTCTTGAAAAGGTTTTTGCTAGGATGAATTGCCAAACTTAAACCGTAATAATTCCCAGGAAGTCTTTGGGTGACACTAGTTTCTTCAAACTCCCCCGTGGTAGAAGCATTGGTTAAATTTAAACTCTCAATAGCAGGTGAAAAATTATGATGATAGGTAAGCATTATACGATATAAAAAATTGTAACTTTTTAAATATACACCAAAATCAAAATTTGCACCAAAGTACCAGTTACTATTAGATTCAGAAAAAATTTGTCCGGTACTAAAAGAATTTCCTATCTCAATAGTCTCAGGGTCCATATACTTAACAGCTTCCCAAAAAGTAACTTCAGCGCCAAGCCCTACAAAAAAATCTGCTTTTGGTTTTGACTTGAATATATAATCCCCACTTATATTAAACTTATAATCCTCTAAGTATAAATCTGAGCTAGAAAAAATAAAATCATAACGTTCATTAAAGTCATCAAATAAATCTCCTGGTATTACATACTGTTGCGTGATGTCAAATATTCTTAATCTAGCGCTTGCTCTTATGTTCCAATATTTATTATTGTATAAATTTGCTGTTAAACCTATGTGTTTGGCATAGGTGCTTTGATAATTGATTTTTTGACCGTGCGGTATAGGTTCATTGCTAACAATAGAACGATCTACACCAAAAGTTAAACCAATAGGAAAATAATCTTTTAGTTGGTAATTAGGGTAAACTATGCTGTCTTGTGCTTGTGCATTTAAAATAAACCCCGTATTCAAAAATACGAGGTATATTAAAAAAATTATATTTCTAGTTGTTTTCAATTTATAGTAGTATAAATAATTAATCTAGCAAATCTGAAACAGGAACAACAAATTCATGTCCAGCAACCCAATTCAATGTTTCAATAGTATGTAAATTTTTAACATATTGCCATGGGTGTGGTGCAAATATTTTAGAAATATTATGTCTGTTCACTCTAGTTTTTCTTCTTCTCTTACTATTCAAACCGCCCCCTAGTTCATCTTCTACGTAACAAGTGCTATTTGGATGAGAAAGTGTAGTACCTTCAACTATACCTGTTGCTAGTCTCATTCTTTTTCTTTTCCATCTACTTCCTGTCCAAGTATAACCCCTAAGTTTACTTCTCATTCTATACTGAAACATGTTTTCATTAATTCTCCAAGAAACTCTTCCCATAGTATTGTGGTTCAGTTCAACTCTTTTACCACCTCTTATTCTTTCATGGCACTCTCCTGGAGTTGGACTTGTAACAGTTATTTGTTCTACAACTTCAACAAAGGGTCTATAATCTAAGGCTACTTCCTCTGGAGTTGCCCCATTATTTAAATCTCTAAGTATATCTGGAACATTAGTTGCGTCCAAATCAATAATTATATAACCATTGTCATAATACTTGTATAAATTTCTTCCTACAATTACTTCTCCTTGCTCATTCAAGACTGTGCTTTCAAATTCATCATCTATTTCTAAATAAGTTTCTTCAGGAGAACCAGAAAAATCTGAGTTATACCCCTGTTGATCAAGCCAATCTGCTTGCATTTTGGCAATTAACCTTCTTAAAGAGCAAAAATTAAGTTGGTTCTCAAATTCAATTAGTGCGGCATATTCCTCATGTCCAATTTGATCTTCTAAATCTTCTAACTCATCATCATCAAGATGATCATATTGATTTACAAATGCATCTTCATAGTCTTCGTACAATTCTTCAAGAGTTTCTAAAATATCAATATAGTGAGACTCATCTTGAAAAACCAACATATTAAATTCACAATTTTGCGGTGTGCCATTATCAATATAAATAGCTTCTACATCCATATAGGTTGGATTTTGACTAAATGTAGTTAATTCGTTGGTATTAGAGTTCTCCTGTATCTCTATATCATCCGCACAAGAAAACATAATTATAGCTGTTATAGCTAGTAAAATTTTATTTAATTTCATTTTTAATTTTTTTAAGTGATTAATTCATTTTCTTCTTTTAAAACTTAAAAACAAAATCAAGTAAATTCATGTTTGGCAAGTAAAAATCTAAACTTAGCATATAACACATAAGCCCACAGCATAAGCATGTAAGCATGTAAGCATGTAAGCATGTAAGCATGTAAGCCAAGTTTTTCATTTGGATGTAATTAACGTAGCAAATTTAAGTTAAAAATCCTTTAGTTGTTCTTTTTCTAAATGTTAAAATTTAAGTTTTTGTTGTGATTTGATAAATTTCAATAAAAAAAAGTCTAGGATAAACGACCTGTGTACTTTAACTCACCTAGATATTTGATAGAAACTCCAGCAAGGTTTCCATAATTTTATCATTTGCTAAAAAATCATTTAGATTTGTTCTTATGATTTGACCCCACTGGGGTTGTGGTGAAACTCGGCTTTTGTTTTTCTATAAGTATGCGACCCCGCTAGCGTCGTTATGAACCATGATTTTTGTATTTTTTATACACATTCGACCTCGCTGAGGTCGGAAAAAACCGTGATTTTTTGGATTTTCTGTTCGACCCCGCTGGGGTCGTGATGGTTGGGTTTGTTTTTTTTATAAATATGCGACCCCGCTAGGGGTCATGGTGGTTGGGTTTTGTTTTTTCTATACATATACGACCCCGATTGGGGTCGGAACAAACTGGCTTTTTTGTTTTTTCTATAAACAACACTCAACATAGCTGAGGGCGTGACAAAACGTGTTTTTTTTTTATACATGTGCGACCCCAAGTGGAGTCGTGATTGACCATAGTTTTTTTTAAAAAAAAGCATTTGTCCTTGTTGAGTTTTTAATTAGCATTCCGATATAAGCAGAATTCTAAAGGAATAATGAAATATTTGTCTTTTAGCTCCATTCACTCTAAATATGCGTTTCAAAAATACTTATTCATAACAACCTCAAGTTTTATTGATTTTTCTCTTTCAACATTTGTTTTGCGCGTTCTAAATCTTCTGGGGTATCTATACCTACATTGGGGGTTGTGGTGGTAATCATTTTTATTTTTTTTCCGTGTTCTAAATACCTAATGCACTCTATTTTCTCAGCGGCTTCTAATGGAGTTTGATTTTGATGGTAGAATTCCATTAGTGCTTGTTTTCTAAAAGCATAAATACCGATGTGTTTATAGTAATTTACCTTTAAATTTTGTTCTCTATGGAATGGTATTGGTGATCTTGAAAAATAAAGCGCCGTCTCATTCAAATCGGTAATTACTTTTACATTATTAGGGTTTTCAATTTCTTCTGGCAACTTCAATGGGGTTTTTACTGAAGCTAAATCAATTTCATTTTGGGTATCGTTTTTAAAGACTTCAATGAGTTCTTTTAATACCTCTTGGTTGGTAAAGGGTTCATCTCCTTGAACGTTAATTACAATATCTGCTTGCATACGTTCTACTGCTTCTGCAATGCGATCGCTTCCACATTCATGTTCTTTCTCACTTTTAATAGCTTTTCCTCCGTGCTTAGTTATTTCATTATAAATCACATCAGAATCAGTAACTACAAAAACTTCATCAAAAAGATGTGTTTCTAATGTAGCTTCATAGGTCCTTAAAATGACGCTTTTGCCACATAAATCCTTCATCAGTTTTCCAGGAAATCTTGAAGCCTCATATCGGGCGGGAATCATTGCTATTACTTTCATCAGATTATATCTATTGTTTTCGGTTTTCTGTTATCAATTTTCGGTATTCGTTATATTCGCTAAATAAATTAGCTTTAATATTCATTAGGTTAGTACACGACAAAAATCTAGTTTATATGAATTCCTTGATTTTTGACCCCTTCCCTAAAGGGAGAAATCAAGGAAAATCAGGCTCCCTTTAGGGCGGGGTAGAACTGATTTTCAGCAAATCAAATTTTATCGTGTACTAATATCCATTAGTTAAGAATCAAGCTTCTGTATTCATTGCAAAGTCCGATAAGGTTTTTGCATAGAGAAAAGAACGTTGATTTACAATTATGAAGTTGCATTTTTTGCACTCTTAAATCTTAAACCCCATCTCTTTTCTATCTTCTTAGCTCTCATTTCTAATTACTAATTTCTTAATTCTATATACTTAATTCTTTACACTTAATTTTCATTTTCAAAAAAATCGTCTTTAAATCCAATTAAGTACAATTTATTTTGAGCTCGGGTTATAGCGGTGTACAACCATCTTAAATAGTCTTTATTAATTCCATCACGTAAATAAGGTTGCTCTACAAAAACGGTGGGCCATTGTCCACCTTGCGATTTATGACAAGTAATGGCGTAACTAAACTTAACCTGTAGTGCGTTAAAGTATTTGTTTTCTTTCACTTTCATGAATTTTTTATACTTTGAGCGTTCGTTTTGGTAGTCTTTCATGACTTCTTCATAAAGTTGATTAGACTGCTCGTAGGTTAACGATGGAGCATTCGCATCTAAAGTGTCTAAAATTAAAACCGTTTCAAAAGCGGGCATATTAGGATAATCAACCATTTGTACTTTTACTTCCGCAAAGCGAAAACCATATAAATCTTTAAAATTAAAAATCTCCAGTATTTCAATAATATCACCGTTAGCAATAAATCCAGCTTCAGAATTTGGTTTCACCCAAAAGTAATTATTTTTAACCACCATTAAGAAATCGCCTGGTGCAATTTCGTCTTCGCGATACAAAATCCTAGCTCTAATTTGTTGATTGTAAAGATTTGCTCGTTTATTAGAGCGGACAATAATGGCGGTATCTTGGTGACCATTATTATGGTAAGCATCATTAATGGCATCCATAATTTCGTAGCCATCAACCAATCGTTGCATATCAGCTTTACCTGTGAGTTTAAATTGAAAATCTACATAAACCTCATCTTGAATGGCGTCTCTAATTCGCGTTGCATTCAATAGAATATCACTTTCCAATTCTTGTCTAACAACTTCATCTAATTCCACCCCAATCACTTCCATTTGAAACTGCATGGCCAATAATTTTTCATCCAGAGCCGGGCTTAATTCGGCTTTAACAGGGGGAAGTTGAGCGGTATCACCAATAAAAATAAGCTGGCAATTCTCACCAGAATACACATATTCTACTAAATCTTCTAATAGAGAACCTTTACTGAAAAGTTCGTCGCCAGTGGGTAAATCGGGAATCATAGAAGCTTCATCTACAATAAAAATAGTATTTTTAAATTTGTTTTGTTGAGCCACAAAGCTCACTCCACCTCCACTGGTTTTTTTAGGGTAATAAATTCTTCTATGAATGGTTTGCGCCGACTGATTAGAATAATTGGAAATCACTTTAGCGGCTCTTCCTGTTGGCGCGGTAAGCACCAATTTTTTTTTCACTTTAGCTATGTTTTTCACCAAAGTACCAATCATAGTAGTTTTACCTGTACCAGCATAGCCTTTTAATACATAAATATAATCACTATGCTCTTGCACAATAAACTTTGCTAAAAGCTGTAATCCTAAGTCTTGTTTTATTGTTGGCGGGTGACCTAAATCTTTTTTTAAAAGTTGATAAAATTTCTTTTCTTCCATAGAATTGATAAAAACCCAAAGTTAAGTTTTTAAATTGAAATTATAAGAAAAACCGAATACTGATTGTATGAATGAGAAATTGAGAGGTTAAAACGAAAGTAAAACCTGCATTAAATTAAAGGAATTTAAATATAGTTTTAAAATTTAAAAGGGAATTTACAAACGGAAACTTTCACAAACCAAAAAAAATTGTAGATTTGTCTTATTAAGTAAACATATAAACAGAACTGATGTTAGAGATTATCATTTATATTGTAGTAGGCATTTTAATTGTTTTTGGCTTGGTTAAGGTTATAGATAGTTATTTACCTAAAAAATTAAGACCTGTTTTATCAATTGTTTTAATAGCAGGTATAGGCATCTTAGCTTATATGAATTACAAAGCCATTTACGGCCCTGTAGAATTTAACAAAGTAAAAGAGAAGCGTTATGCTGAAGTGATTGACAAATTAAGGGATGTAAGAAAAGTACAGATTGCCCATAGAGAAATTAACCGTAGTTATGCTAAGAACTTTGACCAACTTTTACGTTTCTTAGATACTGCAGAATACGTAATCACACAGCGTAGAGATACAACTTACATAGATGAGGAATACTTAGCAACTTATGGAGTAGATAAGTACATTGAAGACTATGTAGTTGATACTCTAGGTTATAAACTAGTTAAAGATTCTTTGTTTGGGAATTCAAACAGGTATAAGACCATGATGGAAGTTCCTTATACGGATGGCAAACACATGAAAATGCAAGCAGGTTTATTAGATATTAAAGGAGTTAACACTCCAGTTTTTAAAGTTGAAGTTCCTAAAGAATGGATTTTAGCAGACCAAGATAAAGATTTGCTTAACCAAGAGCTACAAGTAAAATCTGTTGATGGTATTAATGGTGAATCTATCTTAGTAGGTTCTATGGAAGAGGTAAGTACCAATGGTAACTGGCCAACAACGTATGGAAAACAAGATTAAACATCAAAAAGAGAAAAATCAAATATCCATTCTGATTCGTCAGGATGGATATTCTTTTTTAATTGAAAATTCTGAAACAAAGACGGCTATTGAATTTAATAACTTTAAGCTCAAATTAGATCAGCCCAAAACACCTGAAGCATTGCTAGCTTTATTAACTGATAAAATCAATCAAAAATTAATTGAGGAATATGAAATTAGTAAGGCAAAAGTAAATTACCATCACTCTCTTTTTTGTTTATCACCAGAGGAATATTTTGAAGAAAAATCAGCATCAGATTTTATTAAGTACAGCACTAAAATTTTACCAGAAGACCAGCTGGTTTCTGAAAAAATAGAGGTGACAAGTTCTGTAATCACCTACATACCCTACACCAATATCAACAACTATTTAATTGATTTGTTTGGGAGTTTTCAATACCAACATTGTTTAGAATCAATAATTAAAATCAATTACGAACTAGACCAAGAAAGAGAACGTGTTCTGGTTTATGTAGATAAAAACATAGTAAGTATCTCTGCTTTTTCAGGAAAAAAACTTGTTTTAGCCAACAACTTTAGCTACCAAACTGAAGAGGATTTGGCTTATTATATCCTGTTTTGTATTGAGCAAATTGGCTTCAACAGAGAAGAAATGATTCTTATTTTATTTGGAGCAATTCAAAAAACAGATAGTTCTTTTCTATATTTATTCAATTACATCAAACATGTTGACTTTTTATTTAGTGATTTAGATTTTGATTATAGCACTATTAAAAAACAATCATTTCAACTTTTATTTGAAGAAAATTATGCGCATAGTATCAGGAAAATATAAAGGTAGGAGAATCAATGCTCCAAGAACAATTCCCGCAAGACCAACAACCGATTTTGCTAAAGAAGCTCTGTTTAATATTTTAAATAATCAGTTCTTCTTTTCTGATATGCAAGTAATGGATTTATTTGCTGGAATAGGAAGTATCTGTTTAGAATTTGCTTCACGCGGTACAGAAAATGTCACCGCAGTAGATAGTCATCCTGAAGCCTGCAAATTTATCAAAGATACCGCTGAAAAATTAGAAGCTTCCATTCAAGTAATTCAATCTGATGTTTTTGATTTTCTCAACAAAACTTCATCACAGTACGATTTGATTTTTGCAGATCCTCCTTACGATTTTACTGCTGAAGATTTAGCACAAATTACAGAAGCGGTTACAAAAAACAGTCTACTCAAAGAGGAAGGGGTCTTGATTATTGAACATTCAAAACATACCTCTATAGACCATTTGCCAAACTTTTACCAAAAACGAAAATATGGAAGTTCTGTTTTTTCTTTTTTTAAATTGAATGAGTAAAGTTTGCTAAAAACTAAAAAAGTGAAGTTTATTTTTGCTCATGTATAAGTAATAGGTTCTTTAAAGAAGTGTAAATACAAGATTGATTTTTCGGTTTAAAAATTACTAAGCAAAAGGTTATAAAAATTTTTAATAGAGGCTCTAGCGTACATAAAACATTTGTATAATTTTTACCATTTAAAGCAAATGAATTGTATTTTTACGCTATGGATGAAAAAAGGTAGTATTTAGTTTTTGACCAAAAGGAATTGAATAGCGTTTCTTCTATTGATGAAGAAAGCATTAATGATTTTTTCCACCAAAAATACGCATCAGATAAAGACTATAAAACTGCACTTCCAGACGAAGCACATGTCATTTTAATGCTTTCTGACCAAGCCATAAAAAAATTTATTGAAGAAACGAAAGAAAAAAAATTCAAAATAGGTTTTCTCCCACATCAAAATAATTTTGAAACTAGAAACGGATTTCAAATTACCGATAATATTACAGATTGCCTAAAGGACTTTAAAGAAAACAATAAAGTAATTCAGTCAGATTTGCTGTATTGCAATGATAAATTGGTTTTCAATTACCTAATCATAGGAAGCCTTGTTACCACTTTCACAAAAGAAAGGACTCAAAACAGACTGATTTCTTTTATCAAACAGTTATGGAGTTTACTTAAAAATTACAATAAAACAAGACCCAAAAAACTGACCATTACAGCCGATGAAAAAGAGAGTTTCACATCTGCAGTAGCTGAAATTTTAGTTACATGGCTATTTCGGTCTGACCATGCCACCCCTTTCGGTTCAAATGGTGCCACTTAA
>JAIUMH010000103.1 GCA_022565635.1 Flavobacteriaceae bacterium | reverse complement strand
AATCAAGCATAGCCGTAGCTATGGTTTCTTTTTATAATGAAACAGAAAGGAAAAAGGGCGTTTTATTGCGGTAATTTCAATTGATAAATGATATTACTCACCTTTCCTAGGATGAAACTGAAGCACGGCTTCTTTTAAGTGACTTCTATCCATGTGCATGTATATTTCTGTGGTTGTAATGCTTTCATGCCCTAGCATTTGCTGTATAGCACGTAAATCGGCTCCGTTTTCTAACAAATGCGTGGCAAAAGAATGCCTAAAACTATGCGGACTAATTTTCTTTTTTAAATCGGCTTTTTTTACTAAATCCTTCACTATAGTAAAAATCATAGCCCGCGTTAATTGATTCCCTCTTCGGTTTAAAAATAAAATATCAGAAAATTGATCATTAATTTTTTGGTGCGGACGGACTTCATTTTTGTAAATATTAATTTGTTGAATGGTATAATCGCCTATGGGAATTAAACGTTGCTTTTGCCCTTTTCCTTCCACACGAATAAAAGATTCTTTAAAATACAAATCAGAAATCCGAAGCTGAATTAATTCACTTACCCGCAAACCACAACCGTAGAGCATTTCAATAATGGCTTTATTTCTATGGCCTTGTGGATGAGATAAATCAATAGCTTCTATTAAAAGATCAATTTCTGCCGTGCTCAATGTATCTGGTAATTTCTTGTCTAACTTGGGGCTTTCAATCAAGCTCAATGGATGGTCTTTGCGGATATCTTCAAAGATTAAATACGAAAAAAAACTTTTTAATCCCGATATAATTCGCGCCTGAGATCGTTTATTTACCTCCTTAGCAATGTGATAAATAAAGGATTCTAAAATTTGGTTATCGATTGTTGTAGGAGAAGTGGATATATCAAATTCTTCTAAATAACGAATTAATTTATTTACATCAAGCAAGTAATTTTGTATGGAATTAGCACTTAAACCACGCTCTAATTGAAGGTAATTTTTATATTCTTTTAAGGCTTGTTCCCAGTTCATTTCTATGCGGTATAATGCAAAAGTACACGAAAAAATAGAGACAAAAAACTACAGAAAAACACATTCACAACAAACCGACCCTGTTAAGGGTCGCATATGTATAAAAAAATCACCCCCCCAACCACCACTACCCACCTGAGCGTGGCCGCGTAATCTTCATGATAATTTGTAATCACCCTAATTCATCTCGAAAATAATTAGTATTTTTAGGGTTGAATAAATTGAATGAAATAAGATTTAAACTCGTATTAAATGCGCAAACCTACTTTTAACATGAACATTTAGGAGGGTAAAAATTTTGTTGTATCCCTGACTAATTGAGGTGTCAAAAAACTCAAATTAGGCAAAAGAGAAGTAGAATGTTTTATAAATTAATAGCATAGATGTAACATTCAAAATACTTATAGAAAATTAGTTATCTTTGTATAAATAATTAAAGAGGCATGAATAAAAAAGAACAAAAAGAATTATTAAAAGCATTTAAGGTGTACGCTGAGAAGGTTTTAGCCTCGAAAAAAGAATCTAAAAAATTCTTGATAAAAACAGGAATACACACAGAAAAAGGCAAATTAACTAAGCCATACGCTAGTTAACTTTATGTATTCAAGAAAAACAGGCTTAATTATTGGCTTCCACGGATGCGACCAAAAAGTCCGGGATGATATAGTTGCACAAAAAACAAAGAACTTAAAGCCTAGTAAAAATCTTTATGATTGGCTAGGCAATGGAATATATTTTTGGGAAAATAATTATGAGAGAGCGCTTAAATATGCAAAAGAAATAAAAAAAAACCCACAGAGAAGCACCTCTAAAATAGAAAACCCGTCCGTTTTAGGAGCTGTTATTGATTTAGGATACTGTATGGATTTGTTAGATTCAAACTATCTAGAGCTTTTAAAACACGGTTATCAACTTCTTACAGAAACAAATAAAAAGCACGGTTTAGAAATCCCAAAAAATAAACCGATGGGAAAAAATGGTGACTTATTGTTGAGGCATTTAGATTGTGCTGTTATTGAAACTGTGCATCAATTCATTAAAGATAACAATAAAACAAATGAGTTTGATTCCGTTAGAGGAGTGTTTTTTGAGGGAAATGATTTATACAAAAATGCTGGCTTTAAGGAAAAAAACCACATTCAAATAGCAATAAGAAACCCAAATTGCATAAAAGGTTATTTTATTCCTAGAGAACTAAATGAAAAATACCCTAAAACATAAATCAATGAAAATTCACATCATAAACGGTCCCAACTTAAATCTCTTAGGCAAACGAGAGCCAGAGATTTATGGAAAAATAACTTTTAAAGATTATTTTACCGAGCTTCAGTTCAAGTATAAATCGGTTGAAATCTCTTACTTTCAGTCCAATACGGAAGGTGAGTTGATTTCTGAAATTCAAGAAGCCGATAACAACGTAGATGGAATTATTTTAAATGCGGCCGCTTACACTCATACTTCAATAGGAATTGCAGATGCTGTAAAAGCCATAGAAACTCCTGTTATTGAAGTGCATATTTCAAATATTTACGCGCGAGAAGAATTCCGAAAAAAATCCTATATAAGCCCTAATGTAATTGGAGTTATTGCAGGATTTGGATTAAAGAGCTATGATTTAGCTATTCAAAGTTTTGTGGAATAAAACAGACTGAATACAAGACTCAAAAACCAGTAACAAAAGTTGTATTCATAACAAATCAGAATTTAATTGAAGGTTGAAATCTGAAATTTATACACCAATAAAACCACTAATTGAGACAAAGTATCTTTCTTTGCTCAGGTGATTAATATTTGAAAATTTGAATTAAAAACACACACCAATGAAAAAAATACTTATATACTTGAGTTTAATTGTTGCTTTTGCTTCCTGCAAATCAACTAAAGAAATAAAAGAGAATCAAATGACTTTTGAGGGCTGTCCTGAGGGTGGCGAATGCGAGTTTGAAGTGATTGAAAACACCCGTGTTTTTATGGCAGGTGACGACCAAATGGGGTATTTCCCTAAATTGGAAGACAGCAAAAGCGTTCACACCATTAAAATTACTTACACCAAAGACACCATGGAAAATATCATGGATGATGAATACATTGAGGTGTTTTACTTTACCATTGGTAACCAGGAGAACACGATAGATTTAGTTGACACTGACCTTCAAAAAGCCGATTTAATTTATGGTAGAATTTGCGCTTGTAGAGGTCAAACAGGTTATGAAAAAATTAATCAAGGAAAACTTTTAGTGGAATTAAAAGATCAAAATCAGTATATTCAACTGCAAGCTAAACCCAAGAAATACCCAATTTTAATGAGTGAAGTAGAAATCAACCAAAATAAGTAAACCAAGATTCTGCCTAATCTATATATTTAGCCTTAGTTACTTTTTCAATGCAGAAATGAGTTGTTCAGGCTGACTTGTAGAAACAAAATAACGCTCGTCATCGTTTTTCAATTGAAATGACACACAAGGCTTAAAACCAATTCTAAAGAAAGTTCGGTTTCCACCAGCTTGTTTGTTCCCAAGGCCAAACCAAAAAGGTAGTTTTTCAATTTGAAGGCTTTTGGTTTCAATTTGGTGTTTTGAAAATTCTTTGGTAGTAAAATTGAAACCCATACTTATTAAAAGTTCCTTTTCTGTAACTTCAACCTTCATTTTGCCTTGCATATACATGAAAAAACTCAATAACAAAAGAGTTGCTAAAAGCATGATGGCAAGACCAGAATTTTCATTATTCACCGTGGCAATAAAAATAGCTATGCTGGTCAGGACAACAAAAACTGAATATAAAATCACAAATACATAGTTGTATTGGATTTCTGAAAATTTATTGTCCTGATGCATAATTTACCAATTTATAAGTTGTTGTATTTTCTCTTTCACTTTCTGTGTAGAAGGTATCATGGTTTCTTCTAAGGTTGAATTTAATGGAATTGCTGGCATGTTTTCTGAACCAATAGTCATTACCGGGCCATCTAAATACCTAAAACACTCTTCCTGAATTTTACCTGAAAGTGCTCTAGCAAACGAATTATCTGAAGGTTCTTCGGTCACCACTAGACATTTTCCTGTTTTCTTCACCGATTCCATGATAGTTGCTTCATCTAAAGGATGCAAGGTTCTTAAATCAACGATTTCAATTTGGTCTTTCAAACCTAATTCTTCTGCTGCATTCATCGCCCAATGTACGCCCATTCCGTAGGTGATGATACTCATGGTGTCTTGGTCTTCTTGTGGCCAGATTTCATTTAATACCCAGGCTTTTCCAAAAGGTAAAACATAATCTTCTGAAGGTTCTACCGAAGTTGCTCCCTTCGTTCCAGGCACTTTGCTCCAATACAAGCCTTTGTGTTCAAAAATCACCACAGGATTCGGATCATGATAAGCCGCCTTCATTAAACCTTTTAAATCGGCACCATTACTTGGATAAGCAATTTTTAAACCGCGAATATTCGTCACTACACTTTCCACCGAAGAAGAATGGTAAGGACCACCGCTTCCGTAAGCACCGATAGGAACGCGAAGAATCATAGAAACCGGCCATTTTCCGTTGGATAAATAACAGCTTCTACTTACTTCGGTAAACAACTGATTGAGTCCTGGCCAAATGTAATCGGCAAATTGAACTTCAACAATGGGTTTTAAACCAACTGCCGACATCCCCACCGTAGATCCTACAATAAAAGCCTCTTGAATAGGAGTGTTAAACACCCGATGATCACCAAATTTTTGAGCTAAAGTAGCTGCTTCTCTAAAAACACCGCCTAATCTCCCCCCAACATCTTGTCCATATAACAAACATTCAGGTTCAGATTTCATGAGTTCTTCAATAGCAAAAAGAGCACAATCTACCATCACCACTTTTTCTGCTCCTTCAGGCGTACGATTTCCTGTTTCTTCAGTAATTGGGGTGGGTGCAAAATCATGCGTAAATAAATCTTCAGGGGTAGGGTCTTCAGCTTGTAAAGACAGTTGATAATCTTTTTCAACATTGGTTTTTACCGCTTCTTCCATGGCATCAATTTCATCTTTAGTAAAGCCGTTATTCAGCAGTTGATTGACTAAAATAGGATACGGGTCTCTAGCTTTAGATTCCTCTAAATCATCCCGATAAAACTCCATTCTAACTCCTGAAGTATGGTGATTCAATAGCGGACAAGTAGCATGTACTAAAAAAGGTCTGCGTTCTTTTCTTACGGTTTCCAACACCTCTTGAAAAGCTTGGTAAGAAGTTTCAAAATCAGTGCCATCAATGCTAACGGCTTCTAAACCATGAAAGCCTTTGGCGTATTCATAGGCATTTTGCGCTCGGGTTTCTGCTGCGTTGGCCGATATATCCCAACCGTTATCTTGTACCAAATAAATAATGGGTAGTTGCTTTAAAGCCGCCATTTGAAAAGCTTCTGCAATTTCTCCTTCGGTTACTGAAGCGTCTCCTAAAGAACATACCACAACAGGACTTTCCTTTTGGTCGTGAGTAAACGGTGTGGCTTTTTGTTCTTTGTACCAAAATCCCATTGCCGCACCAGTGGCTGGAATAGCTTGCATGCCTGTAGCTGAACTTTGGTGAGGGATTTTTGGCTTATCCTCATCGCGTAAACTTGGATGCGAATAATAAGTTCTTCCTCCTGAAAATGGATCGTCTTTTTTGGCCAACAACTGAAGCATTAAATCTTTTGGTTGCATGCCAATTGATAGCAACATTGCATCATCTCGGTAATACGGATAGACATAGTCTTGGGGTAACAACTGCATTCCTACGGCTGTTTGGATGACTTCATGACCGCGTGAGGTGGCATGAACGTATTTAGAGACTACTTTAAAATTTTCTTCGTAAAGCTCAGCCATGGCTTTTGCTGTGGCTACGTTTTTAAATGCTTTTTTATATATTTCTTTGTTCATTTGTATTCAATTAAATACTGTTTCTACAATTTGATGATACAATATAGGTTGATTTTTTTAACACAATCAGTGTTTAACTATTTCACACAGAGCTCACAGAGAAATTCGCAAAGTTTCACAGAGAGTCTTGAAATTCATACTCTATAAATGATCAAAAATTAACTTCTCTTCCATAATTTAAACTTTGCCACTCCGAGTGAAATCGATATTTTATCTTTTTTCCTCCATATAATCAGCAATTCTTCTTAAGAAACTGCCTGCCAAAAATCCATCAACTATTCGGTGGTCAAAAGAAAGTGATAAATACATCATATGTCGAATTTCTATTTTATCTCCCTCTTCATATTCCATCACTTCAGCCCGCTTTTTAATAATTCCCGTAGCCAAAATAGCCGCTTCTGGCTGATTGATAATGGGAGTTCCCATCAAACTTCCAAAAGTCCCTACATTAGAAATAGTAAAACTACTTCCCTTAGTTTCATCCGAAGTCAACTTGTTTTCTCGCGCTTTTAAAGCCAGTACATTCACTTCCTTAGCCAATTCTCCCAAGTCTTTTTGATCGGCATTCTTCACCACAGGAACAATCAAATTTCCTGACGGAAGTGCCGTAGCCATACCAATATTAATATCTTCTTTAACTATAATATTTTTCCCGTCTAAAGACGAATTAATCATAGGAAAATCTTGAATAGCTCGGGTTACCGCTTGAATAAACAAAGGAGTAAACGTAAGCTTCTGACCAGTTTTTTCTAAAAACGAAGCTTTATTTTTATTTCTCCACTGTACCATTTCAGTTAAATCGGCTTCCACATAAGCCGTAACATGTGGCGAAGTATGCTTAGAAAACACCATATGATCAGCAATCATCTGGCGCATTCTATCCATTTCCACCAACTTGCCCGTTCCTTTATCCAACTTTAAATCAGGCACTTTAAAGCCAACCTCTTTTTCAATAATGGTTTGGCTGTACTGGTAGGGCCTTCCTGCTTCAATGTAATCGAAAACATCCGATTTTTTCAACCTTCCGCCTTCACCTGTTGCAGGAATTCTAGCCAATTCTTCATAACTAATATGATGATCTTTAGCTATCTTTTCAACCAAAGGCGAATAAAATCGTTGTTCACCTTTAGGTCTACCGTCTTCATTGGTAATTTGTGTAAACTGATGATTAAATTTTGAATTTTTTGAAGGCGAAGTTTTTGACAGAGAAGTTTTAGCAGATGGATTTGCATGAGTGGTTGAAACAGCTTTTCCTTCTGAAGTTGAACTTTCTTTCTTCACTGGCTTTCCAGCTGAAGCTTCTAAAACAGCAATCACTTCACCAATTTTTACGTTTTCTTTGGCCTGAAACTTTATCTTAACAAGTTTCCCTGAACAAGGAGCCGGAACTTCATTATCTACTTTATCGGTTCCCACTTCAACCAAGGTATCTCCTTCATTAAAAGTATCTCCTTCAGCAAATAACCAGTTCAAGATGGTTCCTTCAGTAATGCTTTCTCCCATTTTTGGGAGTTTAAATTCAATTGTATTTGTTGTATTTGTGCTCATTCTTAGTTTAATTCCTAGGCTAATTTAATTCAATCAATAAACTTTAAAGTTAGCTTTATTTTTTTCGAAATGTGTTTAGGGTTTCATAAAAATCCTCTTGCTTAGGTCTATTCTTAGGAATTTCTCTAAGTGGCTTACAAACTTGCATGCTCTCATGACAATCGGTTGGCAATTGCTGATACAATTTTGTTCCAGCGGTTTTCCACTGAATCATTTCATCAGAAACTTGTTTGATAATTTTAGCCGGGTTACCTACCACTAAAGAACGTTCTGGAATTTGCATTTCTGCTTTTACAAAAGCTAAGGCACCAATAATGGATTCTTTTCCTACCGAAGCATCATCCATAATCACTGCATTCATTCCAATTAAGCAGTTTTCACCCAAGTTAGCCCCGTGAATAATCGCTCCATGGCCCACATGTGCTCCTTTTTTGAGCGTAATGCTTTTCCCTGGGAACATGTGCACCGTACAATTTTCTTGTACATTTACTCCATCCTCCAAGATAATTTCTCCCCAATCGCCTCGAATTACAGCACTTGGTCCAACATAACAGTGTTTCCCAACAATCACGTTTCCAATCAAGGTAGCTTGCGGATGAATAAATGAAGTTTCATCCACAACAGGGATATGTCCTTTGAAGCTGTAAATCATGAGTGTTTATTTGAAACGTTTCAATTTTTCTTTGGTAAATTCACTAAGCACCAATTTACCGCTAATTTTAGCTCTTTCCATCAGTAAGCTATCCCAATCTTCGGTACCTCTCCAAAACATTTGTTTCATGTGCTTAACGGCTTCAGGGTTGTAAGCGCATAAATTTTCAGCGAAAGCTTTAACGGCTTCATCAAGCGCTTCAGTAGTTTCAAAAACCTGAGTATAAAGCCCTTTTTGGCGTGCCCATTCAGCATCGTAAAATGAATTCGCATCAATGGCTATTTGCGACATTCCACTTACGCCAAGTTTACGCTCTACAGCTGGCCCTACCACAAAGGGACCAATACCAATGTTCAATTCACTTAATTTAATAGAAGCATATTGAGTGGCCATGCAGTAATCCATTGCAGAAGCTAGTCCAACTCCACCACCAACAACTTTACCTTGCACGCGACCAATGATAAATTTAGGGCATTTACGCATGGCGTTGATAACATTAGCAAAACCACTAAAAAACTTTTTACCTGTTTCTTCATCCTGAATATTGATCAATTCTTTAAAACTAGCTCCCGCACAAAAAGTACGATCACCACCAGATTTTAAAACAATAACCAAAACCTCTTCATTTTGACCCACCTCCGTAATAGTGTTGGCCAATTGCGCAAGTATATCGCCAGGTAATGAATTATGAGCAGGATGAAAAAATTCAATGGTTGCAATTTGATTATTGATATCAGATTTTACATAAGGTTGTGTCATAGTATATAATTTTACTAAATCGATTTAGGTATAAACTTCAAAACTAACAATTGTTAGGAACAACTGCAAGTTTTAAATACACTTGTTAATTAGCTATTGTATGAAGCAAAAAAAACCTGCTATTGAAGCAGGCTTTTATACTTAAAGGCTATTTAGTCGTTCAACTAATTTTCCTAATTTTTCATCAATTTCTTGATTGACTTCTTTTAGATGTTTTTTTCTATCTTCAACATCTTTTTTATTGATTTTAGCAATAAGCTCATCAAAAGCATTAATGCTATCATCAATTAATTCATCTGTTTTAGAGGCATCTTCTTTGGAGTTCACCATTTGATGTATCATTGTACCTTCAATAACTTCACCAATTGCATTATTAAGATCTCTCTTTAATTGTTTAATACTTGCCATTTTACAAAATTTTGTTGTTGCAAAAGTAGTGTAATTTATGACTTAAACTAAATTATTTACTTCAATTAAAGCATAATTATTAAACAAAGGAGTGAAAGTAATATCTATTTCCACCTTACTCATCAATAAGGTTTTATAAATGTCTGCCATTGTATTGGGATTGATATCAGTTGAGTCGGTTATCCTTCCATTCTAAGCAGAAACATCAGGAAACGTGCATTCCTCTCTCTATCGGTCGTCGGATGAAGGGGCATAATCTAACAACATGCTGGATTCAATGCGTTGTTTTTCTAAATTTTCGAAAATAGGCTTAATCAGTTCTGCCTATTCTTCATCCACATTGATCCATAAATATACCTTTAAAAAGAATCTATCTTTTATAGCGACATAGAAAAACTAGAATTTTCGTACCTCAAATATGATTTTTTCTAAGTCGGGATTAACCGCCAATAAAAAGCGAAGTAAACTTTTAAAAAATGTGGCTAAATTGTATTTTATTGGTTTTAAGTTGATTTTTA
>JAIUMH010000102.1 GCA_022565635.1 Flavobacteriaceae bacterium | reverse complement strand
GTAAAAATCAATACCAAAACCAACTTCTAAAAAAGTAGACCAATCCTTCATCCTAAATTGACCTGCAGAATTATCACTGGGGTTATCTTGATTACTAGATAAATTATGTGCCACTGATACACCGCCAATTATAAAAGGCTTGAAGTTATTTAAGCGTTTGGTAGAAAATTTTAACAAAAGTGGTACATGAACATAATTAGCTTCAACTTCTCTAAAACTAAATCTACGTTCATCAAACCCAGGGAAATTCACATTTCTGTTAGCAAAAATAATTCCTGGCTCTAAGCGTAAGTCAAAATATTCGTTCAACCTGAGGTTTCCAATTAACCCAATATTAAATCCAGGATTTCTTTCCGTTTCAATATCATCTCTATTCAGTTCGTATTGAAATTGAAAATCGTAAAAATTCATTCCTAAATAATACCCCCAAGACCATCTTTTTTTATCAAAATTTTCAAGGTTAGTAATTCGCTCACGATTAAAAAAACCTTGAGAAAAAGCACCTTGATAAAAAAACAAAAAGCCTAAAACGACTATAATCTTATTCATATTAAGTTTCATAAGTGCGCAAAAATAATCAAAGTATTGAATTAATACTTCTTACTAGGCATTTAACGTTATAAAAACTTCAAAATTGTATTATTTAGTAGAAACATAAATTGTAGCTACTCCAAAAGTTTGTGGAAAAAATTGAGTATTTGTAAATCCTGTCTTTTCCAATATTGTTTTAAATTCTTCACCATAAGGAAACTCTTGAGCGCTTTCACTTAAATAACTGTAGGCATCTCTATCTTTTGAAAATAATTTACCAATGGTTGGAAGCACAAAATTGGAGTAAAATTTATATCCTTGTTTAAACGGAAATTTAGTTGGAACAGAGGTTTCTAAAACAACAAATATTCCATTAGGCTTAAGAACCCGTCTAATTTCGGTAAGTCCTTTTTCTAGGTGTTCAAAATTTCTTACTCCAAAAGCAACGGTAATAGCATCAAATGTATTGTCCTCATACGGCATATCTTCAGAATCTGCTTGAACCATTTCTATTTTGGTGCTCAAATTTTTCTTAGCTATTTTCTTTTCACCAACACTAAGCATACCTTTAGAAATATCTAATCCTATAATCTTTTCCACTTGATCATTAGCCATTGCAATAGCTAAATCTCCTGTACCGGTAGCCACATCAAGAATTTTTTTTGGTTTTGTGTCTTGCACCAATTGTATTACTTTTCTTCTCCAAGATTGATCTGTACCAAGTGAAATTACTCGATTTAATCCGTCATAGTTTTCAGAAATATTGTCAAACATTTGTTCAACCTGTTGCTTTTTTTGTAATTCTGAATCTTTATAAGGAGTAACTTTCTTTTTCATTTATCTATTTTTTTAAAGAGTATTGCATCTAGCACAGGTTCATTTTCATTTATAGTTCAATAATTTAATTGAAGTCAAACTAGGAACTAAGTTCTTCTGTTATCTAGGCTAAATTTACTTATTTATTTTTTAGGTTTTTGCTTCAATAAATACCTTCAAAGAAATGAGCAAAGTTGCAAAATAAATTCTTTTTTTTTGCAAAGATAGTCTTTAAGGGCAAAAAAAGGAATTCATTAACAATTAGAATAAAAAAGCATAATTGAAACGAATTTTTACTTCATAGAAAGGTAATTTAAAAACTAAGATTTAGTCCAGATTCTAGTATTTAAGTTGAGTTCCTCTACCAGGTCAACTACAAATTTTACATCTTCAAAATAAGTTTTTACAAGCTCTATACTCACTAAACTCTTGAAATAAGTAGGTTCAAACAAATCTTTGGAGTAAGTGATAGCTACGTAAATTCTTCCATCTACAAAGGCAATAGCTACAGGGTTTTTAGGATATTTTTCTTTAAAAGCAGTAATTCTTTGCATCAATGCTGGAGACAAAATGTAACGTGCCTTGATATCATTAGTAGAGTAACAATTAAAATTTTTTGAAAATTCGGCATCTTCCAACTGCACAAATTTTTCAATCCTACTCACTCCAGCAAGTTTTTTAAAAAACTTAAAGCCTTTACCCCAGTAATTAGGTAAAAGCACTGTTGAGCCTTCAAAATCTTTATTAAAGTCGGCTACAAAAAATAAGCCTTTAAAAACCGTAACCCATTTTGTTCTTCGGTTACCTTTTGAATCTGTTGAAGTTGATTTATACTGTGTATGAATTTCTGAAAATTCAAAAACGGTTTGGTCTATTTTGCCAGATACATAATCGTCTCCATTATATTTATCTATATTGTTTAAATATAAGCGACTTCTTTCGTATTGGTTTTGATTTATTTTTTGATTAGGATGATAGCTTAAATCTTCAGAAATAAAATTTATAATTGGATGAATAATCTTACTTTTAAATATTTTTTTGTAGGCTAGTTCTTTGGTTTTTGAAGAAACGTAAATCAATCCTCCAATAAAAATTAAGATTAAACTCACCACAATCAAAATCATACCAGATTGACCAGGCTGAAAAAAATAAATTATAACAAAAGCTAAAAGAAAAGACAGAAGCAGTACTCCAACAAAGCTCAATCCATAGGTTAAAATTGTTTTTCTAACCTGATCTAAGCTTTGTAAGCTTTGCTTTAGTTCACCTTTATAAAAAGCTTCAAAGGCTTCGGTAGAGCGCATAATTTAATTTTTAGAAGTTGAAATAGAAACGTCTATTTGTTTTTTTTCTGTAGCAGTTGCTTTAAACAATGGTTTTCTTTCAAAACCAAACCAATTAGCAATGAGATTAGACGGAATACTTTCAGTTTTGGTGTTTAATTGAGTAATTGCCATATTATAGGAACGTCTTGAAGCTGAAAGTTGCTCTTCTACCTCTGCAATTGAACGCTGTAAATGAAGAAAGTTTTTACTGGCTTTTAGCTCTGGATAAGCTTCTACAGAAAGCATTAAATTACCTATTGCATCAGATAGTTGATTATTTATTTGAACTTTTTGGTTTTCAGAATTATCATGCGCAATGGCTTGATTTCTTAATGTTGTAATATTTTCAAGAATTTCTTTTTCATATGTCATATAAGCTTTTACAGTTTGAACAAGTTGCGGAATTAAATCATAACGTTTTTTTAGCATCACATCTATATTTGAGAAAGCATTCTTGGCTAAATTTCTCAAATTAACCAATTGATTATATACAGATAATCCCCAAATCAATACAAAAATTAAAATTAAAAGAGGTATCAACCAACTGTTATTCATATACATCTATTTTACAATATTCAAATCTACAATATTTTAGCTTTTACCCGAAATATTCATTCAAAAAAGCTTATTTTTAAACTGATTAGTATGTGAGTAACAGGTGACTATATTCTTACAGAATAAAAGATGAAATTTTCTACACAGATTGAAAATAATTTGGAGATTGTAGCTTTAGGCGTGTTCTGATGAATAGCCTAAATCATCAGAAATTAACTTAATAAAACACCCTTTACGTTTGAAATTAATTTATAACAATAACCAGAATAAAAAAGTTAATTGACAGGAAATTTGTGATATTCACTTCTTTGTATTTCCTTTGTTTATATCAACTGTCCTAATAATTATCCATAGAAATGAAAATAGAAGAAATTGTCTTTGCTACTCATAACACAAATAAGTTGAAGGAGATTCAACAAATGATGCCGGTGCATATTAGGCTTAAAAGTTTATCTGACATAGGATGTCATGATGAAATTATTGAAGACGCTCTCACTATTGAAGGAAATGCAAAAATTAAAGCCGATTTTGTGTATGAAAAGTATGGTATTGCTTGTTTTGCAGATGATACTGGATTAGAAGTTGAGGCTTTAAATGGTGCGCCAGGTGTGCAAACTGCAAGATATGCTGGTGAAGAAAAAAACGCCACTAAAAACATGAAAAAATTATTGCTAGAACTACAAGATAAATCGAATAGGAAAGCACATTTTAAGACGGTAATTCATTTTAAAAGTGCAACTACGTCCAAATCTTTCACAGGGATTTGCAAAGGCCATATTTTAGAAACGCTTAGAGGAGAAAAAGGCTTTGGTTACGACCCAATTTTTCAACCAGAAAACTATAATTTGAGTTTTGCTGAAATGGATGCTGAAACAAAAAATGAAATTAGTCACAGAGCTTTAGCTTTTAAGCAATTTTTATCCTTTTTAAGAGCGTAAAAGACCCAAAACCAATTCAATTTTTTCAATCAGCAAACACTAATAAACAGAACTCTTAGAACAGAAATCGTTTCTTAGAATATAGATTTAAAAGAGTTACTTTACCTTTTCAGTGTAAAATTACCTTTTACAATTCTACCGTCTTCTAATTCTACATAATACCAATAGTCATTAGAAGGCATAGGCTTACCATTGTAATTTCCATCCCAACCACGTTCAGCTCCTGTAAATTGATAAAGTAATTTACCATACCTGTCAAATACAGATATTTGTGCTTGATCTTGAATTCCTGGGCGATTTCCCCTTAGGCCCCAAAAATCATTTACACCATCTGCATTGGGGGTAAAAAACTTCATGATTCCTATAATAGTTGTAGATTTACTACTTATTCCACATCCATTTTTATCTCTTACATAGACTCTATAATCGTCTGGCTCTAAACCGTTAAATACAGGAGAATCTTGGTATGGCCCTTCAGGATTATTTAAGGCGTATTCATAATCTCCAGGGGCGTCACTTGGTATAACTACCTCAATGCTATTATTAGAAGATGCATCAGTGGTGATAAGGTCAAAATTTGTAAGACTTGAAGACTTAACCTCAATTACTCTTGAGTTTTCGCAACCCGTATTTAAATCCAGAATAAAAACTTCATACTCTCCTATTTCATTAATTTCTATACTTTCTGTAGTTTCTCCATTAGGCATCCAAAAGAAATCGTAATCAGAAAAATTAGAAGTAAGACCGCTATTTAAGGTTATTGTATTCGGAAAATCTTCTTCGCAATAAAAAACAACTTCGTTTTCTCTAAATTCTGGTAAAGCATCAACACGTAATTCTATAATCAGTAATTCATCACAAAGGTCATCATTAACAACTCTAGAATATACCGTTTGTCCTTCAGACACGAAAGACTCTGGTTGTCCTATTGGGTTGGTTTCTGAAAGAGCATCTTGTTCTGTAAGATAAAAATTTTCACTAATACTTTCAAATTGATTTTGTAAACTAGGTAAATTAAAAGTACCTAAATTGTTTTGAAATTCATCACATGCAGAAATTTCAGTTGTTGCCACAGAAGCAAAGTCAGTAAAAAGATTTATGGTTACAGTAGATTGACAACGTGTGGTAGCATTTTCTACTAAGGCATAAATCTGAAGTTCTTGTAGGCTTGTTTCAAAATTAGTAACTTCTTCTATTTCTTGGGTTAACTCTTCATCTTCAAAGAAAGAAAACTCAAAATCTTCTATGCTGTCTTCTTCGTTCACCAAAAGACTAGAAGTGGCGTTAGTTAAGTTAAAGCTTCCTACAGAAATACCGCTTTCAGAATTTAAACAACTCAATAAATCTATTTCTTGTACTAATGGTAAAGGTGAAAAAGTAACATTAGTTAAACCGTTAATTTTGCATTCTTCAGAGGTTGGAAATATTTCTAGTCTATATGAATTTGTTTGTCCTATTAAGTCTTCATCATTGTAATTTACATTTAAAAACGGTCCAGTTTCATCCTCAAGAATTTCGTCGTTTTCATACCAAACGTAAGTAGCCTCATCCGGAGATTCAAAACCAAAGCTTACTGTTTCATCAAAACATAAAAAATAATTATTCCCTGAAGCGGCGCTCAAATTGGCATCATCTGGAACAATTTCTACAGTTGATGTAAAAAAGGACTGAATAAACGGCGGAAGACCAAAAGTTGCAGAACGACCGTTTAAGTTCACAGCTCCTTGGTTAACATTTTCTGTATAATTTGCATTTGCTCCAAGCTCATTGGGTTGATTTATTACGTTTAGTCTACTTAAACCAAGAGCACTAACATAAATTTTACCATCAGGAGCTAATTGTAAAGCCGCAGCAACATTTAAATTAACTCCAGAAAAAGAATGTTGAGATTGGGGTATGCTTTGGGCTTCCAGATTCCACTGTAAAATAGAGGTTCCACTAGGTTGGTCTACTGTAGCGTAAACACGCTTTGAATTTTCAGAAAACTCAACCCCATAAGCCCGTACATTGGTAATTAAGGGTATAGAATTTGAAACCTGACCAGTTTCATTATCAAAATCATACAAATATACATGCCCATTACCCGCATCATTGGTTCCTTGTTGATTGTAATTACTTGTTATAGTTGCACTAGCTAACTTGGCTCCATCTGGAGAAGCTTTTAAGTATCCTATAGAAGCTCTCCTATAATTATCTATGGTTATAGCAGGAGAAACAGTTGATACCACTGGCTCTTCTTGTATTCCATCTTCATCAATTTTAAAAGCATAAAATTTATCAATAAAATGAGTAATTACCCAAATAGACTCGCAATCTGCACCTGCTACCGCTGTAATTTTTTCTGAGCATTGATATTTAATTTCCTCTGGATCATTTTCATCATAAGTTACCAAATGAATATTTCTTTCCTCTTCTACAATATCTCCTAAACCGTTTCTTAAGTTCATATCAACAACAGAATAGTTTAAGCCATTGTTAAAGCCATCATCATCCTGAGGTACGGTATGACTTGGAACATCTTGGTAATTATCTACTGGTGTACCGTCAGGAAGTGCTGGTCCTTGGTTGGGATAAGCAAATGCATTTTCGTGGTGAGGTTCATCTACGGTAAACACATAAAATAAATCATCTAACAAAGGGTGTGGCACAATTAATCCACTTTGGGTGCTTGAGGGGTCTCCTAGCAAGCCAGTTCCACCAAAATAATCACCATTCGGCATAATATTATGCTCTCTATCCCAAACGGTTCTTCCATCTGTGTATAAAAGTAAATTTCCATTAGCATCACTAATGGTTGAACATCCTTCTGGTGTGTTTATTTGACCATCTAATAAAGGGGTTGGTGGTGATGTATTAAAATCTAAACCCGCATTATTGCCAAAATACCATACATTGGCTTCTCCTTGTGCTACACTAAAATATACATTAAATGTCAAAAAGAGGATAAAAATAAATTGTCGCAAAATTCTTTTTTTTTCAAAAATAGAAAAATGCTTTACAAATCACGACTTTTCAGGACTTTTAACGAACCAAATACAAAAACAAAGGTCCAACCAATAGGTATTAAATATTCATACCAATACGTTTTTACATCTCTTGAAAAATCTGTGCCCATAGCTGTGGAGGCTGATTTTACCACATTAAATCGAGTAAAAGGTTCTTTAATTAAATTAGCCATAGATTCTAACGGAAAAAAATGACTAAGCCACGGGATTTCATTTCTTAAACTAACTATGGCAATAGACTCTACAATGAGCAACAAAAATAAAAAGCCTAGAGCAAAAGCCGATTTCCTAATTAAAATGGCTAAAAACATACACAAACTAAAAAAGGCTGTGAGCTTAATGAAATAGGCCAACAAAAAATGTAAATCAGAAAAAATTATGCTGGGTTCATTGTAATCTGAATAAATTAAGCCTAAAACCAGACTAACCAAAAACACCAAGATTGTTGAAACCAAGGCAAATGTGAGTAAGGTATAAAATTTAGAAAGCACAAATTCCTTTTTAGAGAGGCCGTCAATAAAATTCTGTTTTAGCGTACGGTTGGTGTATTCTGAAGAAACCATAGAAACAATAACCACAGCCAAAAATAGTTTAATTATAGCAACCATGTAGGTATTGAAATGCCAAATATATGGAAAATTGAAAATGCCCTGCTCAGCCAGCTGAAATTCAAAATCACCAAACTTAAATCGAATCATTGAAAATATGGCTGTACTAAAAAACAATAAAAAATAGATGATACTAAGCACTTTAGCAGATTTACTAAATCTTAGTTTAAACAATTCTATGGATAATAATCTACGCATGGATATTGGATTTAGTTAAAGCTAAAAAGTTATCTTCTAAAGTTTCTTTCTTCCACATGAGGTGAGTAAGTACAATTCCTTTTTCAAAGCAGATTTTATTTATCTTTTCAGGAGGTAAATCTGCATTTAAAATAGCTTTTACATATTTATATTCAGTTTGGTTAACCTCTTCAACTTGGGGTAATTCCTTAAGCATTTCAATTAATTCTTCTTGATTGTTAGCAGCTAATTCCAGAAAACCAAAACTAGCTTTCATTTCCTCTACTTTACCGTTATAAATCATTTTACCCTGTTGTAGTACAATTACATGAGTACATATTTTCTCCACCTCATCTAATAAATGAGAAGCTAATAAAATGGTAGTTCCCGACTGAGCAATCTTCAAAATAATGTCTCTAATCTGTCTAATTCCCTTTGGATCTAAACCATTGGTAGGTTCATCTAAAATTAAAATTTGTGGGTTGTTTAGTAATGCCGAAGCAATTGCTAAACGCTGTTTCATACCTAAAGAAAAGTTTTTAAATGCTTCATCTTTTCTATCCCAAAGATCTACCAACCTCAACTTGGCTTCGTAATCTGGACTAGCTAACTCTTTAATTTTAGCAACTAATTTTAAATTATCTAAAGCAGACATGGCAGGATAAAAATTAGGACTCTCTATGATAGCCCCTATTTGCTTCAAAGCATCAGTTATATCAGACTGATTTTCAAACCATTTAAAATTACCTGAAGTGGGATTAACCACATTTAGCAACATCCCTAAAGTAGTAGATTTTCCGCTTCCGTTAGGGCCTAACAAACCATAAACATGCCCTTTTTCAATGTCAAATGTTAGTTGATTTACCGCATTAAGCTTACCGTACTTTTTGGTGAGTTGATGAACGCTTAAAATTTTCTCCAAAATAAATATTTATCGGTAAGACGATGCACTTAAAGAAATGTTACAAATAACTTAATAAAACAACATCAGCAGGGCGTTAAATCTTTATCAAATAAGCACGCTCTCACATCTCATCCATTAATTTTGGGAAAAAAATAATATAGTATGCAAAAAATAGAAGGAAAAGTAGCATTAATAACTGGTGGAAGTAAAGGAATTGGATACGGAATTGCCGCTTCATTAATGCAAGCAGGAGTAAATGTTGCTGTAACTAGTCGATCAAAGTCAAGCGCCCAACAAGCCGCTGAAGATTTAAACAAAGCCTACCCCACAGCAAAAGCCATTGGTATAGAGTCAGACGTAAGAAGTTTGGAGAATCAAAAAGAAGCTGTAAAACAAACCGTGAACCAATGGGGGCAATTAGATTTTCTTATTGCTAATGCAGGGCTTGGTCACTATGAAAGCGTAATAGACCTCACCGAAAACCAATGGAATGAAGTAATAGACACCAACTTAACAGGCGTGTTTTTCTCTATAAAAGCCAGCGTAGAAGAATTAATAAAGTCGAAAGGCTATTTTATAAGCATTTCAAGTTTAGCAGGCACCAACTTTTTTGCCAAAGGAAGCGCCTACAATGCAAGTAAATTTGGAGTTACAGGATTCACTCAAGCGGTAATGTTAGATTTGAGAGAACATGGTGTTAGCGTATCGACTATCATGCCAGGATCGGTAACTTCACATTTCAACGGCAACACTCCAGACGCATCTGATGCATGGAAAATACAACCCGAAGATTTAGGCAAATTGGTTGTAGATGTTTTTCAAATGAACAAAAGATCCTTACCAAGTAAGATTGAAATAAGACCATCAAGACCTGATCTTAAATAATTGATAACTAGTATAAGGAGCCAGGAACCTGCTTTCCGCTTCAATTCCTCAATTAAAAAAGCTGGTTTTTCTA
>JAIUMH010000101.1 GCA_022565635.1 Flavobacteriaceae bacterium | reverse complement strand
AAATTAATAGTTGGCAAGAAATTACCAGTGGATGAGGAGTTTGCGCTGTAACGGTCTGGCATTTCTGCTGCGTGGCAACCATGCCCGAAGATAAGCAACAATGGCTTACACGTCAGCAGGAAATGCTTGTTATTTGCATGAATTGTGATGGTTAATGTTCTATCAAAATAGCATGACCTTTAGGATACACTTCTGCATCGTTATACAAACTTACACTGACACAGTTTGGTTCTCTAAATCTTTTCTCTGTAGGAACTCCTATATCATTTAAATCCAACTTGTTACTGAACAGATGTTTTTCCGAATCGAGCTTATTCTCAATAATTGTGGATCGATTAATTATCGCCTCCCATTCATATTCATCATTTTTCCAACATATATTTATGGTATCACCTGGTCTGTAATGATTGCTCAAGCGTACTTTTACAAATGCAGAGTCAGGAATTGTGCTATGAGATCCGTTAATTACATACCTCGTATCACTAAATGCCCTCGTGATTACAGTAATACATTGAGATTCGTCTGGTGAACAGATTATAACGGATTGACGGTTACAACTTATAATCAGTAAACTGAGTACCATGAGGCAAATAAATCTAGAAGTTTTTTCTGACGAACAAATTCTCATCACTATATAATTTTACCCACCTATTGAAGAACCAGAATAACAGTTCATTATCACTTTGCAAATGATCGGTACCATATAACCAATATCCGTAACCATGATACTGTAAAATAGGATTGGGAAATTTACGGGAGCTTATGGCAATTAGCAGTACAACCCCATCATCTAACTGATCGTCAAAATAATCAGCATCATGATTAGAAATAACTTTGCGTGTTTTGCCGAGTCCATCAATAATCTCTTCATTGTCAATATAATCGCATATTATTATTATACGAGGCGAATAAGGATATTCATTACCGTAATAATTACTATCAATTTTATCAATTTCTTCTATTAACCAAGCCTGGCTTAATGCATGTTCAATCATTTTTTGATTTCCCCAAATAAACCATGATGCTACATAAAGAAAAAAAGTGATAGGAAGAACTATTTTTAGTAAAACTGATCTCATTTGAAAATCGGTTTAAGCAAATAACGGTTTGGCATTTGTGCGGCGGGGTGATCATGTATGAATTTAAGCAACAAAAGCTTTCCCGTCCGCACGAAATGCTTGTTAGCAAACATTTAATGACGAACTATTTCCCAAAATCCGTTAGGTACTACGTATTTATAATTTCCTGAGTCATAAATACTTTGGGCAAGATTATAGGGGCTGCCGTGTGAAAAATGAATATCAGAAAATGTATATAGGTCAATTAGAGAGTTTTTCGATTGAAATTCGAGATTAAACTGTTCCGAAAGTTGAGTTACTGAAAAGTCTTCTGTCGATGGCTTAACGGAAATTATGTTGTTCGGATAATACCATGCCAGTTGTTCTGGGTCCCTGGTGTAAGCCGGTAATGAATATACTATGAACCGGTTATTGGCGAAACTATCTTCATTCAGATTATCTGAAAAACTGTAATATTGACTGTGATCTACATTGGAAGGTAGTAAAAGAACTATCGGGGCGTGACCTTGAATTTGTGTCGCTGTAACAGCTGAATAATGTGAATGGGAGAAAGGTCTGACATGTTGAAGGCCATTTGACTTTACATATTCATTAAATTCCTCAAGATCTATGCCTGTTTTTAGTTGTATTGAAATCACATCAAGACTTCGATATGTGTTTAGCACTTCACCTTCAACAATGTAGGTTTCTTTTTCAAAACGAAATTCTGGCTCATCCTGATTCCCAGTTATCATTGAACAAGAATAAATAAACAGGGATAAGACAAATACGGTGCTAAAAATTATCATTCTATTCATTGTTGTTCCTCCGGGAATTGTTTGTTTTGCTAACGGTTTGGCGTTTAACCGGCTTGGCCATTTTCAACTATCAAATTGATAAAAGTCTGGATTTACTGCAACTCTTAAAAACTTTTTGAAATGCAAAAAGCGGCCAAGTCCGCGTTGAAACGCTGGTTATACTGCAAACACATTAGTAAGAATAGAAAATTTAACATACCACTCATTGATTGTTTTAGTCAATTTTGTCTGCTAAACTTGACAAGTAAGATTATTTCAGATATATTGGCTTTGTATCAATGACGCTGTACCGTGTCAGAATTTCAAAAATGAATCATTAACATCATGGTATACACAATAAAAACAGTTATACCACTAATCAAAATTTTATAAATATGGATAAAATAGCAGGTCAAATCGCGGGATTTGGAATCCCAGGCTTAGTACTTATTGTCGCAATGTCAGCAACTGGTTTTGCAGGAGCAGCAGCTTTAACTACTGCTCTTGCCGCACTTGGAGGCCCACTAGGTATGCTTGGTGGAATTGCCCTTTTAGGCGTTTTAGTCTTGATATCCAAAGCTATAGCCGAATATGGGTTTGAAGCAATTTTCAAAGCAGTTCTAAGTGAGTTGAAAAAAAAGGGCAAAACTAAAGATGAAATACTTGAAACCATTGAGGGGTATCCAATTTCGTCTGAATTGAAAAGAAGCTTAAAAGAATACATTAAAAAATGGGGGTAGAATATGAGATTTTTGTCATGGTAAAAATCAATTGGAGAGCCAGGTGATATTTTAGAAGATTCAAGATTTGTGCCACTTTTGAATGAGTGCAATGAAGAAGAAGGAGCTATTTTAATCCATAATGAAAACACTAAGGATGTTTTTAAGAGAACTTTGAACAGCCAAGATGTTCATGGCTCTAAAATAGGTGGGTCTATTTCAGATGTTTTATTTGATCAGATTGCGAGCTCTTCAAGCATTATAAATGCAACAGTTCAGTCGGGTAAGCTAGTTCAAGTGATTTCTTCACCAACTATTTCACAAGGGCTATCTAATGGTAGTCTAAGTATTATGCACTCGTCAAATTTAATGACTGGAAATGTAGTCTCAACCCAATCGAAAAGAATTGCCGGTCAACTAAGATTTCAACCTGCATCAGTTGGAAAAATAGTAACACCACTTATTGTTTGGCAAATTATGAATGCTGTTGCTGGAGTTAGCCATTTAGCTAAAATCAATACGAAATTAGAAAAAATTAGCAGAGGTATAGAAAGGCTAACATTCCGTAAACAAGCCAGAACTATGGCGGAGTTAACGGCTGCAATTGCTACACTTGAAGATATTGGGATGCAGTATCAATTATCTGGAAGATTCTCTGATGATATGATTATTAGATTAGCATTAGCAGATCGGGATATTTAGTCTGCTCTGGCTGAACAAAGATATATGGTGCAAAGATTTGAAGAATTATCACGCCAAATCACTACCCAAACTGAAGGTAAAGAAGGAGCATTTTCAGCAAGTCAAGTATTAGGTGAGGAAACAACGGAATTTTTATTGGATGCAAAAATACTTACTTCAGCGTCTAAAGCTTCCCTGCTTTCCTCTCATGCTTGGTTAAATCATGATTTAGAGCGAAATCCATTCAACGTTTCAAAACGAATGCAAGATATTAGAATGGAAATGGAAGATATTGTAAACATAATTAGCCCACTCGAATACGTAAATGAATTATCTGATCATGCAAAAATTTGTGTTCAAGAGATGAATTGGTTCGAAAGAAATATTTTTTCTCGCAGTTTAAGAAAGAGTGTTGAAAAAATGGGTAAAGTTGAACCACCTGAAAATAATAATAAGAAAAGTTTACCTGCTTCCTCTGTACTAATTTGGAAAACTGAAAAAGATAAAATCGAAACAAAAATAATCGAAAGTCAAATGGAAGTAGAGGTATAACAAGCAATTCAATCGGATGCATCTACTAAATTAAATTCTACAAAATCAAGTATTGAAGGAAATTCCATTTAATAAAAGAATCGGTTAATGCTATGAAAGTTAAAAAAGATGAGTTAGTAAAAAAGCTGTCAGCCCTTAATACGGAAAGCAACTCACCCAATCTTGTCATTGGAGATCACGTATATTACAAAACCTTTTCAGCTCAATGGTCTTCTCTTGACAAAGAAGTAGAAATTAAAACATCAAGAATTGAATGTGAAGTAGTTGGCATTAAAAAAAAGGCAAATTAGCTAAACTGAAAATATTGAAAAATTCAAAAATAGAGGACGATGTGCCGATTAAATATCTGTTCAAAAGCTAACAATGCGGCTCAAGTGAACGATTTCACAATTCTGTGCTTTAGGTGAAATGGTTGCCTCGATGCTTAGCCGCCAATCCTTTAGATTAATTATTAGGCTATAATTTCAAATTAGAATTATTATGAGTAACCATTATTTAGATTTGCAACGTCAACAGATAAATGCCAATTTAGCTAAAAATCTTGTTTTAGCGAGAAATGCGACCGATTTAACACAATCTAATCTTGCTCAAATTGCAAATATCTCACGTGCAACAATTGCACAAATTGAAAGTGGTGAAGGTGATCCGCGCTTATCAACAATAATTGATATTGCAACTTCCTTAGGTATAAGTCCAGTCTTATTACTAATAGGGGAAGATGAATTAAATGCATTGATCAATTTAGTCAAAGAATACGAAGAGGAAAATATTTCAGATGAAGACAAAGAAAAAATGGAGTTTCTTTTGTCAACGGGTATTAAAAAAAATAAAATAAAAGCTGCAAAAATAGGTATAGCTGCCACTGCAGGATTGTCTTCTGTTGGTGCTGCAATAGGATCTGTATTGTTACCTGGAATAGGAACTATTGTAGGAGCTTCTTTTGGTGCGTTAGTAAGTAAAAATTTTAAAGGCAAAGATGATGAAAAAGAGAAGTGATTTACTTTGCAGTATAACGGTCTGGCATTTCTGCTGCGTGGCAACCATGCCTGAAGATAAGCAACAATGGCTTACACGTCAGCAGGAAATGCTTGTTATAAAGCGGGTTTGGAATGTGATTTTAGGATAACGGTCTCGGCTATGCGTAGTGCGGGATTTCAAGGCACTGCACTTTCCGTTTAGCAGTTAGTTTATTTAATGTAAATATTTTCATATCAGCACTTTCGCCCGCATTACGTATAGCCAATGTTGGGCGTTCGTTATTCATTTTCCGCATACTTTATTGTCAATTCATCTTCTGAATCAAATATTGTCAAAGCGTGTTTTATTTTCTCAAATTTTCCAATATTGTCAATATTCGCTTCAATGTAATAAGTATCATTTATTGCAACTGCTTGTCTTGGATTTCCTTCTTTTGGATTTTTGGTCAAAGTAATTTTTTCAGCCAAGTCAGTTGTAAAAAATGTCTCTGGCTGTAATTCAAAAAGTTGTTTAAATACTTCTACATACAATTTGGCAACTTGATTAACTTCTATTTTTTGGTCGAAGAAAATCGCATACTCTAATTTCTTGTGTTTTGGGTCTTCTGCTTCAAAAATGTTCACTTCATTGTTTTCATCTCTTTCTTCTAATTCAATTTGTGGCATTTGCCAAATTTTCAAAAATCGTTCAGCAAGAAGGTCAAAACGTCTTTCGATTTCTGCTTTATCCCACTTTTCGGAAATTGATAAATATTTATTGAGCCATAAACGACTGTCTTTATATCCTGCATTCTCTAAATCCCTTTTAAACGCAAATGGTTTATTACCAAGTTTTCCGTTATTGCCCGATAATGTCAAATTACCAATTGTGTTTAGATAGGTTTCTTTAATCAAATTATATTCATCTGCTCCTAAATCAACTTTCCATTTAGGGTCAGGATTTTGGGGGAAAATGTGTTCAATAGTTATATCTGTGTTACCTTCAATTATTACAGGCTCGTTATTGTCAAAATTTTCAAGTCGCTCAAGTAGATAAGTTCTGTTTTTGGATTTTATGTTGTAGACATCTTTTAATTTAAGGCTTTCAATAACTTCCTTATTTTTTGGGAAACGTTGCGAAGCTGGTCTTTTAAGTAACCATTTTTGTAATGACAACAAATAATCATCTTTATCCACTTTTTCATAAAGTGTCATAAATATTTTGTTGAGTGCGTTTGTAGGTAAGCCTACTATAAATCGCCTCCAAGCAAAAGATTGAATAAAATCCAATACTTTGATAAAAGTTGCTTTGTCTATTACGCTTTCAGAATAATCTTCATAGACTTTCATCAAAAACGGATATGCCACATTTACTTCAAGTCGGTTTATATATTCAAGTTGTAATCTTATGTCTTTGTCAGATTCATTTTTGGGGTTGAGAAGTTTATTGTAAAACTTAACAAGAGATTTTATTGGTGAGAGATTAGATTCTAATTCTTGTAAATCAGTTGTTGGAAATTTAGCTTTAAACTCTAAATAAACCTTGCTTTTATTCGGTATTTTGTTATTAACTAAAGTCAAATAATCTCTAATAAAATCCGATACTTTGCTTGTATTCAGGGTTTCATCTTTTGCAAGTTTCTCTATGATTTCCCAATAGTTGTTGTAAATTTTGTTTTGGTCTCCACGATTAAGACCCATTAAAATGTAATTTCTAATTAAGTCCGCTTGTGATAATTCAAGACCTGTCGAGTTTAAACTCTCAAAAATTCTTTGTGGGTCGTCTTTTTCTCTGTCAAGCGAGATTTCTACAAACATTAGTTTTGCGAGACCTTTGAGAACGAACTCTAAATTTTCTTCACTTATCCGACTGTTGAAATAATTGAAATTGTCTATAACTTTTGAAAAGTCGCTGAACTCTTCGTCTTTGTCGCTTCTCAAAAGGTATTTTATTGCTTTGTCATTATTTTCAGTAGGTCGAAGTTTTAGTTTTTCTTCTTCGGGTGCAAACTTGTTAGTCAGATAGGTTTCAGAAATTTCGGCTTCAAGTCCCTTGTCTCCGATTTCAATAGCCAAACGATAAAGAGCCAAGTAAATTAAAGTTAATGTTGTCAAACGCTGTTGTCCGTCAATAACTGTCAATTCTTTGATTCTGGAAGAAGTATAAACGTCATCGTGAACATAAACAACACTTCCAATGAAATGAGCATTCATTTTATTACTCGTTCCAACTTCTAAAATGTCGTCTAAAAGTTGTTTACATTGGCTTGTCGACCAATCGTAATTTCTCTGATAGACTGGAATTACAAATTGTGTCTTATTTGAAGATAAAAAGTCTTCTACTTTCGTTTCGTTTGCTTTCATTTATTCTATATTGTTCCTTGTGTTTCGGGTTCTTTTATAATGACGCCCAACGTTTTGCAGCTACCCGAAGGGCGGGACTTTTACCACAAAACTTGATTTGAAAAACTAATGTTTGATTAACCACAAAACTGTCTTTGGAACATGAAACCCCGCCTTTTGGGTAGGTGCTGTTATAGCCAGTGGTTCTTGTCGTCCGTTCGTTGAAAGCATTGTCTATGTTGAGTTGTCGTGTCATACTCGTAATGCAACTTGAATTGAACCTTGCTCAATTTGTT
The DNA here is from genome assembly GCA_022565635.1 of Flavobacteriaceae bacterium. GTDB lineage: Bacteria > Bacteroidota > Bacteroidia > Flavobacteriales > Flavobacteriaceae > Psychroflexus. Next base: position 2,620 of record JAIUMH010000101.1, on the reverse strand, counting down.
GACTTGGGTTTTCTATTATTTCAGGAAAAACATTTGTGTTACCAGCGTTGTAAACTCTTATCAGAATGTAATTATCCTTTTGCTCAAACATTAAATTCCATTCGTTGGAAGAAAGATAGATAAGGTCTTTCTTGGAAGATGGAGTTCCTTTTACTTCAATGAATTTTGTTTTTCCGTTCTCTATAAGTTTGAAGTCATAAGGTTTTCCGCTTTCATCAATTTCGTTCTCCCAAACTATTTCTGAATAGTTGCCCCATTTATGTAGATTCTTAAAAACAAATTCCTCACTCCATCTACCAATTGCAAAGCGAACTTCATCGTCTGCGATTTCTTGATATTGCGGTTGCTCTGTTGAATTGTCTGCTACAAATTTTTTGCGTCTTGGTTTGATGTTGGTTGCATCAATGTCTTGTGCTTTAACTTCGGGTTCAAAACTTTCGGGCTGTTGGACTTCAACATACTCTTGATAATTTTCTTCTGGTTCTGCAACTTCATTTTCTGCTGTGGCTGTAGTTTGAGTTTTTGCAGTTGCTTCTATTTTAACTTTCTGTTTAGCTGTTTGGTATTCGGGCTTTGTCTTGATGTCGGCAATGTCGTAACCTAACCCTGACAGCCATTCAATAATTTCTGTTTCGTCAAGTTGTAATAAAAGTCGCAACTCGTCATTTAACCCCGCTACTTCTAACAAAGATGAAAGTTCAGGAATCAAAGTGAACATCGTTATCGGGCTTCTCCATCTTCCTTTGAAGTAAAAACTGTTCAACTCTCTGAAAACATTTAGTGAAGCTCCTTCTATGGTTTCTTTTTGATACTTGAATGAAAGTTTTATTTCTGCTGCGTTAAAGAATTCCGTTTTTGTTACAACTGAAAACAGTCGGTCAAATTCTTTTATGAAGTCGGCATATTGTTTCTTTTCAATGATAGCAACGAAATATGGAAGAATGTTTTGAAGTTTAGTCTTTAACTCTAAATCCATTTTCTCCTTCTCAAAAGTAGGAATGAATTTGTCAATTATTTGAACTTGAAAAAGTGAAATGAGTTCTTCAAATGATTTTGAATTTATGTCGCAATTTTCGGGAAACTGAATAATTTTTAGTTTCTCCGATGCGGTTGTAAATCCGTCAATTTTAATCCACTTGAGTTCGTTTGCATTTTCAAATTTTCCATTGGCTGAAAGCAGCTTGTTTTCTGTTGCCCAATTCTTAATTGCTTCCTTTTTTTCTTCTGAATAATTTGGAAGTAAAGAAGAAAGTTTGTTGTAAATCAAACCGATTTTCTTGCGGTTGTATTTCCTTAATATTTCATCTTCTTCTGTTTGTTCTGCAATCTTTTCAAGAACGGTCAAATAATCATTCAACTCTAACTTGTCTTTGAAAGGCAAAAGCGTTCTCCAATCATCTGTAATTGGCTCTGAATAGTCAAATACTGGGAGATGTTTGGCTGCAATGTCAAAAACTTCTTTGTCGCTAATAAATACTTCAGATGCTTTTCTGCAATCCTTTAATGTCGTTGGGAAAATGTCAGAATGTTCAACACACCAACTAAACAAATTTTCGTCCAAGTCTGTTTTGTTTTGCCAAGCTGCAAATCCTTTATCATTATTTGTTCTTTTGAATTTTGTTTTTAATACCTTTTCCCAAAAATGTTTTGAAAAATCATATTGAGTTGAAAACTCTATCAAGGAATAAACAGTAAGTGAATATGTCGAAATAGTATTGTGATATATTCCACCTGAATTAGCATTATATTTTTGAGTTGAATACTTTTCAAAAAACGGCAAAAAACTCCTATACAGTTCTTTTGCATTTGTATTTGACAATCGAATTTCTTTTAGTTCAACATTTTCTACTACTCCGATATAAAGAAAAAAGGTTTTCCATTCACTTGCCAAATCTTTGTCTTGCTTGTAGTTGTCAGATATGAATTTACAAACATTATTTACTTTTTGCAATCTGAGTGAAGGCTCATAAATGTCAGACAAGAAGCACTGGTTCGCAGGGATTAGCTCATTTGTAGTTGTAAATAATTTTAAAACTTGTAGTTGGTCATAATGTAAATCGGTAAGCAGTGATTTTTTGTGTTGGTTAAAAAGATACCTTGTTACTTGCAAGTAATTTTCTTGATTTATACAATTTTCAATATCTCCTATAATTTCATTCTCTAAGTAAGATAAATCAGAAGGCTCTTTTACACCTAATTGCTCAAGCCAGTTTTTTACTTTACTGTTGTTGTCAATTTTTGTATAAACCTCATTGTGAATTAAAGTAACTCCATCGCCAAATTCTGTTTCAAAAGTTAGTGTAGGGAAACAAACGGATTGTGGGCTTTTTAATTTTTCTCCTTCTGCAAAAATGAATGGTATTTCTTTTAACTTTTCATTCCATTCTTTGCTCTCTTCTTTATTTGCTTTTGTATAAAAGTATTCTATTAAAGAGAAGTTTTCAGAAGGTTGGTGCTTTTGTTTGAAAATAGGGGAAAGAAAAAATGATTCAAGATTTTCTGCATCAAAAAATTTAGCACCAAATAAACGGAGTTTATCTGTGCGTTGTAATTTTGAGTTTATAAACGAATCATTCTTGAATTTTGTATTTTCTTTTTGATTGATGTATTCAATTAATGT
>JAIUMH010000100.1 GCA_022565635.1 Flavobacteriaceae bacterium | reverse complement strand
AATAAATAGAAAGGAAATTTACCATTTTCTACTTCAGGGTTTTCATTCAATTTTGATTTAAAATCATCATAACTTAGCTTTGGACTTAAGTTTAAAAAAATGGGTTCATAACTAGGTTCTTTTTTTTCTTTTACTTCAACACTTTTAGCTTTTTTGCCATTTTTAATAGGTTCTTGACAACTAAAACTAATTATTGAACTCAATATTAATAATAGGAATTTATTTTTCATAGTAATTGATTTTTAAAGATTTACAAATATAAATATTTCAACAAACAAAATGAGCTTAAAAAATAGATTTTGAAACAAGACTATTTTCTACTCCACCCTAACACACCTCACATAATTACCATCTCCTTTATTTCCGCCATCCTTTAAGATTGTACCAAACTCATCTGCTAAAAGAAAAGACCAAGCATGACTGTTACTTACAGCAGTAGATGTCCAGTAATAAGTACGCTGATTTTCCCAACTAAACCTTCCAAACCTATGCCTATAGCCTCCAAAGGTTTTCTTTTTATCTTCAAGTTGATTTGTGTTTTGGTTGTATGTCCAGCCAAGTTTATTTTTATCCGCTTGAGTTTTCAAATTAGAAACTAAAATTTCCCAATCTTTTGACTTAGGTATTTTCCAACCTTCAGGAGCTAAGCCCCTTTTGTCTTTTACCGCATACCAATTGTACATTTTGCCATGTGTTGCTCCATTTTTAGGGTCGTTATTAAAATAACACCAAGCAGGGGTTTTATTGTTTAAGGCTTCAGACCATTCTTCTTTTGTTTTAGCATGTGGAATTAAATCTCCATTTCTAAATCTTTCTACATCTAAGTTTTTAGTCATCCAAACTTGATTACCAATTTTTGCAGATTCTGGATTTGAATTTTCATTAAACGTAAAGCTTATTAGGCTTAACACTAGCAAGTAAAGTAAATAATAGGTTTTCATGGGTTCGGTATTTTTAATTTTTACTTTTCATCCTCTTGAATTACCTCAACGATACTTCTAAAGCTATTCAATCCAGACTCCAAATTTTCCATGATTTCATTGGCTAAGATATCTGGATCGGGAAGGTTTTCTAAATCTGTAAGGCTTTTATCCCTTAACCAAAATATATCTAAACTTGTTTTATCTCTAGCAATGATTTCATCGTAGGTGTATTTTTTCCATCTACCGTCTTGATTTTCCTCGGTCCAAGTTTCTTGTCTATGAGCTAAATTTTCACCTTTATACAATTCTACAAACTCTTGTAGATGCTCTTCTCTCATTGGGTTTTTCTTTGGTGTATGGTGTACATTTGTTCTGTAATCATAAAACCAAATTTCCTTTGTCCAAGCCTCCTTACTTGCTGGTTTATTGGTAAAAAACAGCACATTTGCTTTTACACCTTGTGCATAAAAAATACCTGTTGGTAAGCGTAAAATAGTGTGTAAGTTAGTCGTTTTTAATAATTGTTTTCTTACTTCTTCTCCCGCACCTCCTTCAAATAAAACGTTGTCTGGAAGTACCACAGCGGCTTCTCCATTGATTTTTAATTGCGTTTTGATATGCTGTAGAAAGTTCAACTGTTTGTTGGATGTAGTCTCCCAAAAATCTTGACGATTGTAACTTAAATCCTCTTTTTCTACTTCGCCTTGTTCATTGGTAAATGACATTGTACTTTTTTTACCAAAGGGTGGATTAGCCAATACATAATCATATCGAGTACCATCGTCTGAAACTAAAGCATCATTGGGACTTATAAAAGATTCTCCATCAATTTCTCCGATGTTATGTAAGTACATATTCATCAAGCACATTCTACGGGTATTAGCTACTATCTCATTACCGTAAAAGGTTTTGTTTTTAATGAACTCTTTTTCTTCTCGGTCTAGGCTGTGATTTTCCACTATCCAATCGTAAGCGGCTAAAAAGAAGCCTCCTGTACCACATGCAGGGTCTGAGATGGTTTTTAAAGGCTTAGGCTGTACACAGGCTACCATAGTTTTGATTAATGCTCTGGGCGTAAAATATTGCCCTGCTCCACTTTTGGTATCTTCTGCATTCTTCTCTAAAAGTCCTTCGTAAATTTTACCTTTTATATCCGCACCCATCATCGACCAATCTTCTTTGTCTATGAGGTTAATTACTTTTAGTAATTTGGCGGGGTCTTGTATTTTATTCTGACTCTTAGTAAAAATTTGACCTAGTGTTCCTTTTTCTGTAGAAAGTGTTCTCAGTAATTGGACATAGAAAGACTCTAATTCTGCTCCACGTTTGCTTGATAAGGTTTCCCAATCACAAACTTCACCATCTGGAATTTCATTGCCTTCTACGTCTTTAAGTTTTGGAAAAGCTAAGCCTTTATTATAAGGTGGCTTGTTGAGTTCATCTGCCATTTTAAGAAATAGCAAATAGGTAATTTGCTCTAAGTAATCTCCATAACCAACACCATCGTCTCTTAGTACGCTGGCAAGGTTCCAAATTTTTGATATAATTGAACTATCTGTCATTCTCTAATTTTTCTGTTTTATTTTTAAATGAATCTGTTATTTCATAAACACCTGTTCGAGGCGAGCCTTTAAACACTACAAATTGATGTGCTTTTAAGAGTGCCATATCTCTTTGCATAGTTGCTCTTGCCACATTAAACGAATCCATTAAATCTTTTAGACCTTTCCCTCCTTCTGCTACAAGTAGCAAAACTTCTTGTATTAAGCGATTAATAACAGCATCACTTACAGCATCATTTATAGCATCACTTACAGCATCATTTATAAACTGTTTTACAGCATCATTTACAGCATCATTTACAGCATCATTTACAGCATCATTTCTCTCTTTCTTTTCAGAAAGACCTTTAGGACCATTAAAAGTAAGAACAACACCACTAGAAGTTTCTTTCCATATAGGCGCTTTTAATCCAGCATCATTGCATTCTTCTATCATTCTAATAGTACCTCTACCAAGTTTATCAATTAAACCATTAAGAAATACAATATGTGCTATGTCTGGATTAACAGGGTGTGAGTCATGATTCTTTTTTAAATCTTTTATCTCAATGTCATCTGGAAGTTTTCCACTATTAGAAACCACAAACTTATCTGGAAAAACACTAATGGTTACACTACTTGAAAAACTACTATAATCTCTATGCATTAAGGCATTGATAATTCCTTCTTGTAATGCTCTTTTAGGAAAAGTGAAATCAATACGTTTCCATTGTTTTTTATCAAATACACTTCTAACACCTAAGCCATTTACGTAACGTTCTAATTTATCTCTTGTTTCAAATAAGTTACCTTCATAAATTTCATTTCGAATTAAAGCATTATCACTTTTCCCTTCTGCATATTCAGTAAGCCGAACCCTGACTTGAGGAATAAATTTACTTGGATTTTTAGCAAATAAAACTACAGAAGCATTAGTGAAAGAACCGTTGATATATAAACCATAATGTGTAAGAAATTCTAAAATATCATCTTTCTTAAAACTACTTCGGTTATTAACTTTAGAAACAGAAATAGTTGTTTTTATTAAGTCAATATCTAAATCTTCTAAATCCACACCTAGCGCTAGTTGGCGTTCCCAATGTTGTTCAGATTGTTGCCTATCGTGAATAAGCGAGGCTATTTCTTTTGATGTTGCCTTTTGGGTTTTGTTTCCTTTTCTGTAAAATATACTACCATCATAAATATAGGGCTGTTTACTACCACCCCAAACTTTAAAAACCAATAGTTCTTTTTGATTTAAAATTTCAACCGAAATACTAATAGGCACATCTGGGACAATAGCATTGATTAAAAATTCTTGCATATCTTCTTTATAGGAAACAGCATTTTCAATACCTAAAACTTCACCATCATCAGCGACACCTACAATTAATCTTCCTCCATCTGCATTTAAAAATGCACAAAGGTTTTTTGCAATACTATCTTTATGAACAACAGTTTTGAACTCTAGTTGTTCACTTTCACCTTGTTTTATAAGGTTTGTCAAAAGTTGTTCGTTTTTATCCATTATTCACTATATCTAAATCATTCTTAAATCTTTCAATATCACTAAAATTGGCTTCTACGTGAACCAAGGCGTCTCCATTTGTATGACCAAATTCTTGTGCCCAAAAACGTTGCTCTATTGGTTTTCCATCACCAATAGCCTCGTTATACATATCAATAATTCGTACATCCTGAAAAACAGGCGTAGGTTTAAATTTGAAATCTGGATTTTTATCTCTTTTCTTAATATCAAGATACATAAATTGGGCTAAAATATCTCTTGCATAACGCACAGAAAAATGAGACAAATAACCTCTTGGTTTATTTAACTCTATAGCCTTGTCAAATTCCTGATGCGTTATACCTGAGCCATATCTAGGTAATATAATACCTAAAAAATAATCGCAATCTTCAACAGCTCTTAAACAAGAATCTGTTGGTGAAAGACCAGGAATTGAAGGAATAGAACCGATATGACTATTAAGAACTTTATAGGTGTATTTTGAATTACTGTATGAATCTATGGTTGCACAAATTTGGCGTATTTCATTTTCAAATCCATACACAGCAGAAGAAACCATTATTTTAATTACCTCTTTCGCCATTACTTTTGTTTTTTCTCCTCCTTTATCCTCTCCAACAACACACTCGCCGGCTCATAGTCTGGCTGAGCTTTGCATTTGGCTATCTCTTCTTCACTCAGCAATTTACCCTCAAAAGCTTTTTTAAGGATGCTTTGGCGTAAGGCATTGGCTTTTTCTAAACTCTCGCTGATGTTTTGCTCTACGGCATCACAAACGGATAAACGGGACTCTATTTCTTTTACAATTTGGTGTTGTTCTGTTAGTGTGCATAAAGGATAGGGTAGCTCTTTAATAATGCCTAGATTGAGAATATCCATTGTTGCCCCATGTGATTTGATACTATATATACTCTTTAAAAAAGCACTTTCAAAATAATATTTATAAAAAATAGGGTTGTAAAACTTACTAAGGGTGATTTTTACCAAACGAGGATTAATAATCCCTCTTTCACAATTCTCTGGCAAAACCAATACTTTACCAACAGTTCCGACAAGTGATATTAATACATCAAACGGTTTGACGGCACAGTTAATCAAAGAGTTATACTTTTCCTCATTAACGTAATAGTTACCTATTTGATGATTATTTGAGATAACTTGTTCTTGTCCGTATATTTTGAACCCATACTCAACATAAGATTCTTTTTTTAGTGATGACCCAAAAGGTCCAGCCTTTAGAGAACTTGCTTCATGACTGGCAATTTTATCAATTTTGACCCATTGCCAATTTTTGTTAAGATTTGGCAGTTCCTGTAATTCTTCATTAGAGAAAGGAACTAATTTTTTAATGAATTTTGGCTTTGCTGGTTTTTTGTCATCGTTTTTGTTTTCTTTCCAAATTATAACTGCTTCTTTCCAAATAGCTAATTGTTGGTCAAAATAGTTTTGACGCTCTTCTTTTATCTGTTTCAACAATTCATCAGCTGAAGGTAAATCAGTTTGTTTATCCCTCCATTCTTTTGTCAATTCCCCCTCAAAAGCTTTTTTAAGTACCGCTTGCCTATAAATTTTGAGTTGGTCTTGTGCTTTTTTAAGGTCGGCTATGCCTTGGTCTAAATCTGAAAATAAGGTTTCTATTTTGGAGACGATGGCTTTTTGGATACCCAACGAGGGTAATAGAAACTTCTTTTTTGCAAACACAGAAATCCAATATCTTTTATGTGTATCACTTCTAACTCGATTTACTTGCATTGCATAGTATGTAAAAAGCATATTTACCAATTTACTTTTAGGAACAAGAATTTTCATTGCAGATGATTTCACCTTGAATTTGAAATTCACAAATTGAGAAGCGGTTGTAAAATCATCAAAAATTATTGTTGGTAAATTCTCAAAAATACCATCAGGTTCATTAGTGTACCCTTTTATAAAAGTTTTTCCAGCAGTCAGTACTGGTGTTTTATAATTGTCATCGTATTTAGTGCTTTTTACAATATATTTTGTTGGCTGTTCGTAATCTAACAATTCTTCAAAAGTACATTCTATCCAATCTTCTTTCATTCTGTTATTTATTTGTTTTGATTGGTGTTATTAGGATTGAATTTGTCGTTTTCCCATTTGGCGGGGTTATTTATAATGTAATTTTTAATGTTTTGATATGAATTTTGGTTGCGTATTATATGGTCATGGTAATTGGGTTGAAAAAAATGATTTTTCCGATTGTATTTTGGAATGTTCAAATTATGTGCATCAATATAATCATCAATTTTTGAATTTACAGCCGATTTAAATCCTGCGATAAATGATGATATGGATTTTGGTTGGCGTTGTAGAGACGAACGGCCGTTCGTCTCTACACCACGCGTTCCATCATCACCACGCGTTCCATCATCACCACGCGTTCCGTTCCCAACACGCGTTCCATCCCCAACATGCGTTCCATCGCCGCCGGCCATTCCGTTCCCAACGGGCGTTCCTTCCCCACCATGCGTTCCGTTCCCCATATTTATTGAATTGTCAACAATTACATCACAATCATTTTTTTTATCATTAATATTGTTTTGATTGATAATTATGTTATTATGGTTTACCAATTCCACAATGGCGTGTAGATGATTGGGCATTAAAATAAATTCATCTAACCATAATTCATCACGTATTTTAAATGAATTATACCATTCTTGTTTTACAATTTTGCCAAAATCGGACAATATCATTTTATTATTTTCAATATATCCTAAATTAGATACTCTGTTTTGGGTACAAATCGTAATGAAATACAATCCATTATTTGCATAATTCCATCCTCTCCTTCTATTAGATTCTATACGATATTTGTTTTTGTATTTTTTCATTACGCTACCAAAACTTCATTCAATTCACTAATCACCACTTCCATTTCTTTTCCAAACAGTTGATACATTTTACCTCTGCCACCTTGGTTATCAAAAGGCGTGTAATCTAAATCGTTTATTTCAATATGGTAACTGCTTACAACGTGGTCTTTTATCATGCGCAACCATTGCATTTGTTCTTTGTCAAATCTATTGTGTTTTCCCGCATTTTGCTTGAAAATCCAATTTTTGAAGTTTTCATCAATCGTTTTATCAAAAGCTGTCAGATTACTATCAATTCCACAGGCTCTCCTTATTAAGGATACCAAAGCGGTTAATTCATCTTTGGGTTGTTTGCTTTTTACTTCTTCCAATTGGCTGTAAGCATCCCAAACATAATCTGGAGCTAGTTGTGGTTTTTCTAGTTTCATTTTTTCCATCACTTCTTTAATCATCTTAAAAGTGATTTCTCTTCTGTTGTAAGGTTGGTTATAAAATATACTTAGGGCTTTTATTTCGTCTTTGTTGGCTTCTAAATAAGCACTAAAGTCTTTTACTATTTCCTTTGCCTTATCTGCTAAGTTGGTGTCCCATTCACTTTTGGTAATTGTGTCTATATTGATGCTATCTATAATTTGCTCGTGTTCTTTTCTTACGTTTTCTAAGTAGTCATTAAACTTACCATTAAATGTTTTACTAGCTTCTGTAATGAGACTTTGTTGGGCTTTATCCTTAACTTCTTGAATAAGGGCTGGAGTTCTATCTTCTGGGGATATTTGGTCAATTTCAGCTTGGGCTTTTTCTTCTATAGCATCTTGATCATAAGCTGTAATAAGCTCTTTGGTGATTTGTTTTAAATTTTTTCCGTTAGAATATTCTAGAAGATTGTCTTTCTCTTTATCTGTGAGTTGTTTTTCTAAGCGTATTAATCGGTTAGCAAGTGATAAAAACAAGTCTTCTTCCGCCACTCCCATGGTTACTGCGCCCAATAAATCTTTCATAGCTACGCTAGGCTTTCTTTCTAGAGGTCTGCTATCTGTTTTTTTAGATTTGGTAGCACCTACGGCATCTACAATTACAAAATGGGTTTTACTATTGGCGGTTCTTGATACAAGTTGAAGGGAATCTTTATTGATGGTTCTAGTACCACGCCCTTTCATTTGTTCAAAATAATTGATGCTTTTTACATCCCGCATAAAGAGAAGTACTTCCAAGGGTTTCACATCGGTTCCTGTGGCAATCATATCTACCGTTACTGCAATACGTGGATAATACGAATTTCTAAAGCGGTTTAAAACAGACTTTGGGTCTTCTTCAATTTTATAGGTTACTTTTTTGCAGAAGTCGTTTCCTTCATCAAATTCTTCTCGAATAATTTTGATAATATCATCTGCATGACTATCTGTTTTTGCAAACACAAGTGTCTTTGGAACTTCGTAGTCTCCCTTTTCATCTAAACGATTAGGGTAAATAGTTGTTTTTAAAGCTCTTTTATACTCTCGAATTATATTTCTTATTTGGCTAGGGTTTACTACTTTTTTATCTAAATCGTTACGCTTGTATTCGGTATCTTCATCTTCTTGTTGCCATCTTTTTTTTCTCGTGAGTTTATCTCTTCTATCTACAAACCAACCTGACTCTATTTTTGCCCCTTTTTGAGAAATATCTGTTTCAATGGTATATACATCATAAGGAACGTTCACTCCATCGGTTACAGATTCTTCATAGGTATATTGACTTACTACATTTTCATTGAAAAATCCAAAGGTTCTTTTATCTGGAGTTGCCGTAAGCCCTATTAAAAAAGCATCAAAATAATCCAACACCTGTTTCCATAAATTATAAATAGAGCGGTGAGCTTCATCTATAACGATAAAATCAAATTGCTCTATGGGAACTTTTGGAGTATAATCTACAGGAATGGCTTTTTTTTCGTTCATTTTACTCTTTAGCCACGTACTTTCATTGGGGTTGTGAAGCTCTGCACTTTCTTCTAGCTCTTCACCTTTTAAAATGGAGTATAAACGTTGTATGGTAGAGATACAAACTTGGCTATCTGATGCAATATAGCTAGAAGTTAAACGCTGTACATTGTATAATTCTGTGAACTTTCTATTGTCATCATTGGGCTTAAAGGTCATGAATTCTTGTTCTGCCTGTTCCCCTAAGTTTTTGGTATCTACAAGAAATAAAATTCTTTTGGCATCCACATGCTTTAGCAATCTATATACAAAGGTAGCGGCGGTAAAGGTTTTCCCCGCTCCTGTAGCCATTTGAATAAGTGCTTTAGGTCTATTTTTTTTGAAGGAATGCTCTAAGTTATTAATAGCAACTATTTGCGCTGGTCGCAAGCCTGTTTCATCTAAGTTAGGCATGGAAAGCAAACGTTCTCTTAGGCTTTTTCCTTTTTTGATCCATTCTGCAATGGTGTTGGGTTGGTGAAACCAAAATACATTTCTTCCTCTTGGCTTTGGATCTCTATAATCTGTAAAACGAGATATTGTTCCTGTACTTTCATATACAAAAGGAAGTGGGTCGTTATTTAGGTACTTTAGCTTAGCCTTAGCATAATTGGTAGATTGTTCTTCTACTACGGTTAAACGATGACCTTCGTCTTCTCTTTTGGCTTCTATAATTCCCACAGGTTTGGCATCCACAAAAAGGACGTAATCTGCGGGACCAACATCAGTTTGGCATTCACGAACTGCCACCCCTTTGCTAGCAAATAAGTCAACTTCATTTTTGGACTGCACAACCCATCCAGCTTGATGAAGCATTTCATCTATTTTGTCTCTTGCTATTTGTTCAGGATTTTGGTTGATGTTTTTTGACATTACAAGTTCAGTGTTTTTCTAGTTTGCAAAATACGTAATTTTAGTTAAAAAGGGTTTTGGATTTTAGAAAGAGTTTTTAAGTTAGAATATAAACTAAGTAATGTAAGCTAAATAGTTATGCCTAAAGCCTCCAATTTTAGTGTAGATGGATTTAAATTCATTTTTTGAAACTTTGGATAGTGCTCTAATACAGAAAACTTTTGAATTATTGAGTTTACGTTTTTTTCTTTAGACCTACATCCAAAAATTACTTTTGAAATCATTTTATGATCAAATGGAATATCTATATTTTTACCTTCATTTTGTAGAAGTACCTCAGCCTGCATTTTAGTTGAAACTAGATCATAAATTAATCTCACTTCTTGCTCATACTCCCATATTTTATCTTTGTTCAAAACAACAAATCTTCCTAAATCACCTGAATTTTTATGTTCTGAATTCCTTTTATCCACCTAGTCTAGTTGATAAAAGGAATTCAGA
>JAIUMH010000099.1 GCA_022565635.1 Flavobacteriaceae bacterium | reverse complement strand
GTCGGGACAGGCTATTTTCTTTTACAGTAATTTCAAATAATAACTGGTATAAAAAAACCTCAAAATTCGAAGAGAAAATTGAGGTTTTTTTTTAAAATGAGTTAGAAAAAAAAATTATCTAGTAAATAACATTTCTCTGTATTTAGTTAATGGCCATAATTCATCATCCACTAAAAGTTCAAGTTTATCACAGTGATAACGTATAGTTTCAAAATGTGGCTTTACCTCATCACAATACGCAAACGCTTTTTGAGTTGCATCTTCTAGATTGTTGGCTTTTTTTCTGGCATCAATCATGTCTTCAATGCTTGCGTTTATTTTTTCAATATGCGTTGAAATTGCATCAATTATATTCATTTGTTCTTGCGCTTTTGAAGCAAAAGACTCACCGTAAAGATCTTTTAATCCACGTACATTTTGAATAATTACGTTTTGGTATTTAATGGCTGTAGGAATAACATGATTTCTAGCAATATCTCCTAGCGCTCTACCTTCTATCTGAATTTCTTTAGCGTAATCCTCAATTTCAATTTCATAGCGCGCAACAATTTCACGCTCATTCATTATGTTCAAATTGGTGTAAAGTTCCTTAGCTTGGTCAGAAATTTTTGGTTGTAAAGCAGTAGGTGTGGTTTTGTTATTACTCAAACCTCTTTTAGCCGCTTCATCTTCCCAAGCTTGACCATATCCGTCGCCTTCAAATCTAATTTTTTTAGAAGCCTTAATGTACTCTCTCAACACATTGAAGATGGCGTCATCTTTCTTCATTTTTTTAGCAATTAACGCATCTACTTCCTTTTTAAACTCCTTCAATTGTTTGGCAACAATTGCATTAAGAAGCGTCATAGGATCAGCACAATTTGCTGTAGAGCCTACCGCTCTTAATTCAAATTTATTACCTGTAAATGCAAATGGAGAGGTTCTGTTTCGGTCTGTATTATCCAATAAAATTTCAGGAATTTTACCCACCACATTTAACTTAAGGTCTGTTTTTTCTTCTGGAGACAATTTTCCATCGGTTACTTTTTCAAGTTCATCTAAAACTTTAGTCAATTGAGAACCAATAAATACAGACATAATTGCTGGAGGGGCTTCATTTGCACCTAATCTATGATCATTTGAAGCTGAAGCAATAGTAGCACGCATTAATTCCTCGTGATCATGAAAAGCTTTTATGGTGTTGACAAAGAATGTTAAGAACTGAAGATTTTTCATTGGTGTTTTTCCTGGACTTAGTAAGTTAGATCCAGTATCTGTGGCTAGAGACCAATTGTTGTGTTTTCCACTTCCATTTACGTTGGCAAAAGGTTTTTCATGAAAAAGCACTCTAAAATGGTGACGTTCTGCAGTTTTATTCATCACTTCCATCAAAAGTGAATTATGGTCAACTGCTAAATTAGCTTCTTCAAAAATAGGGGCTAATTCAAACTGATTAGGAGCTACTTCATTGTGTCTTGTTTTAACAGGAATTCCTAAATACATACATTGTGTTTCTAGGTCTCTCATATAGTTTAAGACACGGGTAGGAATTGAACCAAAATAATGGTCGTTAAGCTGTTGTCCTTTAGCTGGCGAGTGCCCCAACAAAGTTCTTCCAGACATTAACAAATCAGGTCTTGAAGAAACCAAAGCAGAATCAATTAAGAAGTATTCCTGCTCCCAACCCAAAGTAGCGGTTACTTTAGTTACTTTTTTATCAAAATATTTTACCACATCTGTAGCCGCCTGATCTAAAGCGCTTAATGAGCGTAAAAGTGGTGTTTTATAATCTAATGCCTCTCCTGTATAAGAAACAAAAACAGTAGGAATACACAAGGTAGTCCCTACAATAAAAGCAGGAGATGTAGGATCCCAAGCGGTGTAACCACGTGCTTCAAATGTATTTCTAATCCCTCCATGTGGTAAAGATGAAGCATCCGGCTCTTGTTGTACCAACTGCCCGCCGTTAAATTTTTCAATAGCTCTTCCGCCTTCAACAGTTTCAAAAAACGAATCGTGTTTTTCTGCTGTAGCACCGGTTAAAGGCTGAAACCAATGCGTATAATGAGTTGCTCCCTTGCTTATTGCCCATTCTTTCATTCCTGTAGAAATATGGTCTGCTAGATTACGATCTATTTTGGTACCTTTCTCTACCGCTTCCATTACAGAATTGTAAGAATCTTTTGTCAAATACTGGCGCATTGCGTGTTCGCCAAATACATTTTGACCAAAAATTTCTGAACGTCTCTCTGGTTCATTAACCTCAACGGGTTGACGTTTTAAAGTTTCTTTAATTGCATTAAATCTAAGTGTAGCCATGATTAATTTTTATGTTTCTGAGGCAAAAGTATGATTTTTTTAAAAACACCCCCTTTTTTTAGAGGGGTAATTTTCAAATTTTAACATCAATCACCAAAATCACCCCAAAATTAGCTACTACTTTATCTGTTCAATAAAATTCAACTGAAACGATGAGTGAAAGTCAATTAACTTTTTTAAAAGCAAATTAATCGTATTTTATAGGGAAGCATTGTAGTTTATACCAATTATCATCTAAAAGTACTGATACAAGATTAAGGTACGCTGTGTTTTGAAAAAAATTCAATTCAACAACTGTAGCATTGCATCAAAAAATCAATTGAATTTATGAAGGGTAAGCAGTATTAAAAAAGCTACATAAGAGGCAAAAAGCAAAAATCCTTTATATCTATTAAGTTCCATAAATTTTGGAAGTAATGCCAAAGGTAAAATAAGTGCACTAATAGCAATCATCCAAACCAAATCGTTAGTAAGCACTAATTGAGATTCTAATTGAATGGGTTGAATAATAGAGGTAATACCAATTACAGAGCCAATATTAAAAATGTTAGATCCAATTAAATTTCCTAAAGAAATTGATTTTTCATTTCTAATGGCTGCCATAACAGAAGCCGCTAACTCAGGCACACTTGTACCAATAGCAATCATTGTTACTGCAATGGTTCGTTGGCTAACTCCTAATTTTTCAGCAACATTTACAGATCCGTTTACCAAAAATTGAGATCCAAAATAAAGCGCTACTCCTCCAATAATTAACCAAACTATTATTTTAAAATAACTCACTTGACTAAGCTCTTCTTTGATGTCTGTTTGAACTTTTACTTTTGCCCCTTGAGCTCTTCTAATTAAGACAAATAAATAAATAAAAAGCAAAGCCACTAAAATGATTCCTTCTATTAAACCAATTTCTGAATTGGTCCAAAAAAAGTAATACATAAGCAGTGAAAAAATCATCATTACCGGCCAATTTAATCGGAAGAAATCTCGATCAAAGCTCAAAGGCATTATAATAGCTGTTAAACCTAGAACCAAACCAATATTAGCTATGTTTGAACCGATTACATTACCTGAGGCAATGTCTGGATTGCCGCCTAAAGCTGCTTTTATACTTACCAAAAGCTCTGGTGCCGAAGTAGCAAAAGACACAACGGTTAATCCAATTACCATTTTTGAAATTTTTAGTCTAAACGAAAGACCAACGGAAGATTTTACCAAAAACTCCCCTCCAATAACAAGCAAAACAAAACCAATAGCTATGAGTACATAATCCACTTCTCAAATTTTTGTGCGAATATATTAATAATTGTGATTGCAATACAATTTGATTGATGCAATACTTTTTTTTGCCCCTGCTAAGGGTTGTATGTTTATAAAAAATAGCTATAAACATACGACTCCTAATGGAGTTGGTGGAAGCGAAAAACAAACATTTTTTATAAACATGCTTCTATATACATACGACTCCTAACGGAGTCGGTGGACGGGATATTTGTAATTATGTATATTTTTTAGTTGCACACAATACTAGAAATCCATATTCTTTAAAATTTTGAAATTAAATTTTGTTTTTTGTATACTAATTAGTTAACTTTGTGTGGTAAGAAAGATAATTGCATACAAGGAATATTTCGCTAACTTTTATAAAGTTCAAGAAGAAAAAGTTCAAGAGAAAATTGAATATGTATTGGATTTAGTCCGATTTGAAAGACAAGTCCCGAAAAAATTCTTTAAAGCTCTTGAAAATACAGACGGTATTTATGAAGTTCGTGTGATTACGACTTTTAAAAGTATTCGTCTTTTATGCTTTTTTGATGATGGAAATCTAGTTGTACTTGCTAATTGTTTTATAAAGAAAACGCAAAAGACACCGAGAAAGGAAATCAAACTTGCCGAAAAACTAAAAAAGGAATATTTAAAAGACAAAAATTATTGATATGAAAAATGTAACAGATTTTGAAGACATTCTCATCGGGAAATACGGAAAGAAAGGAACTGAAAAAAGAGACAAATACGATGCTGACTCTCTAGCTTTTCGACTTGGAATTATGCTTAAAGAAGCTCGTAAAGAAGCAAATTTGACACAAGAAGAGCTTGCTGAAAAAACAGGAACGAAAAAAAGTTATATTTCTCGAATTGAGCGTGGATTAAGCGATATTCAGGTTTCGACCTATTACAAACTGATTGAATTAGGACTTGGAAAACATCTGAATATTGAGATTGCTTAAAAAAAAGTACTGTGGGCAACAGCGCATATAGTTTATGGCGAAATAAGTTCTAAACCCAAAATTATTGTATTTTTTAAAAACTAAAACCTTGACCGAAAAATTAGCGCACTTTTGCTCGCCACAAACCATATGCGCAGAACATAAAGCCTATCTTCGGTAATACCTTCCTCCTCCTTTATTGGTGTTTGGTGCGCCATCCATGCCTCCAAATCTACTGAATTTATAGGTAAAGCTTAGCATGGCATAACGCTGTAAAATCAATTGATTTACATCTTGTATAAAGTCCTCACCGGTGACTCTTCGGGTAGCTATATTTTGCTTCAATAAATCATAAACAATAAGTTTTAGAGTAGCTCGGTCATCCAAAAACTGGTATCCTAAACTCATATTCCACATTAAAGATGTAGAATCAAAAGCATCAGAAACATTTCCAAAACGGTAATAAGAAAGATCATTTCCAAAAGTGAAATTTTTTGGCCAAAATAAAGTTGATTGCAAACCTAATTCTGTATTGGTAAAGTCTTCATTTCGGTTAGAAAAAATATCATATGCTGTATTGTTGTAATTAAGCTGTACTTTAGGGTTGATTTGGAAAACATCAGGACGCTCATAGGTAAAACTTACACTGGGTGAAACGGTATAAATATCTGAAGTAAATTTCACTTCATTACTAAAGCCAATATTGCGATTAAAATTTCCTGATAACCCAATGTTATAACGCATTACATCATCTCCTTCTGTGTCTAAAGTATTGTTGTAACCTGCATAAACATTTCCACGCATGGCTCCGTTCACATTGGTATAAGTTGTAGTTCTTACCAAGTCCTCATTGGTAAAAAGTACCGGAACAACTTGGTCTGAAATATGCGTAACACTAGCAAATAGATTATATCCTGAACGCGTTTTGAAATCGTAATTCCGAAAACTTAAGCGAAAGGTTTGATTAAATGAAGGTGATAAATCTGGATTACCAACAATAATATTGGCAGGATTGGTCACAATTTCTACAGGCTGAAGCTGTTGAACACTAGGAATATTGGCGTTATTTCTATAATTAAACCATAAAGATTTTGATCTGGTAAATTTATAATACAGAAACGCATTAGCAGAAAAGGCATTAAAAGAATTATCAAAGCTAAGATTTTGAGTTAAGTTATCAGTATTCAAATTAGCATTAAGCAAACCAATTCTACCTCCTGTTCTAATTTTTTCAGACTCATACCTCAAGCCAACAGTGGGTGTATGAATATTACTTGTAGCTTTAAATTCATTACTCAAATTTTCATTAAAATCTGAATAATTTGAAGTTGTAGCATCAAAATCAAACACATTTCTACGGTTTTCATAGCGTCTTAACTCCAAGTCATAACGCATGTCTAAAAATAAATTTTCTTTTAAATTTTGGCGGTAGCTTAATCGTGTTGAATACTGATCATCGTTGGCTTGTACATCAATCAGTTGATCCTGTAAGTCTACTTCATTAGTGTTGAAGATTGTTCGTTCTGAGAAAAATATATTTTCATTGTCTTGCCTATTGTTTTGAGCATTTATTCTGGCGGTTACATAGGAACCCTTATCACCAAATTTTCGAGTTAATGAAAGTCTATTTTGAAAATCTGACCTTATATTATCTTGTACATTACTTGTTTCTACGGTATTGATTAAATCACCGTTAGCTTCTGCATTTTCAGAAAAGCTATTGTTAAGCGATTCTGATATATTGATGTTTACTCTAGGCTCATACGTAATACGCGTCATTGAATCTAGGTTAATTTCAAGACGTGCGGAAGCACGATGAGAATCATTTCTTACCCTAGAATCGGTTTCTGTATTGGTGAAAAAACTTCGGTCTGGAAGGATGTTTTCTCGAATCACAGAGCTTCTGTTTTCTGTATCTGTACCACCAAAAAAGTAATCGGCTACCAAGTCATATTTTCCATCCTCCCATTCATCTACGTAATTTCCCCCCACATTTCTGGAAGTTGTAATTCCGCTATTTCCACCCTCTAAATCAAGTCCAAAAGCACTTCTTCCCAACGCATCAAAAACTTCGTCAAAACTAAAACCAGAGGAGTTAATGTTATTGGTACTGGCTAAAACTGAGATGCGTTTTTCATTTTCAAAATAATTGGCAATTCCACTTACATCATAGCGGTCGTTTGTTCCGTGTCCAGCAGAAGCCCTTGAAAAGAAACCTTTATTTTTATCTTCTTCAATAGTAATATTGATGGTCTTATCTTCAGATTCTGCTTCTTTTCCTGTAAACTGCTCTTCTCTAGTTTTGGTATCTACTACCTGAATTTTATCAATAATTTCTTTAGGTAAGTTTTTCGTTGCAATTTTAGGATCATCTCCAAAAAACTCCTTTCCATTAATTAAAACCCTTGAAACGTCTTGACCGTTCACTTTAATATTCCCTTGGGCATCTACTTCAACACCAGGCAACTGTTTTAAAACGTCTTCTAAATTAGCATTTTCTCGTGTTCTGAAGGACTTGGAATTAAACTCTAAGGTGTCTGTTTTAAGCACCACTGGAGCTACACGTGTTTTCACTAAAACATCATCCAAAAGTTCTGTTGCTTCTTGCAGTCTTATTGTTCCTACATCAATAATTTTTTCGCTTACATCAATTTCTTGATAATGATTAGAAAAACTAGTGTAAGAAACCACCAAATTAATTTTCTCTTCTTTGGTTTTACCAGTCAACACAAACTCTCCTTTTTGATCTGTTACTGTATAACTAATTAAGGTAGAATCTGATTGAGTTTCTGCAAAAATAGTAGCATTAGCTAATTCAAAATCTTGAATGCTATCTACTACTCTCCCTTTAATTTCGAAGCTTTGCGCACTTAAATTATTTAAAAATAATAAATTAAATAAGCATACAAAAGTGAGTTGATATATAAATTTCAAAATGTTAGTTTTTTTTAAATTAGACAAGGTATATTAGTATTGGTTTAATCTTAAAACTCAAAAGACACAAAAAAAGTATATTCAATTTTTTGAAAATTTACAGTATTCAAAACACAATCTTCTAACTAGCTTTGTAACAATGGTTACGCTAACTATTAATTAAGCTACGTATGTTTGCAGCAAGAAATAAAAAAATTAATGGAAATCATAGAAATTTTAGGTTATTTTGGAGCGCTAATTATTGGATTAGTTTTAGGCTTAATTGGTGGCGGAGGTTCAATTTTAACCGTGCCTGTTTTGGTCTATATGTTGGCTATTAACCCTGTTTTAGCAACAGCATATTCTTTATTTGTTGTTGGTTTTGCCTCTCTTGTAGGCGCCTTAAGAAACATTCAAAAAGGCTTGGTTGATTTTAGAACAGCCATTGTTTTTTCCATTCCTGCCTTTATT
Source organism: Flavobacteriaceae bacterium (assembly GCA_022565635.1). Lineage (GTDB taxonomy): Bacteria > Bacteroidota > Bacteroidia > Flavobacteriales > Flavobacteriaceae > Psychroflexus. Next base: position 2,264 of record JAIUMH010000099.1, on the reverse strand, counting down.
GCTGTTTATGCCACTAGAAAATTTTTAGTCCCCGCATTACCAGATCATTTTTTTAATGTAGGTGATTTTGAAATCACAAAAGACATAGGTATAATGATCTTTTTTGCCATCATTATGCTTTTGGCTTCCTATTCTATGATTAAACCTAAGAAAAAAACAGCAACTTTAGTTGATGATGCCCCAGAGGAAGTTAAATTTAATTACGCACTTATTTTACTAGAAGGCTTGGTAGTGGGAGTTATTACTGGTATTGTAGGTGCTGGAGGTGGATTTTTAATTATACCTGCATTAGTTTTACTAGCAAAATTACCAATGAAAAAAGCCGTAGCTACTTCGCTTTTAATTATTGCCGTAAAATCACTTATTGGATTTATTGGTGATGTGCAAAACTTGAGTATAGATTGGTTGTTTTTAGGTATTTTTACCGCATTGGCCGCAATTGGAATATTTGTTGGAATTTGGTTAAATAATTTTATTGATGGTAAAAAGTTGAAAAAAGGATTTGGTTGGTTTGTACTTGTAATGGGTATTTATATCATATATAAAGAGATTTCGTAATTTAAAAAAAAAGAAAAATGAAGATAGAACAAATTTATACAGGATGTTTAGCTCAAGGAGCTTATTATATTGAAAGTAACGGAGAGGTAGCTATAATTGATCCATTAAGAGAAGTAGATCCTTATATTAAAAAAGCAAGAGAGAATCAAGCTTCAATTAAATACATTTTAGAAACGCATTTTCATGCCGATTTTGTGAGTGGACATATTTCTTTGGCTGAAAAAACAGGAGCCACAATAGTTTTTGGCCCTAATGCTAAAACATCGTTTGATTCTAAAATTGCAAAAGACAATGAAATTTTAGAACTTGGCAATATTCAAATTAAAGTTTTACATACGCCTGGTCATACCATGGAAAGTACTACTTATTTACTGATTGATGAAACGGGTAAAGAACATGCTATTTTTACTGGAGACACCCTGTTTTTAGGAGATGTTGGTCGCCCAGATTTGGCACAAAAGGCAGCAGATATGACGCAAGAAGAGTTGGCGGCCACTTTATTTGATAGCCTACGTCAAAAAATCATGCCTTTAAATGATGAAATTATTGTATATCCAGGACATGGCGCAGGTTCTGCATGTGGTAAAAACATGATGAAAGAAACTGTTGACACGTTAGGTAATCAAAAGCAAATGAATTATGCGTTAAGAGAAGATATGACTAAAGATGAATTTGTAAAGGAAGTTACAGACGGATTACTTCCTCCACCAAAATATTTCCCTTTAAACGTAAAAATGAACAAGGATGGTTATGAAGATATTGATGCTATTTTAGAAAGAGGAACAAAAGCTTTAAGTCCAGATGAATTTGAAACTGCTGCCAACGAAACAGGAGCTGTAGTTTTAGATGTAAGACATCAAGATGATTTTGCAAAAGGACACATTCCTGGTTCCACTTTTATTGGGTTAGATGGTACTTTTGCTCCTTGGGTTGGAGCTTTAATTGCAGACGTAAAACAACCTATATTAATTGTTGCTGATCACGGAAAAGAAGAAGAAGCGGTAATTCGCTTATCTCGCGTTGGTTTTGATTATACGCTTGGCTATCTAAAAGGAGGTTTTGAAAGTTGGAAAAATGAAGCTAAAGAATATGATCAGGTAGTTTCTATACCTGCCCAAAAATTTAAAAACCACTATGAAACAGAAAAGAAACCTGTTTTTGATGTAAGAAAACCCAACGAATATCAATCAGAACGTCTTCCAGAGGCCAACAACACACCCTTAGATTTTATCAATTCTCATTTGGCTGAATTCCCAAACAAAGACCAATTTTATGTACATTGTGCGGGTGGATATCGTTCTATGATTGCCGCGTCTATCCTTAAAAAAAGAGGCATTCACAACCTCATTAACATTGAAGGTGGTTTTGATGAACTCAAAGAAATTGGCGTAGAAACAACAGAATTTGTGTGTCCAAGTACACTTTAAATTGACATAGATTATACCTAAAAAGCTATTTGTATATATAGAAAAGAGCATCAGTTGTGAATACGGATGCTTTTTTTTTGAAATTCATCTACTTAGGTTTTGTTAGCATTTTTAAGTAAGACTAATTGCAAATGCAATCGTTAAGATTTGCCCCTCACTAAGCAACAGATTTTTATATTGTGAAGTTGGGCAAGGTGAGTTGGTTTTAGGAAAAAACTGCCCTAAAAAAAAGCCTCAACTAAAGTTGAAGCTTTGTGGGCGCTGAGGGAGTCGAACCCC
>JAIUMH010000098.1 GCA_022565635.1 Flavobacteriaceae bacterium | reverse complement strand
TTTTTATCACGATAGCCAAGGCTATCCTTCAAAAAATTGCCTTGTAACTGAATATCCTTATTGATTTTGACTTTGTGATTATAACCGAACTCAGGTTAAGAAGAAAACTCAACAAACAGCTGTTCCTTGTTGAATAATTGTAAATGAAAATAAGATTGCTTTTCAATAGGTGTAAGTGGAAAGCGTCCGGTATTTAACTAAAACTAATCTTTGATATAACAGAAAGGGATGCTGTGTTTTTAATTTCTTCCAGGCCTTAGTATGAGTGCATCTTCAAACTCTTCAATGATTAAGGCTAAAGCACGGTCGGCTTCTAAACGATTTCTGTAATGACCAACCCATACTTTATAATTAGGAGTTTCAAATATCATTTTAGATTCCCATGTAAAATCTATGTTCTTATCAAACTCTTTTTTGATTTGCTTAGCTTCTTCTAAATCACCAGAAAAAATTTGGATTTTATAAGCTTCTTTAAGTTTGTTCTCTCGTTCTAGTTTTTGTCTTATTTTCAATAGCTCCTTTAAATCATTAGGTTGAATTTCAGTAGTACGATTTTGGCTATATAAAGACTGAAAAGTTAAAGGAAATAGTATAATTATCAAAAAATATTGAAATCTCTTCATTTGTTTGCTTTTACTTCTATACTGCAAAGTTAAGATTAAAATACAATTAGAAACAAATCCTTATTTAGAAACGTTTTAAATTGATTTTTAACAAATCTTGGTTAGGCTAAATTTCCCTTTTTGTCTTATTTTTGTACTCAATTTTTTAAGGCAAATCGAGGTCTTAAAATATATTTGTAAATAATATTAATAACTCGCAATATGAAAAAGGTGTTATTTCGCCCTTCGAAATTGAAGATTTTTTTACTTTTATTCTCGCTTTTATTTTTGACTAACGTCTATGCTCAGGATGAGCCAGATCTAGATGATACGGAGGAGATTGAAGAAGTTTCTGGTGCTGATCCGCAAAAGGGTAAAGAGCTTTTTAATTCGCTATGTGCGGCTTGTCATAAGCCTTACAAAAAAGCGGTTGGTCCTGCGCTTCATGGGATTACTGAAAGAAGGGATTTAGATTGGATTTATGCTTGGACTAAAAACAGTAAAGAGCTTATTGATTCTGGCGATTCTGAGGCAATTGAGATATATGAAGAGTATAATCGTCAAGCTATGCCAGCCTTTCCTCAGTTAAGTAATGAGGATATTGATGATATAATTGCTTATGTTGAGCAACCCAAGCCTGAGCCTAAAACGGCTAAAAAAGATGATTCAAGTGAAGTTGCTGCTACGGGTGATGGTGTTTCAACTGAGGTGATTTTGGGTATTTTGGCTTTTGTGTTCTTGATGTTATTAGTGATTTTGGTGCTTGTTAATAAGACATTGCGTCGTTTTGCTGAAGCAAACAACGTTGAGATTTATAAAAAGAAAGAGAAGTCTAAGCCTATTTGGGTGGCTTTTGCAGAAAACCAATTTTTAGTACTTGTTAGTGTGGTTATCGTTTTGTTGATGGTTGCTTATGGTGGGTACGGTTATTTGATGCAAGTAGGCATTGATCAAGGTTATGAGCCAATCCAACCAATTCATTATTCGCATAAAATTCATGCTGGTGAAAATGAGATTGAGTGTAAATATTGTCACTCTTCTGCTAGAAAATCAAAGCATTCTGGTATCCCTTCTTTAAATGTATGTATGAATTGTCATAAGCAAATAGCAGAAGTTTCAGAAGAGACTGCTACTGAGGAATATTCAAAAGAGTTTTATGATAATGAAATTCAAAAACTATATGATGCTACAGGTTGGGATCCTGAAACGCAATCTTACACTGGTGAAACCAAGCCTGTAAAATGGGTTAGAATTCACAACTTGCCAGATTTTGCTTACTTTAATCACGCACAACACGTTACTGTGGGGCAGATTGAGTGCCAGACTTGTCACGGTCCTGTAGAAGAAATGGAGATTTTGTATCAATACTCTTCCTTAACAATGGGATGGTGTATTAATTGTCACCGTGAAACGGACGTAAAGATGGAGGATAATCCATACTATGAGAAAATTCACGAGGAATTATCTAAAAAGTATGGTGTAGACAAACTAACAGCTGCTGAAATGGGTGGTTTGGAATGTGGTAAGTGTCACTATTAATTAATTATGAACGAAGAAAATTTGAATCAAGATATGTCATCAGAAAAGAAATATTGGAAAAGTGCAGAACAGCTTAAGGAGAATAGTCCTGTAGTTGATGCGCTTGAGCAAAATGAGTTTGTAGAACATATACCTACTGATGAGTTTTTGGGGGATAAGGAAAACCTAGAAAGCTCAAAAACCTCAAGAAGGGATTTTCTTAAATATGTAGGCTTTAGTACAGCAGCGGCTTCGTTGGCTGCTTGTGAAGGTCCAGTTATTAAATCTATTCCTTATGTTGTACAGCCAGAGCGCTTGGTGCCTGGTGTGGCTGATTATTACGCAACAACTATTGCTGATGGTTTTGATTTTGCTAGTGTTTTAGTGAAAACAAGAGAAGGGAGACCTATTAAAATTGAAAGCAATAAGGATGCAACTTCTATGACGGCTGGAAAGCCAAGGGTTCATGCTTCTGTGTTGTCTTTATATGATATTAAAAGATTGCAAAATCCCATGGTAGATGGTCAGTCTTCGTCATGGACATCTTTTAATAAAGAGGTAAGAGCTAAATTAGAAAGCACAACTAAAAAAATAGTATTGCTTACTCAAACTTTCGCTTCTCCTTCTACAGAACAGTTGATTCAAGAGTTCTCTGATAAATATAATAATGTTGAGCACGTTGTTTATGATAGTGTATCAGCAACAGCTGCCTTAGACGCTTTTGAGAAGACTTACGGTCTTAGAGCGTTACCAAATTATGATTTAACTAATGCTAAGTCTATTGTTGGTATTGGTGCTGACTTTTTAGGAGATTGGTTAGGTGGTGGTTTTGATGCTGCTTATTCTAAGTCTCGCGTGCCTAAGGAAGGTAAAATGTCTAAGCATTACCAGTTTGAGGCAAATATGACTTTATCAGGAGCAAATTCTGACGAGCGTTTTGCTACAAAACCTTCTGATCAAAAGCAGGTGTTGGTTGAGATTTATAACCAAATTGTTGGTCGTGTTGCTTCAACTAACTTGAGTGAAGCGCACCAAGAAGCCGTAAAGAAAGCGGTTAAGTCTCTTAAAAAAGGAGGCAAGCATGCTGTTCTTTTGTGTGGTATTGAAGATGTTGATGCCCAACTGATGAGCTTAGCTATTAATGAAGCTTTGAATAGCGAGCTTACTAATATTGAGAACCCAAGAATGATTAGACAAGGTGATGCTAACAAAGTTAGTCAACTTGTTAAAGATATGAATTCAGGAGCTGTTGGGGCGCTTATTATGAGCGGTGTTAATCCTGTTTATACATTACCCAATTCAGATGAGTTCGTTTCTGGTTTAGAAAAAGTAGAAACAGTTGTTGATTTTGCTTTAACCATGGATGAAACAGCTAAGTTATCCACTTATGTTGGAGCGCTACCTCATTATTTAGAAAGTTGGGGGGATGTAAGGTTGACTTACCAAGATTACTCATTGGTACAACCTACAATTAAACCTATATTTAATACAAGACACTTTCAAGAGTGTTTGCTTGATTGGACAGATAATAGCCTTTCTTATTACGATTATATAAAGGCTGGTTTTACAAAAAGGCATGACGGAATGCCTTGGAATCATACATTGCATGATGGTTTTTATCAAGTGGATTCTGTGTTTCAGCCTTCAATAGATGCTTCTTTTAATGCTAATGCGGCAGCAAAAAATCTAACTAAGAGTACTTCTTCTGGTTTAGAATTGACTTTATATACAAAATCTGGATTAGGAGATGGCCAACAGGCTAATAATCCTTGGCTTCAGGAATTCCCAGATCCTATTACTAGAACTTCTTGGGATAATTATTTGACTATTTCTAGATCTGATGCCGAAGAATTGGGTCTCGAGAACAAGAATGTTGCTAATGGTGCGCTTAACGGAAGTTATGCTAATGTTACAGTTGGTAACACTGCATTGCAGAATGTCCCTGTTTATATTCAACCAGGACAGGCTAAAGGTTCGGTTGGTTTAGCTTTAGGTTATGGTAAAACAGAATCTATCCAAGAGGAAATGCAAGTTGGTGTGAATGCTTATCCTTTATATAAAGATTTTAATGCAGTGCAAGAAGTAAAGATTGAAAAAGCTTCTGGAATGCACGAATTTGCTTGTATTCAATTGCATAATACAATGATGGGTAGAAAAGACATCATTAAAGAGACAACTCTTGAGATTTTTAATACTAAAGATAAAGATTATTGGAATAAAACTCCACAGGTTTCTCTAGATCACATTGAGACTCCTGTAGACTCTCCAGACGTAGATTTATGGAATGAATTTGATCGTTCTATTGGTCATCATTTTAATTTGTCTATTGACTTGAATGCTTGTACGGGTTGTGGAGCTTGTGTGATTGCATGTCATAGTGAAAATAATGTGCCGGTAGTCGGAAAATCAGAAATTAGAAAAAGTAGGGATATGCACTGGTTGCGTATTGACCGTTATTACTCCTCTAAGGAAACATTAATCGGCGATTACGAGAAAAAAGAAAACATTAAAGGTTTAGGAAGCGCACTATCTGAATTTGGTGAGCTAGAAAAGCCTTCAGAAGAAAATGTTGAAGTTGTATTCCAACCAGTAATGTGTCAGCATTGTAACCACGCACCTTGTGAAACGGTTTGTCCAGTAGCAGCATCTGCTCACGGAAGACAAGGCCAAAATCACATGACTTATAATAGATGTGTTGGAACAAGATATTGTGCAAATAACTGCCCTTATAAGGTAAGAAGATTCAACTGGTTTAGATATAATAAAAATGATGAGTTTGATTATCACATGAATAATGACCTTGGTAGAATGGTACTTAATCCAGATGTTACAGTACGTTCTAGAGGGGTGATGGAAAAATGTTCAATGTGTATTCAAATGACGCAATTATCAATTTTAGAAGCTAAGCGTGAAGGAAGACCAATTAAAGATGGAGAATTCCAGACGGCTTGTTCTAATGCGTGTGACAATGGTGCTATGGTGTTTGGTGATATAAATGATAAGGAAAGCCTTGTTGCTCAGAAAAAAGAAGATGAAAGAACCTATTACTTATTAGAGTATTTAGGGACTAAACCAAATGTTTTCTATCACACTAAAATTAGAAACACTAACGAAGCTTAATAAATTAATTTGAATAACTTATAATAGTAAATTATGTCTCATTACGAAGCACCTATTAGAAAGCCTTTAGTTACAGGAGAAAAGTCCTACCACGATATTTCTGTGGAAATTGCTCGTCCTGTTGAAGGTAAGGCTAATAAAACATGGTGGATAGTATTTTCAATTTCATTAATCGCTTTTTTATGGGGATTAGGTTGTATTGTTTATACGGTATCTACTGGAATTGGAACTTGGGGATTGAATAAAACCATTGGCTGGGCCTGGGATATTACCAACTTTGTTTGGTGGGTAGGTATTGGTCACGCAGGTACATTGATTTCTGCAGTTCTTTTACTTTTTAGACAAAAATGGAGAATGGCCATTAACCGTTCAGCAGAAGCAATGACAATCTTTTCTGTTGTGCAAGCTGGTTTATTCCCTATCATTCACATGGGTCGTCCTTGGTTAGCTTATTGGGTTTTACCAATTCCAAATCAATATGGATCACTTTGGGTGAACTTTAATTCACCGCTTTTGTGGGATGTATTTGCAATCTCTACTTACTTGTCTGTTTCTTTGGTATTCTGGTGGACTGGATTACTGCCGGATTTTGCAATGCTTCGTGATCGAGCTGTAAAGCCATTTCAAAAGCATATTTATGGAATTTTGTCTTTCGGATGGAGTGGTAGAGTAAAAGATTGGCAACGTTTTGAAGAGGTTTCATTAGTCTTAGCTGGTCTGGCAACACCTTTAGTACTTTCTGTTCACACCATTGTATCATTTGACTTTGCTACTTCGGTTATTCCGGGTTGGCATACCACAATTTTCCCACCTTACTTTGTTGCTGGTGCTATTTTCTCTGGATTTGCTATGGTAAATACATTGCTGATAATTATGAGAAAAGTTGTAAGTCTTGAAGATTATATTACAATTCAACACATTGAGCTAATGAATATAGTAATTATGATTACGGGTTCTATAGTTGGTGTGGCTTATATTACGGAATTATTTATGGCCTGGTATTCTGGTGTTGAATATGAGCAGTATGCTTTCCTGAATCGTGCTACTGGACCTTATGCATGGGCCTATTGGGCAATGATGACATGTAACGTTTTCTCTCCTCAGTTTATGTGGTTCCCTAAGCTAAGAAGAAGTATAATGTTCTCATTTGTGATTTCTATTGTTGTAAACATTGGAATGTGGTTTGAGCGTTTTGTAATTATTGTTACTTCATTACATAGAGATTACATGCCATCTGCATGGACTATGTTTTCACCTACATTTGTAGATATAGGTATTTATATTGGTACTATTGGTTTCTTTTTTGTACTATTTTTACTTTATGCTAGAACATTCCCAGTTATTGCTCAGGCAGAAGTAAAATCCATTATGAAATCTTCTGGTGAACAATACAAGAAAATAAGAGAAGAGCAGGGAGATGATGCTAAATTATATACAATGCCTGAACAAAAGCCTCTACCTGACTTTAAAAAACTAATTGCAGAAGCAAACACTACTAGTGATTCTTCTGATGCAAACACTAAAACTGAATAACTATGGCTTCTAAAGTTTTAAATGTATTTTACACTGATGACGATATTTTAATGGAGGCAGTGAAAAAAGCACAATCCAAAAATTATCGTATAGAAGAAGTTTTTTGTCCATTTCCCGTTCACGGATTAGACAAGTTGTTAAACGTTAAACCAACACGTCTAGCAATTACTTCTTTCCTTTATGGATTAGTAGGTATATCTGTTGCCTTAACAATGATGAACTTTATTATGATTGTTGATTGGCCACAAAATATTGGAGGTAAGCCTAGTTTTAGTTTGATTGAGAATCTACCTTCTTTTATTCCTACTGCTTTTGAGATGACCGTATTTTTTGCGGCTCACTTAATGGTAATCACTTTTTATATGAGAAGTAAATTATGGCCATTTAAAAAAGCTGAAAACCCTGACCCTAGAACAACGGATGATCATTTTTTAATGCAAGTAAATGTAGGAGATAACGATATTCAAGAAGTTGCAGAGTTCTTGCACAGTACCGGTGCAGTTGAAATTGATTTAAAAAAATAATTAAGATATATGAAGCGCTATACTAGTTTAATATACGTTCTGATTTTAAGTTTTATCATGACTTCTTGTTTTGATAAAAGCAAACCTAACTTTCAGTATTTTCCAGATATGTACGAACCTATTTCTTATGAAACTTATGGTGAATACGATATTTTTCCAAATGGTCAACAAGCACTTGTTCCAGTTGAACAATCAATTTCTAGAGGTTGGTTGCCGTATGATTATGAAGATTCTGCTGAAGGGTATGATTTAGCAAAAGCCGACTTAACAAACCCACTTCCTTATACAGAAGAAAATTACAATAAGGGTAGAGAGATGTACGATATTTATTGTGCAACTTGCCACGGTGGCAACGGTAACGGAAAAGGCTACCTTGTTGAAAGAGAGAAAATTTTAGGTGTTCCTAGCTATGATGATATAGGAAGAGCTATTACCGAAGGTAGTGTTTACCATGTAATGTATCACGGTATTAATACTATGGGTTCTTATGCATCTCAAATGAGCAATGAAGAACTTTGGCAAGTTACTCACTATGTCATGACATTGAAAGACCTTCTAGAAGAAAAAGAGCAAAAAGAATTTGTAAAGGATGTTGAAAATCCTGAAGTAAGATAAATAATTATAAAGACAATTTGTAACTATGTATACAATATCAAAAAATCTTAAGCTAACGGCTATCATTTTAATGGTAGTAGGTGCAATTGGATTAATCTATGGGTTTATCAACGTACCTTCATCAGTAGAAGAAGTGCATGAAATACTTGCTGCACAAGATGACCACGGTCACGGTGATGTGGCTCATGTTGACCATGCTCATGATGATGAACATGCAGAACACGTGTTCCATCAACTTCAAAACAAACCTTGGGCTTCAATTTATACTGCGGCGCTATTCTTTTTCTTATTATCTCTTGGAGCGCTTGCCTTTTACGCCATCCAAATCGCTGCGCAGGCGGGTTGGTCTCCTGTACTCTTTAGAGTAATGGAAGGAGTTGCTGCTTATATTTTTCCGGGGGGAGTAATTGTTTTTGTGTTACTTGTTTTGTCCTCTTTGCACTTCAATCATCTCTTTATTTGGATGGACGCTGATGTTGTTGCACATGATGAAATTATAGCAAATAAAACAGGGTATTTAAACGTTCCTTTCTTTTTGATTAGAGCTGCTATTTTCATAGGAGGCTGGGCTTTCTTTTACAGCCGTTTTAGAAAAAACTCACTGAAGTTAGATGAAGGTTTTGATCTTCAGCTTTTCAAGAAAATGTTCAAGCTATCTGCTGTTTTCTTGGTATTTTTTATTGTAACCGAATCTATCATGTCATGGGATTTTATCATGAGTATTGATACGCACTGGTTCAGTACATTATTTGGATGGTTTGTATTTGCTAGTTTGTTTGTTTCAGGAATCACTACCATCGCTCTAGTAACTTTGTACCTAAAATCAAAAGGACACTTACAAGAAGTTAATGATAGTCATATTCACGACTTAGCTAAATTTATGTTTGGTATTAGTATCTTCTGGGAGTATTTATGGTTTTCACAGTTCTTATTAATTTGGTATGCTAATATTCCTGAGGAGGCTGTTTATTATGTACAACGAATAGAACAATATCCATTGTTGTTTTTTGGTACATTCTTCCTGAATTTCTTCTTACCACTTGTCATTCTTATTAATACCGAATTCAAGAGAATTCCATGGATTGTAAGTCTTGCTGGTATAATTATATTAATAGGTCATTACGTAAACTTCTATGTAATGATTATGCCTGGAACAGTTGGTGAATCATGGTCTTTTGGGCCTGCAGAAATAGGTTCCATCTTACTTATTGGAGGTTTGTTTTTATGGGTTGTTTTTACAGCACTTTCAAAAGCTCCATTGGTAATCAAGAATTATCCTTTGCTCAAAGAGAGTAAACACTTTCATTATTAATAACCTTTAGAACAAAATAAAATGACAGTTTTTCTTATAATTATTGTTGTAGCACTTTTAGGAGTAACACTTTGGCAAATCTCTAAAATCTTAGAATTGTCCAAGCCAGCTAACGCTGATGATTCTCAAGTTGCCGATAACAAAGACAATAACACCCAAGGTAAAATTATGCTTGCTTTTATGGTATTCTTTTACTTATTGATGGGATACTCCTTTTGGAACTATAGTAAATTTTATTTACCTGAGGCTTCAGCTGCTCATGGTGCAGATTACGACCGTTTAATGTTCCTATCTATTGGCATTATCATGGTAGTTCAAGTATTAACTCAGGCACTTCTGCACTGGTTTAGTTATAAATACCGTGGTAAAAAGGGGCAAAAAGCGCTCTTTTACGCAGATAACGATAAATTAGAATTTATTTGGACAATTATTCCTGTAATTGTTCTAGCTGGTCTTATTATTTGGGGGCTATTTAGTTGGTCTGAAATTATGAATCCAGAAGAGACTGAAGACACTTTAATTGTTGAAGTCTATGCTTATCAATTTGATTGGAGAGCACGATATGCTGGTGAAGATGGAACATTAGGAAAAGCTAATGTTAGATTTATTGAAGGTGTGAACCAATTAGGAGTTGATGAATCTGACCCTTATGCGGCCGATGACATCATTACAAACGAACTTCATTTACCTGTAAATCGTTCTGTTTTGTTTAAGTTTAGGTCACAGGATGTTTTGCACTCTGCCTACTTCCCACACTTTAGAGCACAAATGAATGTTGTTCCTGGTATGATTACAGAGTTTGGTTTTACACCCACAACAACTACTAAAGAAATACGAAATACTGATTATATGGTTGACAAAGTTTCAACTATTAACGATATTCGCAAAGACAGAGAAGACTTAGATGATGATGAAAGAAATTATGAATTTGATTACTATCTTCTTTGTAACAAAATTTGCGGTGTTTCACACTATAATATGCAAATGAAAATTGTTGTAGAGGAAGAAGAAGAATTTCAAGAATGGCTTTCTCAGCAACAAACGTTTGGCGAATTAATGAATAACTAAAAGAAAACTAATTGAATATGTCTGCAGTATCACAAGCACACGTAGAAGATCATTCTCATGATCATCATCACGAACAATCATTT
>JAIUMH010000097.1 GCA_022565635.1 Flavobacteriaceae bacterium | reverse complement strand
GCGGTATATCGAGTGGAATAGGGATAAACGAAAAATTCATAGAAGACCTTAAATTGGCACAAAGTCCTGCACGTTGAACCCTGAGTGATGGCAACAAAAAACTTACTTACAAAGTCTTTGAAAATCTTTATTATAGCTTGTTGAGTTATCACAAAGAGTTACTCAAATCACGCCAACAAAACCATGTGCATGTGATAGTTGGATTAAATTTCTAGTCAACTCATTTCAATTGATTTGCAATACTTACACTAAGCTTTATTCTTTAAAATAATCGAGTAAAATTTCATCATTTAGCTCTCTAGGGGTGAAAATTTCCAATAGTTTAGGTTGTGTTTGCGGTTCAAAAAACACCTTAAGCTCTTTGTCTAATTCTTCCATATTTGAAGCTTTTTGATAGTCCCAATTATACATTTTTGCCAAGTGTGAAGCATTATGAGCATGCGTTGTTTCAAAGTAAGTTTGATAGTATTTTTTTTGTTTTTCGCCTGGAAGAATTCTAAATATACCCCCTCCAGAATTATTGATAACAATCATTTTAAAATTAGGCGGAACGTAGTTGTTCCACAATGCATTACTATCGTAAAAGAAACTAAGATCTCCTGTAATAAAAGTGGTGGGCTTTTGCTGTATAATAGAAGCGCCTATTGCTGTGGAGGTTGACCCATCTATTCCGCTTGTCCCTCTATTACAAAAAACTTCTATTGGATTGGGCAATTCCATTAAATTGGCATAGCGTATGGTTGAACTATTGGCCAACTGAAGATGTTCATGATTGGGTATATGCTGAAATATTTTGGCAAAACAACTAAAATCTGAAAATGGAATTTGATCAACATAGGCGTCTCGTTTTTTGTTTTGCATCTGATTGATTTTGTTCCAATAATTAAAATAATTACTGTCTAATTTTCTCAATCTAGGTAATAAACGAGAAAAAAAGGAATTTGCCGTAGTCTTTAAATGAATAGGCTTCATAAAAAAGGTAGCATATGCCTTCTGAGGGTGGATATGGTAGTGTTTTTTGGGCTGATAATTTCTTAAAAAAGCCTTTACTTTTTTGGAAACTATTAAACCTCCAAAACTAATTAATAGATCAGGTTGTAATTGTTTAAAAGCTTCATCCGCATCAACTCTTTTTTCAATAGGAGCCACAATTCCATCTATACTGCTCACAAAACTAGGATGGTCTAGATTAGATGTAGTTTCCTTAAATACCAATACAGAGGGGTCTTCAGCCCAAAATTCAATAACTTCCTTAGCTATTGTATTTGGAAAATGAGTTCCAACAATAATTAATTTTCGCTTTGATTTATTCCAATCACTTACAAAAGCATTGGCTAAATCTCTATCTATAACAGATGGAACATTAATTTCTAATTGCTTAAACACTTCTAAATCAATGGCTACACGGCCTGTTTGTTGATAAAGTGGTTCATCAAAAGGGGCGTTAATATGCACGGGACTTTGGCGTTTTAAACACTGCTGAAATGCTTTTGCCAATTCTATTTCGTTGTATTTTTGAACATTAGAATTATCACCATTTCTTACATCTTCTTTTAAACAAGCCGAATAAGTAACGTGTGGATGTATTGCTTTTTCTTGGCGTATGGTCTGGCCATCACCAATATCAATTAAATGGCTAGGTCGGTCTGCAGAAATAACCATAAGTGGTATGTCTGAATAAAACGCTTCAGCAACAGCAGGGTAATAATTTAATAAAGCTGAACCTGAAGTACAAACTACAGCTACTGGCTTTTGGGTTTGCTGTGCTATTCCTAAGGCAAAAAAACCTGCTACTCGCTCATCTACAATGCTGTAAGTAGAAATATCTGGATGATTAGAAAAACTCAAGGTTAAAGGGGCATTTCTAGAGCCTGGAGAAATGACCACGTGGTGAACACCAAAATATGCACAAGCTTCTACTATAGTTTGCGCCAAAGGTATTGAAGAGATTACTTTATTCATATAGCAAAATTAGATGTTTCTATCTAAATTAGAAATTCAATAGCCTACAATTATAGCACATTTAACATGGTTTGTAATTTATTTTGGGTCTCCTCCCACTCTAATTTTGGATTGCTAGCTTCAGTAATTCCACCTCCCACATAAAGTTGATAAGTCTCACCTGTAAATTCCATGCAACGTAAATTAACATATAAATCGGTTAATGGTATTCTAGGCTGTACTGCTTGAAACTCTTGATTTTTTCTGTGCTTGCGTACATCAACTTGCTGTGGTATGTGTACTTCTCCTAAAAATCCGGTGTAATACTTGCGCTGGTAGTTTTCGTTGGCCAGTAAATAAGCTACTGCCTCCTGCTTAGGAAGTCCTGCTACTGCTGGTGTAGGGTGAATTTCATGGATGATTTTAGGCAAATCCAAAAGTTCAATCTGTGCGCTTATGGGCGTATGTAAATGCAATAATTTTCCTGCTTTTTTAGTACTCACAGGACCTTGTTTAACTTGCTGTGTATGTTTTCTTAATCCTTCAACAATGGCTTGTGTAACTAATGCTTGTTCTTCTCTTTCTTTAGCTCCCCAGCTGACTTCTTTTTCTTCATTATCCAATTGTGTTCCTGCTAAAGCCATAGTTTTTAACTGGTTACGTTGTAGGTGAAATAAAGTTTCTGGTGTGGCTCCCAACCAAGTTCCTAACTTAGGATGATGCCAAATATAACAAAAGGCTTCAGGGTATAAATAGAGTAAATTTTTAAAAGCTTGAAATGGGTCTTGACTTGAAGTTATTTCAACTTTCCTTGAAAAAACAATTTTTTGAACTTCAGTGTTTTGTATGTGTTCAATGCAATTGCTAATTTGATTTTGATAATTTAAAGCCTCTTGATCACTGTACTGCGTTGATGCGTGAGTGGTTTTAAAAGTTAAATCGTTAACGGCATAATCTACCGCTAATTGAACGGCATTTTCTAGTTGAATAAAATGCGTTAAGTCCTCTCCTTGAAAAGCACTCATTACAAAACCTTTTTGTGTATAATCAACAGGAGATTGTTCTGCATTTTGATCTAATAATGCATTAATTTTTGAGTGATTAGGCTTGTGATAAGCAACAAATGGCAACTCCTTAGCATGGTGTTCTTTAAGTTGAGTAATGAATGAACTAAACTTCATCTGATGTTTTTTTAGGTAAACAAATGGTGGTGAGTTTACAAATTGAAATCAAACGATTTTCTTCATCGGTTAATTCAATATTCCATACTTGTGTGGTTCTACCTTTGTGGATAAATGTAGCTTTTGCAAATACTTTTCCAGAAGCTATGCTTTTAATATGATTGGCAGAAATTTCTAAACCTCTTATAGTGTATTTTTGAGCATCTAAAAAAACAAAACAAGCAGCACTTCCTACACTTTCTGCAAGGGCCACCATTGCTCCTCCATGCAATACGCCATCCGGCTGATGCACTTTAGAGTTTACAGGCATTTCAGCAATAAGGTAGTCCTCACCCACATCTGTATAAGAAATGTTTAAAGTCTCCATAAGTGTGTTTGCCACAACTGCATTGCAACGTTTTAATATTTCTTCTTTTGGTAATTTCATGAATCATTTTAGTTAAAAAATTAAACTACTGGCTTAGCAACAATACCCAAAGGTGTTTTTAAGATTACCTTCTGTATTTTGAAGTAATGTCAAATACATGTAACAAAATTTGTTCATCTTCTTTAGAAAATTCAATTTTCCTTCTTGCCATTACAATTTTAGCTACTTCAAAAGCCTTATTGGTTTTGTAAGTAGTTGTTCCAGCACTTCCACCCCAAGAAAAACTGGGTATAAAATTTCTAGGAAAACCAGCACCAAAAATATTGGTACTCACTCCAATTACTGTTCCTGTATTAAACATGGTATTGATACCGCATTTTGAATGATCTCCCATCAGTAAACCACAAAATTGTAAACCTGTGTCGGCAAATCGTTCTTCTGCATAATTCCACAGCCTTACTGATGCATAATTGTTTTTTAGATTTGAAGTGTTAGAATCGGCTCCAATATTCACCCATTCACCTAAAACTGAATTCCCCAAAAAACCATCATGACCTTTGTTAGCATACCCAAACAGAACTGAATTACTGACCTCTCCTCCTACTTTAGAATGAGGACCTATAGTAGTTCCGGTGTATATTTTAGCACCCATTTTTAAAGTTGAATAATCGCCTAAAGAAAAAGGGCCTCTCACCGAGCAATTCTCCATTATTTCTGCGTTTTTCCCTATGTAAATTGGCCCTTCAGAAGCATTTAAGCTTCCGTTATACAACTTTGCTCCTTCTTCTATAAAAATCTGTTCAGCATTTATTGCTAAAACTTCTTTTGGAATCTTTGCTGAAGTTCTGTTTTTAGTTAACAATTTGAAATCGGCTTGAATACAATCATGATTTTTACTGAAAATATCCCATGTATGTTTAATGCTTATCACTTCTGAAGTTAATGCAACGGCATTCAATTCTGTAAAGCTATTGCGTTTTTCTGAAGCTTTATAAGCTACAACTTCTCCATCATCTACTAAGTAATCTGAAGGATTTAAAGCTTTAATTTCTTGTAGAAAAGCTTCATTAGGTAAGTACGAAGCATTTACAAATAGGTATTGTTTTTCGCCTGAAAGACTAGGGTATTTTTGAGACAAATATTCTTCCGTAGCAAAACCTACTTCGCATTGAAATAATTTTTCCCATTTTTCAGCTATGCTTAAAATACCAACTCTAATGGCCGCAATTGGTCGCGTATATGTAAATGGTAATAAACTTGTTCTATGTTGGTCAACTAATATTATTTTCATTAAAATAGAATTTTTGCTAAATTATTAATTTGATATGAAATAAGCCTTATAAAGCCTATAAACTATTGTTTAGAGATGTTTAAAATTTACTTTATAAATCGTCTTTTAAGCTGTAATGCAAAGTTAGATACATCTTCAGAAAAATTAAATTTAAACACTATAATTAGGTAAAATAAACTTAATATAACTGACTTTAGGGCTATGTTTAATATAGGGTGAAAGGGAAACTCCCAATAATAAAAACCAACTATAGCCACTGTAATTAAGCTTAAAACTGAAAAACTCTTAGAACTGAATGGATGCATTTTAAATTTTAGATAAACAAATACAAGTTTTACTGTGTTGTATAAAAAATAGGAAATAAAAGTAGCATAAGCCGCTCCATAAATACCATAAGCCGGAATCATCCAAATATTCAATAGCACAGCTATTACAACAATTATTACTCCTAAAATCAATACAAAACGGTAGTAATCTGAATTAAACAAAATACTGTTGTTGTTGGCTAATAGGTTTTGGTAAAGCTTTTCAATACCTAACAGAATTACAATGATTACTCCCGCCCTGTAAGTTTCATCTATCAATAAATAAAGTTGCTGAATGTTCACCACTATCAAACAAAAAATTAAACCACTTATAACCAGTAAACTAATTGAACTTTTTTTGTATAATTGATGCAATTCTTTTTTCTTATTTTGGTTCAGTAAATTAGCCGTAAGTGGATAGGTGATTTGATGCATTGCACGTTGTGGCACACCAATTACCGCAGCAATATAAACACCAATTCCATAGGTGGCAATAGCTTCTAGTGGCAAATATCGCTCAAGCATAGTTTTGTCTAAATCAAATAAAAATACCGCTACTGTTCCTGCGATAAAAATTAAAAATGAATACTTGATTAAACTACTTCTATTTTCAGGAAAACTAAAATTAAACTTTGGAACATACATGTTTAAAGCATAAAACATAATTATAAAAGTACGTATTAAATACAAACCAACTAAGGCATAAATAAAAGTATCTAAGCTTATTCCATTAAAGTAAAGTACAAGTAATAATACAACGATAAAAATCCGGTGAAAGACTTCTTTCATCAAATTACCAAATGTACTTTTCATAAATACTTTACACCACGCATAAAAAATTTCAAAATAAGCTATTGAAATGGCAATTACGATAATTAACCAGGCGTGTTTTTTTAATAACTCACTGCTACCTTCAAAGTAATTGGCTATATAATCAAAGCTTAGAAAGCCAAAAACCCCCATTAAACCACCAAAAAAAAGAGGAACAATAAGACTTAAGCTTAATAATTGGTCTTGGCTTTTTTGTTGTGTGTAGGAACTAAAAAATTTCACTAAAGTATTTTGCGCTCCAAAAGCCATAAATGGCCAAATTAAATTAGATGTTGAAAGCATAAAAGTGACCAAACCATAATATGCTGGTGTTAGAAATTTTGGGTATAAAAACAAGACGTTTATAGCTCCAAAAATGAAACCAAAATACGTAGAAAACAAGTTTGTAATGGATTGCTTAGCTACAATACCCATGTATATTTAATTTTGGGTAAATATAGGTAGATTGTGCTAAAATTATAAAACAACAGATTATTTTATTTTAAGCTGTGTTTAAGATATGAGGTTTAAAAAAATCAACTTGATTACCTAAACTAACCTTTCTTTAATAACCGATTGTACAATATCTACCGCAACATTATTGTATTTGTTGTTTGGAATAATTAAATCGGCAAATTCTTTAGTGGGTTCTATAAATTGTTGATGCATTGGTTTGAGGGTTGTTTGATAACGATTTAAAACTTCGTCTAAATCTCTACCTCGTTCTTGAATATCACGTTTTAAACGCCTAATTAAACGTTCGTCACTATCGGCGTGTACAAACATTTTAATATCAAATAAATCACGAAGTTCTTGATGAGCTAACACTAAAATTCCTTCAACAATCATTACCTTCTTTGGAAGTGTAGTTACGGTTTCTCCGGTGCGATTATGCTCTTTAAACGAATACACGGGCTGTTCTACAGGAACGCCAGCTTTTAGAGAAAGTAGGTGTTCGTGAAGCAAATCAAAGTCAATGGATTTAGGGTGATCAAAATTGATTTTTTTTCGTTCTTCAAGACTAAGGTGAGAAGTATCCATGTAATAAGAATCTTGATAAATCACATCAACTTCATCGTGTTGGAGTTCATTGATGATGTGGTTAACTACGGTGGTTTTTCCGCTTCCTGTACCTCCGGCAATTCCTATTATTAGCATAGATTTAATTTTCGAGCAAAAATAAACAAATTTTACAATTAATTTTTAAACTCTGCTCCAAGCTCTCTACTTTATTTCACGCAAAGATGCTAAACACAGAGCTATTCATTTCAAATTTCAGATTGATCATTTATAATTCATAATTCATAATTCATAATTCATAATTGATAATTCATAATTTAAAATTTAAAATTTAAAATTGATTAATTGTTCTGTTAACAGTCAACTGACGACAAACGACTGAAAACAATCCAAATTAATGTTCAAAAAAATAGACTTCAGTTGCTCCTTTGCCATATTCGTAGAAATCAGCTTCATAAAAATCGAGATGTTCAAAGCGTCTAAGCAAGGTGTCTATTTCATTTTTCAATACCCCTTCTCCTACTCCATGAATTAAAACTACACGCTTAATTCGTCTTTTAAAAGCAAATTCAATTTTGTGTTTGGCAGTATCAAGTTGAAGATTTAGCATTTCAAAATTCGACATATTTTGCCAGTGATCAGTGAGTTTTTCAATATGTAAATCGACTTCCATGGGTGGGGGAAGTTTGTCTTTAGGTCGTTTTTTAGAACGCTTTTTTTCTTCTTTTCTTAAATCGGAAGCTAATTGAGCTTGTAAATCTGAATAATTGATTTTAATTTTTTCCTTAGGAATTTTAATCAATTGTTTGGCTTCAACTTTCATCAGAAAACCATCCGTGGTTTCAACTTCAATAGTTGTGTTTTTTACAGCAACCACTTTTCCTTTCATAGCATCGTCTATCCACTCTACATGGTCTCCGGGAGAAAATTTATGTTTCATAACTTAAGTAATGTTTGATGTAAAAGAAATTAAAGTGGTTGTACTTCATTTTTTAGAAGAAACAAATCATTTTTTATCGGTATGATCTTCTAAAACCGAATCTTGCTTAGTATCCTTATTTTCATCATCTCCTCTTTTGTTATCAGAAACCCATTGTTGGGTAGATTTATATAAGCCAAACATTAATAAAACCA
Organism: Flavobacteriaceae bacterium; assembly: GCA_022565635.1. GTDB lineage: Bacteria > Bacteroidota > Bacteroidia > Flavobacteriales > Flavobacteriaceae > Psychroflexus. The sequence continues at coordinate 2,519 of JAIUMH010000097.1, read as the reverse complement.
AGCCACCTATTTGAAAATAAGGCTCTTCTTGTTCATAACTTAAACTATAAATCAACATGGCAGCTCCAATAACAATTAAAAAAGTGTTGATTGTTTGACTTTTTATATTTATCATTTTCTTTTTTTACAAAGATATTTAAAATTATACAGTGTCCTCCTCATAAACAACTTAATCAATCTATGATTTTAAAAACTTATTTATATATTGCGTTAAATTTATTAACAAATTGAATGCACTTTTTAATTGTATATCAGATCATATTATTGTGAGTGCTTTAGGAGTTATGCAAATTGTTTAAACTAAAAATAACTATATAAATGAGAGATTCTACTCAACTTGATCAATTTTTAATTAGTAATTCTAAATATTTTGAAGCGCGTGATTTAAACATGCTTTCTCCAAGTATAGAGCGTGCCATTGAAACCAAGTGGCCAATTTTAAGAAGTATGACTTTTAAAGACCCAACACTTATGTTAGTGATTTCTGTTGTAGTGGGGAGTTTGGGAATTGACCGATTTATGCTTGGACAAACTCTTTATGGTGTGCTTAAACTCATCACACTAGGAGGTTGTGGCATTTGGACCATAGTTGATTGGTTTTTAATTATGGGCTTAACCAAGGAAAAAAATAAAGAAGATTTATTAGCGGTGATCAACTAATGCAAATTGAACAACTTTCCCGAAAACTAGACACCACCGAAAAGCAAAAAGCGAGCCTAGCTTATGTGGTTTCAATAGTAGTGTTAATAGCCAGTGTTCCGTTACCACTTGCTGGGTTTTTGGGAACTTTAGGCTACGCTAAAGTACAAGAAAAGTATTCTAATTTTGTCAAATATCATTGTTGGCAAGCTGTATTTTCACAATTACTAGTGCTTATTTTTACCAGTATTTTCTGGGGGTGGACTGCCCAAATTCTATTCACCTCTAAAGATTTTGCTCAGGAATATTTTTATTATGTTGGATTTCTTGTTGTATTCATTCTCATAGAAACTATTTTTGCCATTGTTTCAGCTTATCAAATAGAAAAAGGAAAACATCCTAAATGGTGGGTAATTGGCGCTTTTTTAGATCAAAGAATTGAAGATGTTGAGAAAAATTAAAAATATTCATCTCAGGTATTTACTAATATTTGCTGGTGTTCTACTAGTAATTTATTATTATTTCTTTGGGCACTCGTCTTCTTTTTACTTGCCCTGTGTTTTCCATCAAACCACAGGCTATCAATGCCCTGGATGTGGTAGTCAGCGAGCTTTTCACGAATTACTCCACGGAAATTTCAGTCAAGCCTTTCAGCTCAATCCACTAATTTTTATTATTTTATTTGTTATTGGTTTAAAACTATTCAGCTGGAAATATCCTAAGATTAGCACTCCGCTAAATAACAAATGGGTATTTGGTGGTATCATAGTTTTAGTTCTTTTGTTTACTATTTTCAGAAATTTAAATTAAACCATCTAATTTCCTTATTTTTGCTGAAAAATTTAAAGCATGCAAGACGGATTATACGCACATTTCAAAACTTCTAAAGGAAGTATAAAAATTGAATTAACTTTTCAAAAAACACCAGGAACAGTAGGAAACTTTGTTGGTTTAGCTGAAGGAAAAATACAAAATTCGGCTAAAGCTGAAGGGGAAGCTTACTACGATGGACTAAAATTTCACCGAGTGATAGAAAACTTCATGATTCAAGGTGGAGACCCACTTGGAACAGGAACTGGAGGCCCAGGGTATAAATTTGATGATGAATTTCATCCGGAGCTAAAACACGATCGCCCAGGAGTTTTGTCCATGGCCAACGCTGGTCCAGGCACCAATGGGAGTCAGTTTTTTATCACGCATAACGAAACGCCTTGGTTAGATAACAAACATACGGTTTTTGGATTTGTAGTTGAAGGGCAAGAAATAGTTGACAACATTCAGCAGGGCGACAAAATTGAGGAGTTAGTCATTGAACGTGTTGGCGATGAAGCTGAAAATTTTGATGCTGTTGAAGCTTTTGAAAATTTCAAAAAAGCCAAAGAAGAAAGAGAAGCGCAAGCCAAAGCTGAAGCTGAAAAGAAACTAGAAGAAGTAAGTCAAGGTTTCCAAAAAACCGAAGATGGTTTGCGCTACCAAATTATTCAAGAAGGAACCGGTAAACAAGCCGAAAAAGGAAAAATAGTGAGCGTTCATTACAAAGGAAGCTTACTTAATGGTCAAGAATTTGATAATTCTTACAAAAGAGGCAAACCCATTGATTTTCCATTAGGTGTTGGTCAAGTAATTGAAGGCTGGGACAAAGGCGTTGCTTTACTCAAAGAAGGAAGCAAAGCTCGTTTTGTGATTCCTCCGCATATGGCTTACGGCGACCGCGCAGTAGGTGGCGTAATCCCAGCCAACTCTCCTTTGCTTTTTGATGTAGAGTTGATGAAAGTGAAGTAATAGAGTATTTGCTGTTTAGTAAGTAAGTTTATGAGTTTTCAACAATCCCTCTTAGACTCATAGAAACTTTAGTCCCTCGGCTAACGTAAAATCGAGTA
>JAIUMH010000096.1 GCA_022565635.1 Flavobacteriaceae bacterium | reverse complement strand
ATCCACTAAATCAACTAGCCAAAAACCAAAAATTTAAACTTAATGAGAAATAAATTACCTCAAATTAGCGCCTAATTCGTTCTCAAATTGAGTTTGTAATTTGGTCATTAATTTATCTACTTGTTTATCTGTTAAGGTTTTGTGTTCATCTTGAAAGATGAATTTTATAGCATAACTTTTCTTTCCTTCGGGCAGGTTTTTACCTGTGTAAACATCAAATAAATCCACTTTCTTCAATAGTTTTTTGCCAAATTTTAGAGCAATTTCTTCAATTTGACTAAAACTTACACTTTCATCAAGTAGCAAAGCAAAATCTCTTCTTACAGCAGGGTATTTAGGAATTTCTTGAAATGTAAATTGATTGGTTTTAGAAGCATCTAACATAGCATCCCAATTAAAATCTGCAAAAAGCACTTCTTGGTCAATATCAAACTTCTTTAAAATAGACTTCTGCACCGTCCCAAAACTCACCAATTGTTTCTTCTGATGAAAAATTGAAACAGCCTCATTAAAAACACTAGATTTTGCAGTTTTAAGTTGAGTAGCTGTTATACCAAGTCTCACTAAAATACTTTCTACTACACCTTTAAAGTAAAAGAAATCCGTTTTTTCTAGAGCGTTTGTCCAAGATTCAGGGTGTTTTTTTCCAGTGGCAAAAATTGCTAAATGCTTTGGCTCTTCATATTTATCTCCATATTTGTGGTAAGTTTTTCCAAACTCAAAGAATTTTAAATCTTCGTTTTTCCTATTGATGTTATAGGCTACACTTTCTAATCCAGAAAACAACATACTTTGTCGCATCACCGCTAAATCTTGACTTAACGGATTCAGCATTTCCACCTGATGATCTGTACTTATAGTGTTTGAATATTCAGTGTATTTTACGGTGGTTAATGAGTTAGACATGATTTCAGAAAAACCTTTGCCTACAAGTTGTTGGGCTGTGATTTGTTGAATTTTGTGGTCTTCAAAACGATCACTTAAAGAAACCGATACGTTAAATTTCTCATTTAAAGGAATGTTATTATATCCATAAACACGTAAGATTTCTTCAATCACATCAACTTCGCGTTGCACATCTACCCGATAAGAAGGAATGGTTAATCCCATTCCACTTTCAGTCACATTATTAACTTTAATTTCTAGGGAGGATAAGATGTTTTTAATTACGTTAGTATCAATTTCATGACCTATAAGTTCATTGATTTTTTTGAAACTTAAGAAAACTTGAAAATCTTCTATTTTTTTGGGATACAGGTCATCAATATCACTTGTTACTTTTCCACCCGCTATTTCTTGAATTAAAATCACAGCTCTCTTCAAAGCGTATTCAGTAATATTAGGGTCAATGCCACGTTCAAAACGAAACGAAGCATCTGTGTTTAACCCATGTCTTTTAGCTGTTTTACGCACACTTATTGGATCAAAATAAGCACTTTCTAAAAAGATATTATTGGTGTGTGAGCTAACTCCAGAATTTAGTCCACCAAAAACACCAGCAATGCAGAGTGGTTTTTCTTCATCACAAATCATCAAATCTTCTTCGTGAAGTTTGCGTTCAACTTCATCTAAAGTAGTGAACTTTGTTCCTTTTTTTAATGTTTGCACAATAATCTTATTGCCTTTTATTTTATCAGCATCAAAAGCATGTAGAGGTTGTCCTAAGTCGTGTAATATGTAATTTGTTGCATCAACAATATTGTTGACGGGTTTTAAACCAATGGCTTTTAATCGGTTTTGTAGCCAAGTAGGAGAGGGCTTTACATTTATGCCAGAAATACTCACTCCAGCGTATCTTGGGGCTAATTTACTATCCTTAACCTCAATAGCTATTTTTCTACTTCTTTCCTCAACATGAAAGTTACTCACCGCTGGTGTATTAAGCGGTGTGTTTTTATCCATTTGAATTAAACCAGCACGTAAATCTCGGGCCACTCCCCAGTGACTCATAGCATCAGCGCGATTAGGGGTAAGTCCAATTTCAAAAACCTGGTCTACTTCTACTTCATAAAGATCACTAAGCGGTGTTCCTGGAGTTAAACTATCATTCAAGACTAAAATTCCGTCGTGACTTTGACCTAAGCCTAATTCATCTTCAGCACATATCATTCCATGACTAGCTTCACCTCTTATTTTTCCCTTTTTAATTTTCCAAGCTTCACCTTTTTCATCATATAGAGTGGTGCCAACTGTAGCAACAGGAACTTTTTGACCTTCAGCAACATTAGGTGCTCCACATACAATTTGAAGTGTTTCATTTTGCCCTATATCTACTTTTGTAAGTTTTAATTTATCTGCGTTAGGGTGTTTTACACATTCAATTACATGACCTACAACAACACCATTAAGCCCTCCTTTAATGGACTCAAAATTTTCTACACCTTCTACTTCAAGGCCTAAATCAGTGAGTAGGGCATCTGCTTCGTTAGTGCTTAAATCGGTATTGATAAACTGTTTTAACCAGTTGTATGATATCTTCATAAGTTCTTGTCAAATATCTGGCAAATATATAAAACCTAATCAAAACCTAAGTCGAGAATTGGGGTTTTTGTAGTTCAATTTTTCAGCTTTCATCTTTATAAAAATGACACAAACTTAATTCCCTTATTGAAAAGTGAAATTCTGTTTTTTTTCCTAATTCTTTAACTTGAAAATTAATTTCCTTCTTCATTTTGATTTTGTGATTAGAATTAAACACGGGTACTTAATATGAATAACAAGGAGTAGAATATGTTGTAAAAAACTTTTTTAAGCAAAAGCCAATCCAGCTTTTTGAAAATTTCGCAAGCCTAATCTTGATGAAATTCTACTGCAAGAGATTATAACTTACAGTAGAATTGTAAAAGTATTCACATTTTTTTATTTAAAAATTATGGCCTTTACTTTATCTTTATGCAATAAATTAGAAGAATGAAAGAAAGTTTACACGATTACCGAAAATCTTATGAAAAAGGAGCTTTAGTTTTAGATAATTTAGATCCTAATCCTTTGCAACAATTTAGAAAATGGTTTCATGAAGTAGATGAAAGCGAGAGTGTTGATGAAGCAAATGCCTTTAGTCTAAGTACCATTGGTGAGGATGGTTTTCCAAAAACAAGAGTGGTTTTATTAAAGTCTTATAATGAAAATGGCTTTGTTTTTTATACCAATTATGAAAGTGAAAAGGGGAGGAGTATAGCGCTTAATAATAAAGTATGTTGTTCCTTTTTTTGGCCTGCCGCAGAGCGTCAAATTATTATTAAAGGTACTGCTGAAAAATTATCCAACGAGGTTTCTGATGCTTATTTTTCTTCCAGACCTAGAGGAAGCCAATTGGGAGCCATGGTTTCTCATCAAAGTGAAGTAATTGAAGACCGCAATGTTTTAGAAAATCAATTGAAAGAATTAGAAGATCAACACCATGGTAAAGAATTAGAGCGTCCTGATTACTGGGGAGGTTTTCTAGTTCGTCCTGTAAGCATTGAGTTTTGGCAAGGAAGACCTAATCGTTTACACGATAGATTTAGGTTTACTTTAGAGGATTACGATTGGAAGATTGAACGTTTGGCGCCCTAATTTTACAAAAGAAGTTTCAAAATTAAATGGAACTTGAACTCAAGTTGCATTAAGTTTAGACTTTAAGTGAATTAGTGAATTTGAGGCGTGTTTTTTTTATAGATGAAAATAACTATATGTTTTTTAATTGACTGAAAAAATAAGAGTTTTAACTAGAAAACGTGTATTTAAACATAAACAGATGAAAGAACTTATTTTGATTAGACACGGAAAATCTTCTTGGAAAAATGATTTAAAAGATCACGACCGTCCATTGAAGAAAAGAGCTTATGAGGATGTCAAAATTGTAGCTGAAGAGTTATTAAAATCAGGACAATACTCTGATTTTTTAATGAAAAGTTCTACCGCTGTTAGAGCCAAACATACCGCACAACTTTACGCTGCGTTGCTTCAAATTGATGAATCTAAATTAAGTCTAGAGGAACAATTATATAATTTTGATATGTTTGATGTACTTCACTTTTTAAAACACATTCCTGCTTCTGTAAATCGTCTTATTTTAGTAGGTCATAATCCTGCTTTTACAGAGGTTGCTAATTTTTTAGGTGATAAATATTTTTCTTATTTGCCAACCTCTGGATTAGTAAAATTAAAACTGAATTCAGAAAACTGGTTAGATTTACAACGTGGAACCACAGAATTTTTTATTTTCCCCAAAGATTACAGATAAATGAATCAAAAAAAATACATCAACCGAGAATTAAGCTGGTTACAATTTAATGCACGCGTACTTCAAGAGGCTGCAGATACTCATGTGCCTCTTATTGAAAGACTTAGGTTTTTAGGAATATTTTCTAATAATTTAGATGAATTTTTTAGAGTTAGATATGCTGCCATAAAAAGAGCCAAACATAGTAATGAAATTTCTAAAAAAAAGCTGGGAGGCTTAAGTGCTAAAAGATTACTCACTGAAATTACCCAAATTGTGATCAAACAGCAAGCTGATAGTTTAGAAATTTTAGCAGAAATTCAGTCTGAATTAGAGCTTCATAATATTTTTATTATTGATGAAAATCAAGTAAAACCCAATCAGGTTGAGTTTATAAAAGATTTCTTTCTTCAAAAAGTAAGCCCAGCATTGGTAACCATAATGCTTAATGATTTAAGTGAAGTTCCAAAATTGAAAGATTCGGCAGCTTATTTAGCCGTTAAGTTAATTGATCAATCTACTAAAAAGCGTAAAACTCGCTACATTTTGATTGAGATTCCTAATAATGTAGAACGGTTTATTGAGTTGCCCGCAGATGGTGACCAAAAGTATGTAATGCTAATTGACGACTTAATCCGTTATAATTTAGATACCTTGTTTAATATATTTGATTACAAGGATTTAAGCGCTCATATGATTAAAATTACGCGTGATGCTCAGTTAGATTTAGAAGGAGATTTTAATAAAAGTTATATAGAAAAGATTATAGAAGGGGTTAAGGATAGGGTTGATGGTGATCCTGTTAGGTTTGTTTATGACCAAAATATAGATCAAGATACGCTTGATTTTTTATTGGATAAAATGCAAATTGATGATGCAGATAGCATAATACCAGGAGGGCGTTACCACAACCGTAGAGATTATATGAAATTTCCTGCCTTAGATGCTAAACATTTACACTATGAAAAAATTCAAGCCTTGCCCATTAAAGGCTTAAAACTTCACGGTAGTTTATTTAAACATATACGTGAGAAAGATTATTTGCTTTATGCTCCTTATCATACTTTTTCTTATGTTGTTAAGTTTTTACGCGAAGCCGCTTTAGATCCTAAAGTAAAATTTATAGGAATTACCATTTATCGTTTAGCTGAAGTTTCGCACATTGCCAGTTCATTAATTAATGCGGCTAAAAATGGTAAAAAAGTAATGGTTTCTATTGAATTGCAAGCGCGCTTTGATGAAGCCAACAATATTAAATACGCAGAACGTATGCAAAGAGAAGGCATACAGTTGGTATTTGGTGTTACTGGACTTAAAGTACACGCTAAAGCTTGTTATGTAGAACGGGTAGAGGAGGACGAAAAAGTAAAAAGATACGGTTTTATAAGTACTGGAAACTTTAATGAAAACACCGCCAAAATTTATACAGATTATACACTATTTACTTCTAATTCTTCAATTTTAAAGGATATTAAAAAAGTATTTGAGTTTTTTGAAGTCAATTATAAAATCAAAAAGTACAAACATCTAATTGTAAGCCCTCATTACACAAGAGAGCGTTTTGAAGAACTTATTGACCAAGAAATTGAAAATAAAAAGCAAGGATTGCCCGCTGGAATTAAATTTAAAATGAACTCACTTTCAGATTATCAAATGATTGATAAATTATACGAGGCCAGCCAAATGGGAGTCAAGATTCAATTAATTGTTCGTGGTATTTGTTGTCTGAAACCCGGTGTGAAAGACTTAAGTGAGAATATTGAAGCGATTAGTGTTGTAGATAAATTTTTAGAACATCCTAGGTTATATATTTTTGAAAATGCGGGAAATCCAAAATACTATATATCTTCGGCTGATTTAATGACTAGAAATTTAGATCATAGGGTAGAAATTTCATGTCCCATTTATGATGAAGATATTAAGCAAGAATTAAAAGATACTTTTGAAATTTCCTGGAATGAAAACGTAAAAGCTAGATTGTTTTCTTCAAATAAAGCCAACAAATACAAGAAAAACAATGCAGAACAGGTAAGAAGTCAGTTTGCTACTTATCAATATTACTTAAATCAGTTAGAAAATAACAAGGCTTAAAAAACGTATATATTTATGTTAGAAATACACAAATTTGCTGCTATTGATATAGGTTCAAACGCTGTACGCCTTCTTATTTCAACAGTTACAGAGCCAGAAGGAAAACCCACTACTTTTAAAAAAACTTCACTTATACGTATTCCTATTCGGTTAGGGGCAGATGTTTTTACTAATGGTAAAATTTCTGAAGACAATTATACACGTATGCTAGAAGCTATGCAAGCCTATAAACACCTTATTAAATTACATAAAGTAACTAGGTTTAGAGCATGTGCTACGTCTGCAATGCGAGATGCTTCAAATGGAAATTTATTGAAAGAAGATATTTTAAAAACAACAGGAATCAACATAGAAATTATTAATGGTAAAGACGAAGCAGCCATTATAGCTGCTACCGATTTGCATAGTTTAATTAATGGTGATTCAACCTACCTTTATGTGGATGTAGGCGGCGGAAGTACAGAATTAACGGTATATGCTAAAGGACAAACAGTAGCCTCAAAATCATTTCAAATAGGAACTGTTAGGTTGCTCAATAATTTAGTGAGCGAATCTGAATGGGATGAGTTTAAAAATTGGATAACAACCAGATTAGCTGGTTTTACTCAGGTTAATTTAATTGGTTCTGGTGGAAATATCAACAATATTTTTAAAAATAGTGGTAAAAAAGCTGGAAAGCCATTATCTTATTTTTATTTGAGTTCATATTATCAACTACTCAATTCACTAACTTACAACGAACGTATTGCACAACTTCAGTTAAATGAAGATCGAGCCGATGTAATTATTCCAGCAACTAAAATTTACCTTACCGCCATGAAATACAGCAAAGCTAAATCAGTTTACGTTCCTAAAATTGGTTTGGTGGACGGAATAATTAAATCTATTTATAATGATATGAAATCAAAACCAACAACCAATGAAATTTAGTAATTTGCCTGTTGATTTAAAAGAAATACCTGATTTTAAATCGGTAGCGCTTCAACCTATATCCAGCAAATATAAAACCGTGCTCTGGATAGGTTGGTTAATTCCTTTTGTGTTACTGATGTTAATTCCAGGAGCGGTGTTTTATTTGGTAGAATTACCTGTTTTATACTTAGTAGGAATTTATTCTGTATTGCTTGTTATTTTTTTGTTTTCAGCTATTGAAATTCACAAAGGTTTTCCTAGAAGAAAATTTGGTGTACGTGAATTAGATGTTATTTATCAAAAAGGTTTTTTTGTTTTTACTGAAACTGTTGTTCCTTTTAAGCGAGTACAACACGTAGAAATTAAACAAGGTCCTCTACTTAGGGCATTTCAACTTTATGCCCTAAAACTTTACACAGCTGGAGCTTCTTCAGGTGATCTTGTAATTAATGGAATATCCATTTCTACTGCTCAAAAATTAAAATCTAAAATATTACAGGTGGCTGAAATAGAAGAAGAAGATGTAGTTGATACACTTCAAACTAATGCGGAAAAGGAACTTACAAATCAAGAAAAATCTAACCCATCAACTAAAAATGAATAAATCTGATTTTTCAACACCACAATTACAAGACTTTAGGGGTGTTTTTATCATCTTTTTTGCTGACGTTGTTCGGAAAATGAGAAGGTATTTTTTTGCTTTTTTTGTTCCATTGCTTAATGAGAATTTTAGGGCTTTTGTTTTCAACTATTTTGTTGTAGCCGTTTCTTTCTTGGTCTTTATAGCTTTTGGATATGCCTATTTGCTTTACAGAAATTTTAAATTCCAAATAAAAGGGCAATCGTTCCATTTAAACCAAGGGGTTATAAAACGCAGTCATATAGAAATTCCATTTGAACGAATTCAAAACATCAATCTAGAACAAAATATTTTTCAACGAATCTTAAATGTGGTTGGTTTTCAAGTTGAAACTGCTGGAGAAGGGAACGCAGAAATTCAAATCAAGGCTTTAAGAAGAGAGGTAGCCTTAAATTTAAAAAATCAACTTTTAGAAGAAGTAAAGCAAGTTCAACCAGAAATAGATTTACCTACTCATAAGCAAGATAAAACGGAAGACTCCACGTTTTCAAAATCTTCAAACACTGAGACTAAGGAGTTAATGGAACTAGATTTTATCTCTCTATTTAAAGTAGGAATCAGCTCTAATTTCTTAAAAGGACTTAGCTTACTGTTATTATTCATAAGCACTCTTTTTAATTTTTTCTTTGATGTACTTTCTCATTTTTTGCAGATTGACTTTGAAGAAGATTTTTTTAATCGAATACCAGAAACACTTACATTTGTTCTCATCTTCATTGTTTTTATGCTATTTCTGGGGTTTTTAATCACTGTTTTATCGGTCATGATTAAGTACTTTGGGCTCCGTGTACTTCGAATAAAAAATAATTTTGAAGTAGAGTATGGTCTAATTAAGCGAATAAATCAAGTAATTAAAAAGAATAAAACACAAGTTGTTGAAGTTGATACAAATCCAATTAAAAAGTGGCTTAATATCAATAACTTGTTTGTAAGTCAGGCTTCTTCAGTACAGTTAAGTGATGCTCAAAAAATTGGACTTGTAGGAATAACCAACCCTCAAATATCAACTTTTTTTGAAGCTATCTTTGATTTGCCAATGCAACAAGACTATGTATATTTGCAAAGTAATTATCGCTACATGATACGTCTTTTCTGGCGTCAATCAGTGTTATTTTTAATTGGTTCTTTAATTGGCTATCAATTTTTAGGATGGGCCCAAACCTTAGCTATAGCTTTGTTTGTAGCTTCAATTTTAATAATAATTAATTTTCTTGCTTATAAAAAGTCTTATGTGAGTGTAAGTAATGATCTGATTAAAATTGGAAGTGGAAGCATAAACACCAATACCAAGTATTTAGCTCTGCATAAAGTACAGTCTATTTATTTAAAACAAAATATATTTCAACAATATAATCAGCATGCAGATTTGGTTATTTATACAGCATCAGGAAGGGAAGAGGTGAGTTATTTATGCTATTCTGAAGCCGTTAAGTTTCAGAACTTTATTCTTTACAAGTTAGAAAGTAGTAATGCAAGTTGGATTTAGTTGAATTCATTTAATCCTCTTTTGAGCTTTAGGCTTTTCTTTTAAGAACGATATGGTTAACTTCATCAGAAATTAGATTTCCTAGGTATTTTTCAGCTAGCTCAATGTATTTAATTTTTGCATCTCTTGAGCTTAGTCCTCTTATTTGAAATAACGCGTTTGCTTTAAAGGCATTGACTAATTCTTCACCGTTCTCTGGTTGATGTATAACCTTAAGACTACTTTGGTCATTTGCATGTTTATAGTAGGCATAAAAATAAAGTAGCGTGTCTTGCTTAAATTGAATTGAAGTTTTACTTACTTTTTCAAAAGCTATCTTGAATATTTGTTCTAACTCATTTTCAGATAATTTATCTAAATTTTTCATCTGTTTATATTATTGTTTTTCAGTTGTCAGATGCGACACCTATAAACATCCTCCTGTGTGTAGAAAATTTAGTCACGGGTGTTTCATCTGTTTTTATTTATTATTTTCAAGAAATCTGATGGGAACATAAATTTATTCTACTGCGTATAGAAAATTAAATCATGTTTGTGTTTCATCTTATTCTTATTTTATTAATTCCAAAGTGCTCAAGAATGAATTTCTTCTTCAATTATTTTTTGGATATAATTGTTTCACCACCTCTCGTTTTTTGATTGAGCTCAACATTAATTTTAGCATCTAAAGGTAAAAATAAATCTACTCTAGAACCAAATTTGATAAACCCACTATCATTCCCTTGTTTAACCATCTGGCCTTCTGCTGCGTAATTTACAATACGTTTAGCCACAGCACCAGCAATTTGTCTGTATAATATTTCACCGTAGTTTTTAGTTTTAATTACTACGGTAGTTCTTTCATTTTCTTCAGAAGATTTAGGATGCCAGGCAACTAAAAATTTACCAGGATGGTATTTGCTATAGGTAATACTTCCTCCTAGTGGATACCTAGTTACATGAACGTTAATAGGAGACATAAAAATAGATACTTGAATACGTTTGTCTTTAAAGTATTCCTTTTCTTCTACTTCTTCAATAGCCACAACCTTACCGTCAACTGGAGAAACTACATAATCGTCACTTTTTTTAATTCCTCTTTTTGGATTTCTAAAAAATTGAGCAACTAGAAAAAATAAAACTAAACTTATGCTTAAAACAATGTAAATAAGCATGTTATTAGTGATGTAATAATTGGCTAACAAATTAATTCCTAAGAGTGAAAGGAATGATATAGTTAAAATTTTAGTACCTTCTTTATGAAAC
>JAIUMH010000095.1 GCA_022565635.1 Flavobacteriaceae bacterium | reverse complement strand
AACCCAGGACCCTCTCCTTAAAAGGGAGATGCTCTACCAACTGAGCTACCAGATCGATTTGGGATGGCAAATATAATACTTTTTAGTAATCTACAAATTGTTTGATGGAAGAAAATTTGTTGAATTTTCAGTAAATTTAGTAGCTGTTGAATATATTTCAATTATTTGCTTTAAAATCAGCTAAACGCAACTTATTTATTAATGGATAAATGCGCTAAACAAGTAATATTTGATGTATAATATGAAGTAGTTGACTCATCCAAAAGCCTATTCATGTTTGATAAAAAAAGAGGCAAACTCTAAATAAAGTTTACCTCTTTCACTTTCTTGATTGATTACTGTATTATTCAATAATCAATTTAGTCGTTTCCATCTGGAGATTTTTTTGTATTTTAATTAAGTAAACACCAGAACTTAAATCTGAAACATCAAATTTATGATTGGCATAAAAATCACCTTTAAATGATTTTACTTTTTTACCCGTAAGGGAAAACACCTCTACCATTTCCACACTTTGGTTAATGGCAAAATTATTTTTAGCTGGATTAGGATACACACTAAATTGTGTTTCTTCAAAATCTTCTATAGATAGTGTTCCTGGGTCATTGTTTGCAAATACAATAAACTCACCTGCTTCTAGAGTAATAGACATGTTGGTGTCTGTTACCTCAAATGGAGTTTCTTCTAAGACATTATACCACGTACCTGTTTCTTGAAAGAAGGGTTGAGTGGTAATTTGGTTCACACCAAAATTTCCAACCACTGTTACATATCTAATTTCGTCTTCTCCTGCATCATCATTGACAAGGAATATCTTTTTTTCTACATCATCCCAAGTTTCTAAGGTGAAATTTGTAGTTTTAAAAATAGGATCTTGTTTTTTGAATTCAATTAATTTCATCCAACTATCAAACAAGTCAGTTCTGTCTTGATTTTGTAAATATCCCCACGGAGTTGGTTTTGGAGCTGTTCTACAGTCTGGATCAATGCTTCCGTCTTCACAATGGTCAATAGAAAAGTCGTAGCCTAATTCACCAAACTGCCATATCATTTTAGGGCCAGGAACGGTAAAGTAAAAAGCACCTACTAGCTTTTGTCTTTCTAAAGCTGTTGGTAATTCAGTGATGTCATAGCCACCATTGCTATTTCCAAATTGTAAATTTTTAAACATGAGTCTTTCCTCATCATGACTTTCCATAAATCCTAAAACCGAATGAGGACTCCAGGCATCTGAATTTGGACGACTCCTATACGAAACACGGTCAAAATTTGAATTATCATACCCCATTGAGGCTTGGTTGTAATTGAAATTTACATTACTCCAAACCATCATTCCGCCTTCGTTAGCATTAGAAGGGTCAAACCTATGGTTGACCAATACTTGCTCTTCACTGTCTTCCGCAAAGTGTTCTAAAATTATGTAAGCATCCTCATCGTATTTTCTAACTTCATCATACATTCTAGTTAGATTATCAATTCTTTGTTGGTCATATGGAGTTCCTTCACCCGGATTCATTGTAAATCCTTTTGTAAAGTCGTATCTAAAACCATCAATATTGAACTCTTCTAACCAGTATTTATTCATTTTATCTAACCACTCACGCGTGTACATTTTGTTATGGTCAATCTTTTCAAACCATGAAAAGGTTGGATTCGGGTCATTTTGAGCAAATATTGGATTGTTAGCTAAAGGCGTTCCATTAAAACAACCATCGCAGTCGTTGTACATTCTATAGTAAGGACTCTGACCCGTTCCGTGGTTGTAAACTACGTCTAGAATTACTGCTATTCCTCTTGCATGGCATTCATCTACAAAATTTTTGAAAGCTTCTGGGCTTCCATAATATTTGTCTAATGACATGTGAAGGGAAGGATTGTACCCCCAGCTAATGTTGTTATCAAACTCACTTACAGGCATTAATTCTATAGCGTTGACGCCTAGATTTTCTATATGATTTAAACGCTCTAAAGCTGCATCAAAGCTTGAACCACTTGTAAAATCTCTGATTAGCATTTCATAAATCACTAAATCTTCTCTATCAGGTCGTTCAAAATCAGTTACTTGCCATTCATATTCCGGTTGATTAAGTCTTACCCAAGTTAAGATGTTTTCTGTTTTATCCGTTGGAAAATTAGGTAAGCCCGGAAATACATCTCTTGAAATAATAAAAGGATCGTTAAACTGATTTAAACTTAATCTAGAGTAGGGGTCAGGAACACGAAAACTATTCTCAATTACATACTCATAAAATAAATGTTCTTCTTCATGATTGGATAAATCAATAGTAATCCAATGCCTGTCTGTAGCCGGATCAAAATTCATCAGATAGGTATTAGTAATATTGTAATCGCTATCTTCTAGATTACTTGCTACGTGAACAAACTCCTTATCTGGAGCATATAAAACGAGTGTAATTTCATCAGCATTGTTTGAATCATAGTTGATTCCATCTTCCATTCCTTCAGGAAGCGCTAAAATTTGAGGATCAGGATCCAAAACTAGATTAAATGATTCAGACTGGGTATCAGTACCTCCTGTTTGCGTTGCAACTAAAGTTAAAGTCATATCTTCATTCACTGTAAAAGAATGCGAATAACTTGTTGTATTCGTTGAGGTATGGATAGAATTTCCATTCGCAAACAATTCAAAGTCTGCATTTAAGCTAGCCGTTGCATCTACGGTAAAACTATCACCTTCTGAAACGATTACACTATTTTGAGTTGGATTGGTAAGCGTCATTTGAAACGAACCAACATTCACAAAAAAGTCGTTGCATCCTGGAGGTTCCTTCATTTCACCAGTTCCATCAGCACTTCTAAAAACTAATCCCATTTGGGTAGCATCTGACTGTTGCTGAGCGGTAAGGTCGTAATATTCACTTGGTGTAATAGTGATACTGAACACCCCATTCCCTTGGCTAGTCATTTCTCCAATGCCATCATCTTGCCCCCAATTACCAACAACGCTAATACCCCAAGGGTTTGCGTTAGTTCCAATTCCTGAGTGCATGTACACTGTGGTAGCCGAAGATGGAATAGTATTACATTGATTTTGTGCTAAATCAACTGTGATTGTTATTTCATCATCTACATCAAATGTAGATGGGCTAACTGTTAGTTGCGCAAAGCTTAATGATGAAAACATCAATAAGCACAGCAGTAAATTTAATTTATGCATAGTTATTTTTTTTATATACAATAATGGCTATTTGTTCTCAAACAGCCATTATGTAAAATGTTTAATCTAAAGTAATTACCTTATTTTCCATATCTACGGTAAGGAAATAAGTTCCAGCATCTCCAATAAATTGGAAGTTGTTATCGCCGTCTTCAGCATCTTGGAAGAGTGGGTCAATAGTAAAACCTTCATCTACAAAATATGGGAAGTTAAAACTAGGTGAGCTCCACTGTTCATCAGCATTGGTAAAGAATCTAAAGTTACCATCGTTATCTGGGCTAAAATTCACGTCTCCAGAATACACATTATCACCCGTACAAGGGAGTTGAACTGGAGAGTCCCATCCCCATCCAGCATCAGGAACACCGGCACCAACTAACCAAAGTTGATCTAAATCACAATTTCCTTCAACTTGTTCTGGTCCAACGGTAATGGTTTGGTTGGCGAAATCAATTTCTAAGAAATAAACTCCTTCTTCACCAATGAACTGGAAGTTGTTATCACCATCTTCAGCATCTTGGAAAATGGGATCTATAGTGAACCCTTCGTCTACAAAATAAGGGAAGTTAAAGCTTGGTGAATCCCACTGTTCGTCAGCGTTGGTAAAGAATCTAAAGTTACCATCATTAGCTGGGCTAAATAAAACATTTCCAGAATACAAATTGTCTCCAGTACACAAAAGTTGAACCGGAGAATCCCATCCCCAACCAGCATCAGGAACACCAGCGCCAACCATCCAAAGTTGGTCAAATTCACAATCTCCCGTAGGGCCTGGAGTTTCGTCTTCTTCGCCAGCTAATAAAACGCGTACATTTAAAGTAACTGTTTCAGAAATTGCTTCAGGGCTATTCTCTGCACCATCACCAATATCGGCTCTCAATCTAAAAAACAATTCACCTTCATTGTTAAACACAGGCTCATCATTTTCATCAAAAATTGGATTTTCTTCTTCGTCTACTAATTGGTCTGCGCTAATGCCTTTATCATTAGCTATTGAAAGCATATCTCCAATACTTACAGAGACATTATTTTCTACTGAAGTAGTAACTACTTCAACATCCTCTTCAAAAAGACCATCTTGAGAAGTTTCAAGAAAGTAGTTAATTTGGGTTTGCACACCAAAATCTGGAGTAGCCCAAATAAAACGTTCTGCATTATTTCCAGCAGTTTCCTCGCTAAGCACGTACTCAGGTAAAAACTCGTTTAAAAAAGTAATTTGATCTACCTCTTCTTGTGCTTGGAAACGAAAGTTATCGTCATCGGTACAGGCTGTAAATCCTAAGCTTAGGATAAACGCCACTAGTAATATTGAAATTTTATTTTTCATTGTTTTTGTTTTTTAGTATCCTGGATTTTGTGTTAAATTTGGATTAGATTGTAAACTAATTGATGGAATAGGGTAGAGGTTTCTAATGCTACTTGTTGGTAATCCAGTTGCAGAACCACCTTTAAATTGCCAGATATATTGACTTCCCGTAAATTTTCCAAAGCGGATTAAATCTTGTCTTCGGTGAGATTCCCAATGTAATTCTCTTGCTCTTTCATCAAGAACAAAATCAAGATTTAAGTCGCCTTCACCTATGGTTTGACCATTAGCTCTTAGTCTTAATTCATTGATTAAACTTACGGCTTGTCCTGCACTTCCACCGCCACCTCTAAGGTGAGCTTCCGCATACATTAAATATACATCAGCCAACCTAAACATTGGGAAAGCAATATTTCCAAAGGTATCAAATTCTGGATTGGTACCATCACTGTTAATATTGGTGTATTTCACTAAGACAAATCCTTCGCTTTGGTTACTAATATTAGTTATTACTAAAGGTCTATCTTCCCCAATAATGGTATTTCTATCATCGTTTTCAAACTCAGGACCATCAAATAACTCTACAAATTGAGGAGTTAATCGAATAGCACCTCCCCAACCTGGATTAAATAAGCCAAAGTCTTCGTTATTTCCTTCTACACTTCCCACGGCTCCGTTGGTCATTACCGTTGTAGGACCAAAAGAACGTGAATTTTCAAAGTCGTTTGGAATTCCAAATATAATTTCATTAGTAGCATCATTGGTGCTATTGTCACCGCTAAAGTTGTTGCGATATTCACTAGCTAACGAATAACCAGCGCCTAAAAGCATTTCAATGTAATCCATGGCTTCTGTGTAACGAGGAACGCCTGTATACACTTCTGCATTTAAGTACATTTTAGCTAATACCATCATAGCGGTTCCTTGGTCAGCTCTTCCAAAGTCAACATTTCTTGGCGTAGCCATTTCATCCATAATGTCAACTAATTCAGACTCTACATAATCAAAAAGCTCAGTACGATTCATTTCTTCACCACGAAAACTTCCTACGGCAATGGTTTCATCATAATACGGAGCTTTACCGTATAAATCAAGTAAGTGATAATAAGCTAATGCTCGTAAAAACCTAGCTTCTGCTCTAAATTGAGCAATTTCTGGTCGCTCTGCTTCAGGAATTCCACGTTCATTCAATAATTCATCTGTAGATTGTCTAAGGAATTCATTGGCAAAAGCTACTGAAGCCATAGCTCTACTAAACATTCCTAAAATAATAGGATTTGTAGAACTCCATGTTTTACGTTGCACTTCTCTTATTCCTGGGTCGTTTTCATAAGACCAAATTGCTTCATCAGTACTAAAAGTTTGTAGATTCATTAATCCACGACCATACTGACTTGTACCTGGGTCTAAACCTTCAATATTTGATGAACCTGGTCCACGCAAACCTGTAAGTTGTAAGTTTGCATACACACCCGCAATAGCTCTTTTATAAGCATCTGGCTGACTGTAAAAGTCGTCATCCAAGAATGAGTTGGGATCATTTGGACCAACATCCATGTCATCTATACAGGATGTAAATCCAATTAAAATTAAGCTTAGTAAACTTAGGCTTAATAGTTTTTTTGATATTTTTTTCATATCTCTATATTTTGTATTTTTCATAGCTTTAGAAATTGATGTTAGCCCCAAGTAAGAAGGTTCTTGGTCTTGGGAAAATAGTATTATCAATTCCTCCAAAAATTTCAGGATCTAACCCACTGTAATTAGTAATTACAAAAGCATTTTGTACACCTGTCCAGATTCTAAAATTATTTCCTTTGCTCAACACATCTTTAAAAGTATATCCTAATTGAATATTATCCATTCTTAAAAAGGATGCATCTTCAATATAAATATCAGATAAAATTACATTTTCTCTATTTACAAAATTTGTTCCTAGAACACTAGTAGGGATGTTCCCTAACTGTGATTGATCTTGTAAAAAGTTGTATTGTGCGTTAGCTGCGTTTACATTATTGTAATTGTAGTTTCCAAAACTTGCTCTTAAGTTAAAAGAGAAATCAAAGTTTTTATATTCCATAGTTGACTGGAATCCCATAGTCATATCTGGCATGGGGTTTCTGTACAAATAACGATCATCAACATTGGTTTGCCCATCACCATTTACATCTGCATAAGCACCTTCAATAGGCATGCCATTGGCATCATATAGTTGGTTTAATACATGAAAAGAATTAGGAGCTGATCCTTCTTGATGCAACTGTATAAAACCACCAGTACCTCCTCCAATACCACCTACTTCAATAGATTCACCATTCGCTAAAGAAGTGATTTCTTGATCCATAAAGGTAATGTTGTAATTCACATTCCAATTAAATTTATTTGCATCACCTTTATTGTCAAAAATAAGACCACCTACTTCAACTTCAACACCTCGGGTTCTTAGGCTACCATTGTTTTGGTCAAAGAAGTTACTAAAGTTAGCTCCATCAGGAACCGCTGCAAATACAAAAAGATTATCGGTATCTCTATGGTAAACATCTACAGCACCGTATAATCGGTTGTCAAAGAAGCCATAGTCAACTCCAAAATTGTACATGGTAGAAGTCTCCCAAGTTGCGTTTGTATTTCTTGCCGAAGGTAAGCCTGGTAAAATGGGAACACCACCAAACATATAAGCCGACTGGTCTCCTAATCTTGCTACATTATAATTATTAAAATACAAACCTCTTGGTCCTATTTCCTGCTGTCCAGTTTGACCAACACCTACTCTAAATTTTAAATTATCAAAAGTAGATTGATTTTGCATAAAATCTTCTTCCATAATATTCCAAGCAAAAGCAGCGGAGAAGAAATCACCCCAACGGTTTTCAGAGCTAAACCTTGAAGAGCCATCTCTTCTATACGTTCCTGTTAACACATACTTGTCTTGAAAGTTAAAAACACCTCTCCCAAAAAAGGCTACTAACACAAGGTCTGGATCAGCAAATTCAATACGTTGGTTTTGGATTGGGTCTCTCAAGTTATCAATACCAAAGCCTTCTAATTCAAAACGTTGGTAAGAATAACCCGCGGTTAAATCAGCACTAAAACCATCAAATAATTCTTTTTTGTAGTTTAAATACCCATCTGCCAAGTAGTTTCTTCGTGTTTGGTCAAATATACCTTCAGAACCTACACGCTCATTTTCAGAGTTAAAGCCCATAGCACTCATCGGGTCTAAAATATTAGTTCCATTGCTTTCGGTAACATCCATACCTAAATTCACCACGGCTCTCATTTCTGGGAGGAAGTGAAATCTATAATCTAAGTTCAAATTACCAAAATAACGATTCACTTCAGTTCTATCATTTCTTTGTAATAAAGCGGCAACCGGGTTCCTTGCAGTTAGTTCAGGAGTAGGTACACCAGAAGAACTAGGAGTAAAATGTTCAAAAAATCCACCAAAAGGCGAGTTTGGATCTCTTACCGGTTGCGTAGGGTCAAAACGAATAGCACTACCTTCAACTCCAGCCGCAAAACGGTTTCTTTCCATAGATACATTAGCATTTAAATTTACTCTTAAGTGATCTTTAAAAAAAGTAGGATTCATGGCTAATGAAGCATTAGTACGCTCAAACTGTGATGTTAAACGAATACCTTCTTGATCTAAATAACCCACCGATAAACGCGTAGGAATTCGATTAAGAAGTGTTCCTCTTATCGAAATGTTATGGTCTGAAGATAAAGCTGTTCTATAAATCTCATCTTGCCAATTGGTATTAGCATCTCCTAATAAACCAACATCCTGAGGACGTCTTTGAGCAACTAAACTTCTAAATTCATTAGCACCAAAAACATCAATTTGATTAAAAGGAGTATATACACCAGCCACATAATTATAATCTACCTGAAATTGTTTTGTTCCTTTTTTGGTTTCAATAATAATCACCCCCGCAGAAGCTCTATTTCCATAAATAGCTGTAGCAGAAGCATCTTTTAAAACACTAAAAGATTCAATATCATTGGGATTGATGGAAGCTAAAAGTGAACGTGCACCTCCTGGCGCATCAAAACTCAATGGTAATCCATCCAAAACAATTAAAGGCTCATTGTTAGCGTTTAAAGAGCCACCCCCTCTAATTCTAATTTGAGCCGGCGCTCCAGGAGCACCACCGCCAGTAGTAATGTTTACCCCAGCCGCTCTACCTTGTAGTAAATCGTTAGGACTAATAATATTACCCTTGGTCATTTCCTCTTTTCCAATAGAAGAAACTGAACCTGTAATGTCTCTTTTTCTAGATTCACCATAACCTACAAGTACCACCTCTTCTAATACATTTTCATCAGGCTCTAGACTAACATCTATCGTAGATTGACCATCTATTTTTACCTGAACTGTTTTGTAACCCAAATACTTAAATAATAGCACATCGCCATTATTTACATCGATTGAGTAATTACCGTCAAAATCTGTTGTTGTTCCTCGTGAAGTGTTTTGTACAAGAATTTCAACGCCAGGTACCGGGATGCTATTATCATCCGTTACTGTACCCGAAATTGTATTTTGCCCTAAAACAAACATTGGGAAACATAAAAACAACAAATACAATTGTTTAAGTGTTTGCATAAAATTTAAATTAACGTTATCATTAAGTTATACTTTTACTTCCGTTGTTAAAAGTATGCAAAGTCATACAAATATCTAAATTCCTATTTTTACTAAAACGTTTGCGTGTGGATAAGTTTCTCATTTTAACAATTATTCAACCTAATATTTAATAGCTTATCAATAATATACCATAAAATTTATATATTCGAAGTCTAATTCAGAAAAAGTAAAAACATATAATCTTCTTTCACTATTAAGTCACTATTAATTTAACTTAAGCCCTGAAGATTCTAAACTAAATACAATGAAACAAAAACCTACTTTAAAAGTCATTGCCAAAGAGCTTGACGTATCCGTTTCCACGGTGTCTAAAGCCTTAAAAGACAGTAAAGAAATTGGCGCAAAAACCAAAGAACGCGTAAAAGCATTTGCTAAGCTTTATAATTATAGGCCCAACAACATTGCCCTCAGTCTTAAAAACAGAAAGACCAAAACCATTGGCGTAATCATCCCAGAAATAGTACACCACTTCTTTACTACGGTTATTTCAGGAATAGAGCAATACGCCAATCAGCAAGGTTATAACGTAATTGTAGGCCTCTCTAACGAATCTTTTGATAAAGAAGTAATCAACTTAGACATGTTAGCCAACGGCAGTATAGACGGATTCATCATTTCGGTAGCCAAAGAAACCCTAGCCAAAGAAGATTATCATCACATTTCAGAAACCATAGACCAAGGTGTACCAATTGTAATGTTTGACCGGGTGGTTGACGAAATTCTTTGCGATAAAGTGATTGTAGATGATGTAGCCACTTCCAAAAAAGCTGTGCAACAACTCATTGACAACGGATGTAAAAAAATAGGCATCATTAGCACCAAAGATTACGTAAGCGTTGGTAGGTTGCGTACTCGTGGTTACCTAGAAGCGCTTAACCATAACCACATTGCAAAAGATGAAAACCTGATTCTTAAAATTGATGATAAGTTAAATTCAAACGATAATTTAGAACAACTCGAACAACAAATCGAAACTTTTTTTGAAAAAAACAAACAATTAGATGGAGTTTTTGCCGTAAATGAACTCTATGCCATCACCGCCATGAAAGTCGCCCGCAAAAACGGCATTCAAATTCCCGAACAACTCCAGGTAATTGGCTTTACAGACGGAGTTTTGTCCAAGCACGCACACCCACCGCTTACCACCATCAGTCAACACGGCTTTGAAATGGGGGAGGACTGCGCCAGGTTACTCATAGAACGTTTAGAAAAGCAAGACGAAGAAGACGAAACCTACCAAACCGTAGTGGTAAAAACCGATTTGGTACATAGAGAAACCACCAAGACAAAAAAACAATAATTAGTTAAGGGCGTTCCCTTCATTTTTTTCTAAAAGTGAAAAAAAATAAAGGTCGGGCTGTCCGTTACAAATCCGCAGTCCTACGCCAAGGTTTTTAAACACATTCAAGAGCTTCCTACCGGTCGCTTTTCATGTGTAAAAAACCAAAGGCGTATGCCTTTACGGGTTTTCCAC
>JAIUMH010000094.1 GCA_022565635.1 Flavobacteriaceae bacterium | reverse complement strand
TTTAAGAAACGTGAAGCCCAAAGATGGGAGTCACGGAAGCGAAGCTGTGAAATGATCCGGCACCTAAGACGGAATATCGGATAACAGATGCTAGTTAGTAGTCAGGCAAGTTAGAAGCACTGAACTGCGGCATCACCGAAGAAACCTCTTCGCCTATCTTAGAGCTGAGCTTGGGTGAGTTTGGTTGAAGGCAAACCGCAGGGGTTCGCTGAGTTTATTTAGCAGCCCGATATTTTGGCGTCTGATTTTACGCCACCCGTTTTAAAAAAATAAGTTGAGTTAAAGCCGAAATTAGAAATATCAGCGTAATAAAATCCATTGCGTATTTTTGTGCTGAGCTTCGTGTTCACTTGCGGTTAATTATAGGTGCGGGTGCGATTGCTTCCGGGAGTTTTTAGTGATTGCTGATTGCTTGTAAATTAAAACCTCCTCACCGCTGTTTAGGAATAACTTCTATTATATAGACTAATAAATGACGGTAAAAGACAAACTTATAAAAGAAGCTCTTTTTCTACCCGTACCTGAAAAAACAGAGTTGATTAATCATCTTATAGAAAGTCTTGATGAGCCTGAGCCCCGGGTAGATGCGCTTTGGAAAGAACTCTCAGAGAATCGGATTGATGCTTATGAACCAGGCAAAATATCCTCAGTTACTATAAAAGAATCGTTTTTCAAAATACAGAAAGTAAAAGCTTCTGGACATCTGGAAACTCACAGCAGCACAAGACGAGTAAAATAATGTCTTTGCGTATTATGAAAAACAAGCATCGGGTTTAGGGAGTAATGTTTTTTTTGTAAAGTATCTCATCAGTTCAATCCTTCACTCGATCACTGGTAATTTTTTTTTTGACAAATAATTTATTTTCATTAAAGAAAAATAAATAGTTATAGTCCATAAAATCTATAGTTAAGCTTAATTTTGGCGCTTAATTATACACGTAATGCATTAGAATAATATTAAGTGCATTAATTGTAACGAATCTTTAAAATATTTTGGAGAAGTTTAACTGAAAAAGCCAAAAGAGAACCTCAAACAGCGCGCCTACCTCAATTCGGTGACGTCGGTGCTGGATTTTGGATCAAAGACTCTTGTAAGTTTTGTGGTTACACCTATTGTAGTTGGTGGCCTTGGGCCTATGCTTTTTGGGGTATGGCAGGTTTTAGGGCAGTTTACAAGTTATACGAGCCTCGCCGACATTCGTGTTACTCAAGTTCTGAAATGGGCCATTGCGAAAGAGCGTGATGTAAAAGATGGGGAAGAACTTCGGCGTTATGTCACCGCAACGTTCCTGCTAATGCTATTGATACTTCCTGTTTTGTTATTGGCAGGTGCAACTTTGGCATGGTTTGCCCCATTTATTACCCGTGTCGATCCAGAATATACTGACATTGTTAGAATCACCTGTGCTATATTAGTACTTGCACTGGTGACCGATAAAGTTTTCTCTATTTTTGAATCCATTTTGAGAGGAATGAACCTTGGCTTTAAGCGTATGGGGTTTAGAGCTTTTATATATATTCTCGGTGGGGGAATGAAAATAGGTGCCATTCTCTTAGGCTATGGTCTGGTTGGTCTTGCGTTAGTACAGCTTATTGTAGCTCTGTTAATTGGGTTAACAATATTCATAATTGTTAAAAATCAAGTGCCATGGTTTGGCTTTGGTAAAGCCGATATTAAGCAATCTCTTTCATTTCTGAAGTTAAGCGGTTGGTTCATGGGCTGGACCGGAACTAAGCTACTGCTTCTAAGCAGTGATAAAATTTTACTCGGTTATCTTGCAGGTCCAGTTTTGGTAACGCAATATGTAATAACCATGTATTTGGTAAATACAATAAAGGGTCTTGTTAATAACATCGTTCATGGCGTTGTACCAGGCATGGGTAAGCTATTTGGTAATGGCGAGTATATAAAACTACACTTAGCAAGAAAACATATCATGCAGATTACATGGTTAATAGCCACAACAGCCGGAGCTGTTGTTATTTTATATAATCAGACATTCCTTGAACTGTGGGTTGGAGAAGGAAAATACGCTGGTCGATTAGCCAATCTATTGATAATTATGGTAGCGATACAATATGTATTTATTGAAAATGACAGCATAATAATAAATACTACTT
Organism: Flavobacteriaceae bacterium; assembly: GCA_022565635.1. GTDB lineage: Bacteria > Bacteroidota > Bacteroidia > Flavobacteriales > Flavobacteriaceae > Psychroflexus. The sequence continues at coordinate 8,531 of JAIUMH010000094.1, read as the reverse complement.
TGGAAATTTCCCAAAAAATATATCTGGGTTTATTTTCTGCTGTCTTATCGATAATTTTGATTTTTCTGCTTGTTCCAGAATATAGCATAGTTGGTTTATGTGTATCAATTTTAGCCGGCAGGCTAATACTCAGTATAGGCTATCCACTAATTATTTATAGAAAAACTGGGAAAAGTTTAAAATTAAATAAAAAAATATTACAGCCAAGTATTGCAATTGTGCTAATTTGGACCGGAGCCTACATTTTAAGTGATTTTATGTTTAAGGAAACTGGATGGGCTCTTTTAGTTAGTTTTGTAGTAGTTACTTCTGTTATAATTATGGGGATTGCATATATGGTTGGTATTGACAGTGATTCACGTAATGAACTTAAACTCTATAGTAAAAGAATAAAACTATTTAGCGTTAATGATTAATAATATTCCGATGCAAGCAGCTTGCGCGCAAAATATTGATATATATGAAGTATTCAAGAGTATTAATCATACAGGTGTAAGATATTGCTGTTTCAAAAGTACTGAACACCTAGAGGCTTCATTTAATGGTAAGACTGATTTTGATATTTTAGTAAATCCAGAAGACTACTATACATTCGTAGAGTTATTATTTAAGCTTGGTTTTAAAAAACGCCATTCTACAGTGAATAAACAGTACATTGGTATGGAAGATTACTTATTGTATGATAGTAAAAATGATAACATACACCACTTGCATGTTCATTACGAATTGTTGTTTGGGAAAAAATATTCGAAAAACTATTCATTCAAAGATCACGATTTTTGGTTAAGAAATTCTTCAACACATTTGAAGTTTCCGATTAAAACTGTACGTCCAGAGCTGGAAGTTATATTATTGATTTCCAGAATGCTTATAAAGTTAGATATTTTTAAGTATACAAAGTTGTATTTGAAAGCTTCTTTACTTGGGCAAAGTCTTGTTCGTTTTCCAATGTTTAGGGAATTTGAACATCTGTTAAGTTTAATAGATAATGATTATTTTAAAAAAATAGTTGAAGAAAGATATCCTTATCTAGAGCCATTAATATTTGATTTTATAACAAGTTATAGAGAAGATAAATTGTCAGCAATTAAGTTTTTTATTTTAAAAAATAAAACAAAAAAGCAATTAAAGTCCCATGAGAGACTAAGTGATAGTGTAGATAAAAGATTTCGAAATAGTAGACTAAAAATTCAACCAGAATCTGCAAGCTATGTTGGCACAAGGGGAAAGTTGATAGCAATAGTTGGAGCAGATGGTTCTGGAAAAACCACACTGGCAAATGATATAAATATTTGGTTAAAGTATAAATTAAGTGTTGAAAATATTTATTTGGGTAAATTAAAAAAATCTGGCAAAAAGAATTTCTTAGTTTTCTTAATAAAGATTATGAAAAAAATACGTATGCACAGAATCGCTGGCTTTATTAATGATTTTCAATCTGTTCAATTAGCAAAACACAGACAAAATGAACTTAATTTTGCAACAAAAAAATGTCTTTCTGGTAAATATGTGATATCCGACAGATACCCATTGAAAGAGTTTTGGGATATGAAGAACCCTATGGATGGCCCTCGTGTAGCACCTAATTCGAGACTATATAATCAAGAAAGAGAATGCTATAATATGATGCCTGATTATCCAGATCATACCATCATTTTACAAGTTTCTCTAGAGGACAGTATTAAGAGAAAACCCGATGAGCATCAGGGCGTACTTAAGGAAAAACAAATCATAGATAAAATATCGGCAGTAAACTCACTTAACATCCAGGCAAATTGCTTAAAGATTGATGCCTCTATACAGTACCAAGAGGTATTTAAAAAAGCAAAAACGTATATTTGGCAGAACATTTAATGAAGCGTGTCGAATTAATAGGTTCTCCCGGTGTAGGTAAAACGACACTTTACAAAGCCATAATTAATAAATCAAAAAAATCGTCACAATGGGTATCTGCCTCTGATGCAAAAAAGACTATAGCTCAAAGACTTTATGGCGAAAAAAGTGAAATGTCGAGTATACTTTATAAGGTATGTGTTCAAATTCCCTACATTGATAGTTTCTTAACAAAGTCTATTTTACGTTCTGAATATGAAAAAAGCGTATGGCTAAAAAAAGATGAGTATCAGCAATTGTTATACTCACTATTGAATTTGCAGCAAACAAAAGATGAATTAGCCATTCGCTCTCTTTACAGGTACAGCTGGTTACTTACAAAAATTCAAGAAGCATGTTTACTGGATTACGCAATTGAGACAAATAGGGTTTTAATTGATGAATCCATTTTGCAAAAAGTTTGGCCGTTAATGCTTACATCTGATATTAGTGACAGTGGTATAGCTGAAATTTTTAGTAAAATTCCACACCCATTTGCTGTAATTGCTTTAACATGTGATACCGATGTAGTACTAGAAAGACTTATTAAACGTGAAGAAAAAAAAGAAAACTGGATGATCGGTTATCGTGCAATAAGTATAAGTGAACTGAAAGAAAAGATTAGTAAAATACAACATATGGTTAATACGTTGGCAGACGCAATGGAAAGCCGAGGTGCCTACGTACTTAGGATTAATACTAATACTGATTTTATAAGCCATGCTAATGATATTAATGCTTATTTTAGTAGTTTGAGCGATATATGAGCCTAATTATAAATCTCTTATTAAGCCAACTATTTTAATTATTAAAGATTGTAAATCAAACAGATTTACTGCAAGCATTAAATAGGTATTTCTAGTTAATATTTGAGCTACTGGAGCCTGCGCTATTTGTAAATTGAATTAATAATAATACGATAGTATATGATGAATCTATTCTTCATGAAACAGCACAGCTATTTGCAAATGTTGCCTGATCCGATGATAATCTGATACAACTTTATCAATTGGTTTAACTCCCTACAACAATTATTTATGTTAATTGTAATAACAATCTTTTAAGACGTTTGAATAGTCGTGAAAACAATGAAGAGGATTGGATGATTGGCTTTAAGAGTCTAAAATATGATGAATTGAAATTACAGCTAATAGTCCCTCACATAGTGGGGGCAACTATAGAGATGATTTCCGAACTCCAAATTGGCGAACAGGTTAAAAGAATAGAAATCTATTTCTTAAGTTTGAGTCATTAACATTCGCTTTTATGACAAATAAGTTGTTTAGATAACTAACAAAGTATAATGATCGCTTTATTTTACTTATTAGATATATTCTTTTATGCTGCGGGACTGTTGTTGTTGTATAAAAAGAAAGATCTGATACTGGTGTATTTGCCTTTTCTATTCTTTTTAAGAGTCTTGATTGGGCCGGATTTATTAATCAGGCCTCTAATCTATAATGCTTTTATATTTTTAATATTGTTGTATTTAATTTATGGGGCAGTATTGCGAAAAGCATTAAAAGAAGGAAAAATATTAATTAATGCGCCTGCTCTATTGTTATTGATCTATACAACTCTGCTATTTCTATTTCATAATCATAGCTATGCAGAAACAAGAACTGCATATATTGCATTAAGCAGTTTGTTCATTGCAGTAATCGTAGCACCTCAGATATTCAAAAAATATGGGTATGAAAGGGTCATGTATGAATTATATAAAATGTCGGCACTTTCCATTTTTGTTTTTGTACCATATGTATTCTTTTTGACATTTTTGAATTATCACCCCCAACCAATGTATTCAAACATATCATTTGTTTCTAATGGGTATATATTCGCCGCAGATGTGCATGCACTTCCCATCTTTTTGTTTGTATTTGGCTATTACAGGTTAAAAGTTGCTTCGAGTGTATTTAACTTATCATCTTTATTTTCATTCGTTATTATAGTAATAACGTTAATATTGATCATTTTGATGTTGAGAAGAGCCGCAATGCTAGTGTCCCTTTTAGCAGTTATAGCTTTAATAGCCAATTATTTTTTCAGTATCAGGAATACATCAAATATTCAGTTGTTTCTTGTGCTATTATTTATTATCGGGATTGGTGTCTTTATTTCATACGATCGAATATATGAAGGAGTGCAATTCAGATCTTATGGTTCAGATAGAGAAAATCAATTCGTATCTACTGATGAGGGAAGGTTTGTTGATCATTACTTAGTTTATGATGATATGTTTAATAGAAATGAATATAGCAAGCTTATTGGATTCAGCTTCTTTAATGCTCCTGGTAACTACGGGCAAGGAATATTTGGAGATAGAAACCTCCATGCTGACTTGGCCGTTATTGCACATTCATTAGGACTGATTGGTTTATTGCTGTATTTGTATATGGTTACGAAACTTTTTATTAAGTCATTTCGAAATGTAAACATAATAATATGGTTATTTCTGATTTCAACTTTTGTGATATTCACTATTACTGGTCGCATTACTAATGCACCATATGCGACGTCTTTCTTTTTGTTGTTGATATGGACGACGATGCCTAAAAACTATTTAAATAATGAAGAAAAATATTAAAATAGCTTTTTATGACTCTAATGTTTTACATTATTTGAAAGATCCACTACACCCAACTGGTGGAGCGGCTAAACAAGTTATAGCTTGGATTAAGGGATTGAGTGAATTAGGTTACAGTACAACTTTGATTGGGTCTCATAATGATCCTGCCTTATTTTCCAAAGATAATAATGTATTTGTTTCATACATAGACAACAAGGGAGTAAGAGTGTTTCGCTATTTCTATGTTAGAATTCCCGGAATACTAAAAGCCCTCGTTAAATCTAAGTGTGATTATGTATATTACGGAGTTCCAGGTCATTTTACTGGTTTACTAAGTATTTTAACTAAATTGTGTGGTAAGAAGTTTATTTTACGTATCTCAAATGATTATTTAGTTGATATTAGATACAAGCAGCAGACTGACATGCTTAGGTATTTTTTTTATAAAATTGCTTTCTTGTTATCTGATTCTATTATTTGCCAAAATGAATATCAATACAACATATTAAAAGTTAATTACTCAAAAAAAACCAAATTAATCTCTAATCCCTTTTTAGGTTCTGTCGAGCAGAAAGGTGTTCAACTTTGTAAACGTAATGGTATAGCTTGGATTGCAACAATACAACACCAAAAAAATATATTATTACTATATGATATAGCGCTTAAGATGCCTGAAATAAAATTCACAATTGCTGGTAATATATCGAATAAACTCTCGGTATTAGAAAATGAATGTCTTAATAAATTGCAAATGTTGCCTAACGTAGAGATGTTAGGTTTTATCGATAAAAATAAAGTTAATAAATTATTAGCGGAATCGGTAATTCTGTTGAATACATCATACTATGAGGGGTTTTCCAATACCTTCTTGGAAGCATTTTCTGTTGGTACCCCCGTATTTACTTTATCCCATAATGACCCTGGTAGTATTATAAGAAACTATAAGATCGGGCTAATTTATGACAATGTAGAGTCTTTCAAGGATCAGTATAAAAAACTTGTTTCCTCTGATAGTCTATATTTAGAGTATTCTAACAATTGCCTTGAATATTTGAAAAAAAACCATCAATTGATATTGCAAACCAAAGAGTTGCTTAATGCAATTAGGTCTAAAAAATAAATTAATTGTTAATTAAAAAAGTTCTATTCAATCACAATAGAATGCCTAATAAATTATATTCTTTACATATCTTATTGCTGGTGTTAACATGATCGCCAATATACTGTAACAATAATGAAAATATATTTTTTCCTTTATAAATTGCAGCGTGGAGGCGCCGAGAATGTTTTTCTACGACTTGCAAACTATGCACATAGTATTGGATATGATGTTGAATTAATTACCTTCTTCTATATATCGGAAGACTTTAACTGTGAAGAGATAAAGGTTAATGTTAAAGTTATACCTGGAAATTCATTATTAAGAAAGACTTTCAATTTCTGTGGATACATAAAAAGAACAAAACCACAAGTAATATATTCGACACTTTATATTTCTAATTTAATTAATTCTTTCACTTCACTGTTTCAATCTCATAAGTCTATTATTCGGCCTACCAGTATTAGTATTACTCATTCTTTATATAAAGAAATACTATTTTACTTTATATTTAATATTACTGATAAGGTGATTTGCTCTTCAGAAGATGTCTACCATAGCTGGCTCAAGTATGCGATTAATAAAGATAAGTTTGTTACAATACCCAATCCATCTGGAGTTATCGCACCTTTTTTAACTGAAAAGAAGTCGAAAAATTCTGATTGTATTAAACTTGTTACTATATCTCGTGCTTCACCATCTAAAAGGATTGATTTTTTGATATCTGTACTCCATTATTTGGTAATGGCTAATCATAAAGTACATTTAGGTATAATTGGTACGGGATTTCCAAAGAAAGTATTGGGTAAACAAGAAATTATTGCTCAAAAATTGATAGATAGCGGAAATTTAATATTTTATGGCAAGATTAATAATCCAAAGAGTGTACTTTTAGATGCAGATATCTATGTTACAGCTTCTGAATATGAAGGCTTCAATAACTCTCTACTTGAGGCTTTGTGCTTAGGGATTCCAATAGTCGGTATTAAATCTCCAGGTAACCTTTCACAAATAGTGGGCAATAATGAATATGGATTAATTGTGAATGATTATAATAAGGTTGATTTCGCCGAGTCAATCCTTAAAGTGAAATCTATTAAATATAACAAACAAAGTTTTTTTAATAAGGCACAGAATTACGATATATCTAAAATTCTAGACTGTTATTTAAGAGCTTGTTAGATTTTTATTAAATTATGAAGGTTTCAATTATTTTAATGTAATTATTGTTTCAATTGACTTAGTTACAATGTAATATGAAAATCGCTTTCTTAGGTGATATTATACTTAACGGGAATTATATTCACGACTGGCATAACAAACAAAATCCATTTAGTGATATAACTCCCTACTTAGATGGCTTTGATTTTGTAGTCGGTAATCTTGAATGCTTTGTATCAGGGGATAACGGCAACAATCCTCTGAGGAATAAAATACTCCAAACAGAGCCGGAGACACTTGGTTTTTTAAAATCGCTTCATGTAGACGTTGTGACTCTGGCCAATAATCATGTTTATGATCATAGAGTTAGCGGGTTTTCTAAGACTACTCGGTTACTTGATAAATATGGTATCAAGTGGTTTGGAGCTTCTACTCTCAGGAAAGATCACTACAAACCAATCGTTCTTGAAAAAGATGGCGTGAAAGTAGGGTTGTTGAATTATGTGTCGGAAGATACGAATCCAAATTTACCAGAGAATTCTGATCTTTACGTTAATATCTTAAAAGCAGAGCAGATACTCAATGATATCAACTTAATTAGTAATGAAGTCGATTATTTGGTTTTAATACTTCATTGGGGTGGGAATGTTGAATATAGTTTGTACCCTGATGTACAGCAGGTGCTTCTGGCTGATTTCCTTGCAGATAGTAATGTAGACCTTATTATTGGGCATCATAGTCACACCATACAACCAATGTATCAAGCAAAGAATACTACTGTATATTTTAGCTTAGGCAACTTTTGCTATGATGGTAAAATCAAATATGGGCATAGAGCTGATAAGGTCAGGGCTGGTGCAGTGGTTGAATGCGATTTTTCTCCGAAGGGTATATTAACAAACAGAAAAATTATACATAATGTTGGCAGGCATTTAAGCCTAACCAAGAATGACCCCGGATTCATAAATACACCCCAAAGATTATTAAGTTCGCAAAATATTTTGAATAAGCTAAAGCTGAGAAATCAGCTTCATTTTTACTTTGAAAGATCTGTAAATCGTATCTCTAATTTTTTTGGCAAGCTAATGGACAGCAAGCGCTAAATTATGGACGTAAAAACTTCATTAGCCATTCTCAAAAATGAAAACTCAGATGAGCATCTGGGTTGGGCTGACTCATGTAAAAAGCTTTCTGATCGTATCTCATATGAAATCATTGATATTACGAAATCTGATTGGCTTACAGTAATACAAGAAAAGTCGTATGATCTATTACTTGCAAGGCCTTCGGGTAGTATAGGGTTCTTAAAAGAGATGTATGATGAACGACTGTATTGTATCACAAAAACAATGGGGTATAAGATTTATCCTGGATTTGAAGAATGTAAGGTATATGAGAATAAGAGAGCGCTTGCATATATGCTGAAGGCACTCAAGCTGAAACATCCAGCTACGCATCTATTTTATCACAAAGCCGAAGCAATTGATTTTTCTGACATTTGTAACTTTCCAATAGTGGGCAAAACTGCTATTGGTGCCGGTGGTTCAGGCGTGAGAATATTAAAAACTAAACCTGAACTGCTCTCATATGTCAATCAAGCATTCGGCAGTGGATTAACTCGTTCGTGGGGCCCTAATATGCGGAAGGGGAATACATTTAATCGCATTAAAAAGAGATTGGGTAATATTCCTGAAACAATACGCTATTTTAACAAGAAAAAAAAGGGTTCAACGGTGGATCCACAACGAGGATATGTTCTGCTTCAGGAGTACATCCCCTGCGATCATGAATGGCGTTGTGTGGTTGTCGGGGATTCATATTTTGGTCATA
>JAIUMH010000093.1 GCA_022565635.1 Flavobacteriaceae bacterium | reverse complement strand
TTATTTGCTTAACTTCAGGCTTGGTCGCCCCGCAGCACAAACGCAGGGGCGTTATAGCACCCAATCATAACTCTACTAAATTTGAAAGCATACTTAAAGAAAACTCTAGTCAGGTTTTATAAAAATTCTGAAACAGAAAGCTTTGGTTTGGCAATTACTAATTCTCAACTTTCTTATTTTCAATCTTTTTCCCTGTACTTTTGCTAAATACTTTTCATGGAGAACCAAAATTGAACAGAACGGTCAAAAATACTGCTTCTCTTTCTTTTATTTTAGGCAGTTGCATTTTCATTTGGTTCTATTTCACAAACTCAGAATTATCAATAATTGTTGGTGTCATATATGTAATCTTTGCAGCATTAGTCAATATTGTGGTCGTATTTATCACATTTTTAAACTATTGGCGCAAAAAGTTAAATCTGAATAGTTATTTGAAAAAGTCTTGGTTACTATTTCTAAATATTCCCATTGCCATTCTGTATGCATACTTTGTAATGTATTTGTTAAATACAGAACGCCTTACCATAATAAATGAAACCGGTCACGAGTTAACTAATGTTCAAATATCTGGCTGTGAACAACGAACTATTGGAAGTTTAGATTTAAGTGAAAAAGTTTCTTTATGGGTACCAATAAAGCAAGGAGGTTGCTATATAAAACTGAGCTACTATCAAGAAGGTGAATTAGAAGAAGAAATTATAAGCTTCTATAAATCTGGCTTAGATGGTCAAATAAGAACATTCAGAATTGGAGTTGAAGAATTTATATTTATGCATTAAAACCTCAGGTGCTATAACAAGCGTTTCGTGCTGACGGGTTTGCATTTTTTGCTTAACTTCAGTTTTGGTCGCCCCGCAGCACAAACGCAGGGTCGTTATAGGGTTGAAAACCAAAAGACAAAGCTAAAACAGCAGAATAAATCTTCAGCAACAAATGATCGCATAAACCTCAATATTGGCATGTAAAGCGCATGTTTATTTCGCATACAAATAAGTTAGCTTTAATTGTAACGACCGACTCCATAATCAACTACCGATAGTAATAAAAAGACAATATGCCAATAACACAACAAAGACTTCACAAAATTGACTTTCAAGCCTTGAAGAATTTAGCATCCTTCACACTTGACTTAGAACCTAAAAATTTGACGGGTATTTTCGGAATTAATGGTTGTGGTAAATCATCAATAATTTACTCTTTGCTTTGCTTATTCAAACCAACACCCAGAGACCCAAATAGAAGGAATTTTAAATTCAATCAGTTTTTTACTCATACGACTCATTCTAAATTTGCCGGTAGTTCATTTAAAATAACTCATTCCTTTCGACAAGACGCAACATCTGTAAACAGTAATGTCGAACGACAATATTTAAAAGCAGATAGGTGGAAGCCAAGATATGGAGACAGACCTGAAAGAGATGTATATTTTATTGGGATAAGTTCTTGCGTTCCAGAAATTGAATTAGAAAAATCAGAAAGTCTAATACGCTTAACAACTGCTAATTTAACTGACCCTCTTTCAACAACTATCAGACAGAAAGCGGAAATTGTTTTAAATAGACAATACGCTGAATACAACTCACATAAATACAATGCACGGAATAAAACATTCATTGGGGTAAAGCATAATAATATTTCATACTCGTCACTGAGTATGGGAGCAGGCGAACAACGAACATTCAAAATTCTTGATACTGTTTTTAGGGCAGAAAATTATTCGCTAATAATTATTGATGAAATAGATTTAACATTGCACACAGAAGCTTTAAATAGACTAATAGAAATCATTGTAGCAAGAGCCGATGCGAAAAATCTTCAAATAATATTTACAAGCCATAGAGAAGAGCTTACTCAAAGAACAGATATTAATATAAGACACATACATCAAATCGGGACACAGACAATATGTTTCAATGAAACTAATCCCGACTGTATATCAAGATTAACGGGAAATCAAATCAGACCGTTAGAAATTTTTGTGGAAGACGAGTTAGCTGAAGTTACAGTTCAGAAAGTAATTGAAGAACTGCAAATAAGAAGACATTGTTCAATCAAAAGATACGGAGCTATTGACAACAGTTTTTCTTTAGCAACTGGTATGTTTCTTAAAGGCGAAAATTTGACAAACATTCTAATCTTGTTGGATGGAGACAATTATAGAACAGACCCAGAAAGGATGGTTCAAATGCAAAAGTTTTTTTCAGGAACAGAAGCGACCGCTATTGTAAACCGAACAACAGCTTTAGCTTGTATTAAGCAACTAATTTTGCCGACAGCTACCACCCCCGAAGTGTTTATCAATAGTGTAATTAGACAACTTGCGGACAATACAGAAGTAACCCATGCAGCGTTATCAATCAACGCCGCAGCCGACAAACACGATTTTGTGAATAGAATAGTAACAACTTTAGGTTATCAAGACAAAACTCAAGGACTAATCAAAGTAATTGATAAATTAGCAACTACTAACGAGTGGACAGCATATACACAAGAACTCCGTGACTGGCTTAATGAGAGAATTACAGCCCTAAACTTAACCGTATGACCGAAAGAACAACTACTGCTAAGAGCAGCTACCCAAAGTGGCGGTTCAGTGGTTAAATCAAGTTTTAGGCTTCTATCAATATTTCTGCTTGTTTGACAGTGAAGTGCTTCGAAATCAATACCTTCGGGTGGCTACAAAAGTTATTTCTAAACACGTTCCAAGTCCACCCTATAACAAGCGTTTCGTGCTGACGGGTTTGCATTTTTTGCTTAAATTCGGGCTTGGTCGCCCCGCAGCACAAACGCAGGGTCGTTATTGGGCAGGAATACTGTAACCCAAATTGAACATTTCAGTAATCAATAAAACGCAACAAATATTCGCCTATACTCCTATTTTGGCATGTAAAGCGCATGTTTATTGCGTGTATAACCTAAGTTGGCATTCATTGTAAAAAACGACCATAATGGAAGAAATCTACCAAATAATAGTTGAATATAAGAACCTACATCCGTTCAGATTTTGGACAGGAATTGTACTGACATTGGTCGGATTAGGTTTGATAGCTACGTTTCTTAGAAAGAGAAGAAAAAGTGATAACCCAAAGAGTAGTGCAACTGAACCTGCCTCAAAAATTGATTCACCGAAAACAAACCAAAAATCAACTGCTAAGTCAGGAAATTCAATATCAAGTTTAGATAAAGTACCCAAAACAATTCTGAAAGATTACGATTCGACTTCAAAAGATATAATACTACCAACAGAAGTTAAAGAACCAACGGCTGCATATGAGCCTCCCGTAAAAGAAAAACCTATTCCGAATCCTGAAATTGAAGTTAAAAGACCAAAACCCGAACCAAAAGAAGATTTAAAGCAAGCAAAAGCCGAGACTGATAAGTCAAAACATGAAATTCTGAAAGTCAATTACACTTCCTCTAAACCGGAGCAGACGGACGTTTATCCAATTTTCAGATACCCCCAAAAAAACACTGTCGTAAGGTCTTATCGTGTTGGAACTACAAAGCGAAGGGGTTTTAAAGAAGAAGTATTTCAAAGGGCGATTGAAGATGTTTTTGGCAATCAATTCATGGTTTCAGGTGAACTTAGAATAAACACAGGAAAAGACACAAGACCATTTGAGCCTGATATTGCACTTATTGATAAAAAAAATGATTGCCTTCGAATAGATATTGAAATTGATGAACCATACGCAGGCATAACGAGACAACCCACACATTGCAAAGGTGATGATACTATGCGGGACATCTACTTTGTAGATAGGGGTTGGATTGTTGTTAGGTTTTCGGAATATCAAGTACATATGTTTGAAAGGGAATGCTTAAGATTTATTTCAGATGTATTAATGGCGGTTTCTTCAACCTATAGCATTCCTGAATCACTAGCGAGACTTCAGCCAACCGAAAATGAAAAGCTATGGGATATTGTTCAGGCTCAAAAATGGGAAAAGGATAAATACAGAGAAAAATACCTTGGACACGAATTCAAAGCTATAGCAGACCGAATAGAAACAATTGAGAGAGACTTTAATGAGCAGGAGATAAATGAAGAAAGCCTAGTGCAACCAACCTTGATAGGTATTGCAGACGAAAAGCCTTCAATCGGATTTAATTTAATAAACTCACATCAACGGGATAAAAGAATTGAGTTTTATCCAGAACCACACATTTATACCATTGACAAGACACCTGCACCGTCTGCCAGTACTGTGATTGCAAAATTTTTTCCTGAATTCGATATGGAGTATTGGGCTGCTCGAAAAGCTCCTGAACTTGGAATGACTCCAACAGAAGTAGCTAAAATGTGGAAAGAAAAAGGTGAAAAAGCGGCTCAAGAAGGAACATACCTTCACGAGCAGATTGAAAAATTTTATTTAAATCAAGATTACCAAAGAACAGATGAATTCAGCCTCTTCGAACAATTTGTTTCCGACCACAGCGACATTAAACCATACAGAAGCGAATGGAGAGTGTTTGATGAAGACCATCACATTGCAGGAACTATTGATTTAATTTCAAAAAATGGCAGCGGTTATGAAATTTATGATTGGAAAAGAAGCAAAAAAGTAGTCAATCCAATAACGGGAGAACCAATTTGTAATAACCCTTGGCAGTGTGGAATTGGTCAATTGAGCGAAATTGATGACACCAGTTACAATCGATATTGTTTACAGCAAAGTTTGTACAGATACATCTTGGAGAAGAACTATGGTCTAACTGTGACTAAAATGAATTTGGTTGTCCTTTATCCGAACTATGACAGATACTACAAGGTTGAAGTGCCTTATCAAAAAGATAAAGCGGAATACATTTTAAGAACTCTGTAAAAAAAACAACCAAATGCCAACATTGGCTATATGTAATGCGGGCGAAAGTGCTGATATGAAAGTAATTACATTAAATAAACTAACAGCTAAACGGAAAGTGAATTGCCTTGAAAACCCGCACTACACATAGCCGTGACCGTTATGACAAACACTATTCGTCGCTCTGCCCAATAACAAGCATTTCCTGCTGACGTGTAAGCCATTGTTGCTTATATTCTTGCATGGTTGCCACGCAGCAGAAATGCCAGACCGTTATAGTTCGGAAATACATCATCACTTGATACAACTAAATAATACATGATTCCTACTTACGAAGAATTAATGCTCCCAATGTTGAAGTACATTTCAGACGGAGAAGAACATTCACTTAATAAAGTACATGATGCACTTGCGGAGCACTTTGAACTTGATGATGAGGAAATCCGAGAATTACTGCCAAGTGGTCAGCAGCCCATATTTAGAAATCGAGTTGGTTGGGCACGAACATATTTAAAAAAAGCTGGTCTTCTATCATCTCCCAAAAGAGCACATTTTAAAATTACAGATCGGGGCAGAAACTTTTTAAAAGAAAGTCCAAGCGAAATAACTTCCAAGGATCTTACTCGTTTTGATGAGTTTGTCAAATTTCAAACAGTAAAAAAGACCCCAAATAAGAAAACAGAAGCTTCTAATGATGTAAACGCAAAGGTATCGGATCAAACACCTGAAGAAGTTCTGGAATATGCCTATCAGAAAATTAAAAATGACTTAGCAATTGAGCTGATTGAAATTATAAAAAGTTGTTCTCCAGCATTTTTCGAGAAGTTGGTAATTGATTTACTCATAGCAATGGGCTATGGAGGTTCAAGAAAAGATGCTGGTGAAGCAATGGGAAAGTCTGGTGACGGCGGAATAGATGGGATAATTAAAGAGGATAAGTTGGGACTTGATATAATATATCTTCAAGCGAAAAGGTGGGATAATCCGGTTCCAGTGAAAGAAATTCGTGATTTCACCGGAGCCTTAGCATCAAAAAAAGCTAAAAAAGGGATTTTTATTTCGACTTCAACTTTCCCTAAAAGTGTTTATGAATTTGTGAGTCAGATTGAATATAAAATCATTTTAATTGATGGTCAGCGGCTTGCAGAATTGATGATCGAAAATAATGTTGGCCTTTCAATAATCAACAGCTATCAAATTAAAACGATAGATTCTGATTATTTCGAAGAGAATTAACATCACAATCATAAACCGAACTATAACAAGCGTTTCGTGCTGACGGGTGAGCGTTGGTTGCTTAAATTCTGGCTTGGTCGCCCCGCAGCACAAACGCAGGGTCGTTATATGGCAGGAATAATTATATCCAATTTGATAATTTCAATCAGAAATAAAACGCAACTAAAATTTGCCCAAACTCTTATATTGGCATGTAAAAAGAATGCTCATTGCGTATATAACTAACGTGTAGTTCATGCTAAAAAAACTTAAAATTGCAAAATGAGTCAAAAAATTGAAGAAATAAAAATAGATGACTTGGTACTTTGGACAGAGAATCCAAGAGACCCAATAGACTCTAAAAGTAGTGACCAAGATGTCGCTGATAAGGCGTGGGAAGACCAACACAGCAAGTGGAACTTACTCAAATTGGCTAAAGAAATGCAGGAGTTTTATGATTTTAGTGAGTTGCCTACCGTTGTTTATCACGGTAAGAAACCTGTTGTTTATGACGGCAATAGAAGAATGATATTGGCCAAATTAAAGCACGACCTTGTTAAACTGTCTAATTTTGATAAAACTAAACTTCCTCACATTCCAAAAATTATACCATGCAACGTATGTGATAAAGATATAGCAATTAAAAACGTATTTCGAAAGCACGGCGATTCTGGTTCTTGGTCTCCATTAGACAGGGATATTTTTATAAACAAATTCATGAATGGGCCAAAGAGTACATTCTTGAAAATTGACGAAGCAACGGGAATTATTACGAATAATCCACATCTTAATCAGGTCTTCGTAAAAAATGAAATTTTTACGAATGAAAAACTCAAAGAAATGGGCTTTGAGTTCAATCAAGACGATCTTGAGAGTAAACATTCTCAGGCTGAAGCTAAGACAATACTTGACGACATTTCAAATAAAGTGGCTTCAAAGACAATTACCACAAGAAAGTATCGTGGTAAAATCATTGAAGTACTTGATAAATCATCAAGAAGTCTAATTGACGCCAATAAGAAAAAACCTCTGTCAAAAATACAGGTAAGTGCAGCAGGAACAACTGCTACACCAAAGAAAAAACAAGCACCAAGAACAAAAAAGAAAGATCCAGAAATTTTTAACGGTAAACTCTACTTAAAGTCCGGTCAAGTGAGTGACCTTTATCGAGATATTGTGGATTTGTATGGGTTCTACCAGCAGAAGAAGGACACTTTTAGCCAATATTTTCCAAGTTTAGTTCGGATGGCATTACGTTTACTTTGTGAAACCGCAGCAAATGAAAATGGACAGGCTTTGGATAAATACCTCAAAGCTAATTTCAAGATCGCAAAAAAGAATCTGGATAAAGATGCCAAAACAACTCTTTCTACGCAAAATGTTAACGAAAGCACATTAACTCAGTTACTTCATATTGGTGCTCATAACTATCAAGCAAGCAACAACCTTGACCAAACGATAGCTGTCTCTATAATTATTGGTGAAATATTGACTATTACTCATGGCAGATAGTGAAAGACATAGCCACTTTGAATCACCGCTTAGATATCCAGGTGGTAAAGCATGTATATTTCCTTTTATTTCAAACCTATTTTACGAAAACAATCTTCTCGGGGTATATTATGCCGAACCGTATGCGGGTGGTTCAGGGCTCGCTCTGAAGTTGTTGTTTAATGAGTATGTTAACGAGATATTGATTAATGACTATGATTACTCTATTTATTCATTTTGGAATTCAATTTTAGAGTCAAATCAAAGATTTTGTGATTGGGTAGAAGATGTAGAAATTGACATCGAAAATTGGCATTACTTCAAAACAGTTCAAAAGAACCCAGAAGAACATAGTCAATTTGAAATAGCACAATCAGTCTTCTTTCTCAACAGAACAAATATCTCAGGTGTAATCAAAGGTGGGCCTATTGGTGGTTATGAGCAAAAAGGAAAATACAAAATCAACGCTCGCTTCAACAAAAATGACCTGATAAAAAGGATAGAACGAATCGCATGTTTTAAGCACAGAATATCAGTTTCTAACCTTGATGGTTTGAACTTTATACGGCAACTAAATAAAAGTACCCAAAACACATTCATCTACCTTGACCCGCCATATGTTCACAAAGGAGCGGATTTGTACATGAACTATTTTAAAAAGAAAGATCATGAAAGACTTGCTCATCAAGTTGAAAAAATAAAACACCATTGGTTGGTCTCCTACGACAACAACGATTTTATAATCAATCTATATGGGCAACAAAAAAAGCTCATATACAGTATTTCACAGTCAGCTTCAAATCGTGTTGGGAACGAAATTTTAGTCTTTGCTAATCAATTAAGGTTTAATGAATCTATTGGAAAACTCAAAAACGTAAAGTTGATGGAATAAAGCACGATAACCGAGAAGTGATATTATAAAACCTTATAGTCGCTCTGCCATATAACAAGCATTTCCTGCTGACGTGTAAGCCATTGTTACTTCTATTCATACATGGTTGCCACGCAGCAGAAATGCCAAACCGTTATGTGGCTATTGATAAAACATTAGATGTAGTGCAAATTTCAAATCAATTATTTAGACCTAAAAACCTATGAAAGAATACTACATAATATTGAATGACGAGCAACATGGACCATATTCTATCCAAGATTTAAAAGATAAAAATCTAAAAAAGGATACTTTTGTCTGGTGCGAGGGGCTGGATGATTGGCAAAAACTGGAAGACACCCCCGATCTTATTGAGTTCATAAAATTATCCAAAAAACCTCCACCAATGCCAAGTGTTGGAGAAAAAGTAGCAAAAACTGAAGTATCTGGTAGCTTAAATATCAAAGATGGAAATAAAAACTACGAAACTTTATATAAATTAAGACCTAATAAAAAAATACTGACTTTTTTGTTGCTTTGGGTTTCATTTAACTTATTTGCTCTAGTTATGTCATATAGTGAAGTGGATGTGTTTAATAATAGTGGTGCACCACAAACCGAAAAATTATGGCCTTTTGTGGAATTTAATGAATGTTTGTATGAATACAGTATAAGATATTCAAATAGAACGACTTGGATGAAAAGACCATCCTATCCAATGGGAGGTTACACTGGTAATAAAAGATGTAATTTCAATGGAATCTTTACTCAATATGATTGGTCTGAATTTGCTTTATATGTTGGTGGTATTTTCATAATATTTATCGTTATTAGAGTTTCAACTTTTGATAATATAGAATCATAAACTAAACTTTTATGCAATCACTTTTGTCATGTATTGTGGCTTATTAATTTTTAAATTATTCAATAAGGATGACTAGAGAAAGGTTTTTAGAAAATATTGAAAAAGAAGACAGTGAATTATTTAATAAGGTCAAATCTGACCCAAATCCCGATATTATAGACTTATGGAAACTTTCTGAAAAACGTTTTATTGAATGGAGAAAAATCCATGATTTTCCTGAGTTACTTAATCATTTTGAGAAATCACTTTTGCTTTTTAATGAATGGAAAGAATATTATGGAATCACAAATGAAGTGATTATCAATAATGGGAAAATATCACCCTTTTTAAAAAATGAATTTGACCATAAAATCAATATTCTATATTTAATAGAATATAGCAATGACGATGAAACAGGAACTTTTATTCTAAATAATAAAATAGATGAAGAAAGAGAGTTATTGGGTAAAAAAACTATTTATAAAACCATTATCGAATTTATACCTTACCTGGGTTGGCTTGAAGAGAGAAATAAAACAGAAAATATTTTAAAAATAAACAAGCGACAAGCATTTAAATCTGATCATGAGAGAGTTTGGATACATTCTGACTTCGAGTTATTAAAAATGGGCGGAATTCACCCCCCTGTTAATGGTTTTGGGATATTATATCGTGGAAAATATCTTGAATTTGTAAATTTATGTGGTTTAAAACTCTCGGGAGAGATATATTTTGGGGAAATGGGAAATCTTGAATGTTCATTTTCTGCTTGTGATAATTGGAGTGCAACAGACTTAGAAATGGCTCTCCTTACATTAAAGAACTGCACAATGGACAATTTTTTTTTAAATAACTCTCGAATACAAAGTTGGTTATTTGAGGATTGTGTTGTGAATGGCAAATTTAACAACGTCCAATTATCTATGATTAGAATTATTGGTGGCAATTTCTCGCCAATTTTCCAGGGATGCTTTTTAGAAAAAACAGATATCTTTTATCCTACTAAAGGTAATAATCTATATGCCCTTCAAGCATTTAAAAAAATATATTCAGAGCAAGGCGATGAAGCTAAGGCAGCGAAGTATTTTATTATGGAGAATGATTTTATCAAAAATGCGAGTACAATTCCAACATATATATCTAAATCGGTAAGCAAATACTATTGGGGTTACGGTGAACAACCCTATAGGATTATATTTATTTCTATTTTTATCATAATCATATTTTCCGTTATTTACTTCTGTAATAGTAACTATATTATGGTCAATGTTGGGATTGACAAATCTTTAACAATCTGGGATAGCTTGTACTTCAGTACTACAACGTTTACTACTTTAGGGTTTGGTGATTTAAGTCCGGCAGGTAATTTAAGGATATTAACCTCAATTCAAGCATTTCTAGGATTGCTTAATATGGGTTTTTTAATTGCCGGCTATGCAAATAAAAAATATTAGGTTGGCCACATAACATATATATGGCCTCCAAAGTCAACAGGCAATACGAATTTTAGACAGGCAT
>JAIUMH010000092.1 GCA_022565635.1 Flavobacteriaceae bacterium | reverse complement strand
GAAGAGCTTAAAAATACAGAGAATGAAAGCTTTGGAATTAATCTTTATGATCCCTTAGCCCCTTCTAAAGCTGCGTTTTATTCGGCTGTAGTTCCTGGTTTAGGTCAAATATACAATAGAAGCTACTGGAAAGTTCCATTGGTTTATGCGGCTATAGGAACCACCGCTTATTTTTTTATTGAAAACAACAAACAATACAACACCTACAGAAACGCCTACAAACAAAGAATAACTGGACAAATAGACGAATTTGATGGTGTCTTAACCAATCAAAATCTAATTGATGCTCAAAAACAATTTAGAAGTAATCGTGATTTATCTTTACTTTTAGTATTTGGTGCTTACATGTTAAATATCATAGATGCAAATGTAGATGCACATTTACAGCAATTTAATGTGAGTGAAAATTTAAGCTTAAAGCCCAACGCTCAACAAGATTTTTTAACAGGCGGATTAAATTTTGGTTTATCACTTAATTTCAAACTTTAAAAATGTAACACTTAGGCTTGCTTGCCTACCCATAAAAATAATTACAATTAAATAAAACACAAATTAATGAAAATTGCATTATTAGGCTACGGAAAAATGGGAAAAACCATTGAAAAAATTGCATTAGAGAGAGGACATTCTATTTGCCTTAAAGCCTCCTCTACTCCTTCAAATGCAGAGTTAAGCCAAGCTGATGCAGCCATAGATTTTAGTGTTCCTAGCGCAGCTTTTAATAATATAACTAAATGTTTTGAAAATAAAATTCCTGTAGCTTGTGGTACAACAGGTTGGCTAGATCAATATAAAGAAGCAGAAGAAAAATGTTTACACCATCAAGCTAAATTTATTTATGCTTCTAACTTTAGCTTAGGTGTTAATTTATTTTTTGAATTAAATGAAACCTTAGCAAAAATGATGAGTAAATTTGAGCAATATAGCGTTTCAATGAAAGAAATTCACCATACTCAAAAATTAGACGCCCCAAGTGGTACTGCTATCTCTTTAGCTGATCAAATTATTCAACACACCAACTACAAAAGCTGGAAGCATCCTGCCAAAAACCTTCTACCTACTGAAATTGGCATTGAAGCAGAAAGAATTGACGATGTAAAAGGTACCCATAACATTACTTACGCATCTACAATTGATGATATAGAAATAACCCATAAAGCACATACAAGGGATGGATTTGCTCTAGGTGCAGTAATTGCTGCCGAATGGCTAGCTCAAAAAAAAGAATCTGGGGTTTTCCAGATGAAAGATGTTTTACAATCTTTAAAATCTTAAAAAACTAATTATGCTTACATTCTTTAACCTGATTATATTAATTTTAATTGTACAAGTTATTCACTTCGCGGGAACTTGGAAGCTGTACAAAAAAGCAGGCTATCCTGCATGGAGCGCCGCAATTCCTGTGTACAACGCCATTGTACTAACAACAATCATAAAACGCCCTAAATGGTGGGTAATCTTACTTTTTATACCTGTCATCAATTTAATTATGTTTCCGGTTTTTTGGGTAGAAACCATAAGAAGCTTTGGCAAAAACTCGAAATTAGATACCGCCTTAGTAGTTCTCACACTAGGTTTGTATATTTACTACATCAACTACTTTGATGAAAGTGAATATTTGGGTTCACGAGAGCTTAAAGCTCAAAATAAAGCAGGAGAAACCCTAAGTTCTGTTTTGTTTGCCATTGTAGCAGCTACGCTAGTCCATACCTACATAATGCAACCTTTTACAATTCCAACTTCATCTTTAGAAAAAACATTACTGGTTGGCGACTTCTTGTTTGTGAGTAAATTTCATTATGGTGCTAAAACTCCACAAACCCCTGTAGCACTTCCAATGGTTCACGATTCTATTCCTAAAACAGGGCTAAAATCTTATGTGAGTGAAATACAGCTACCTTACTTCAGAATACCAGGTTTTCAGGAGGTGAAAAGAAATGATATTGTAGTTTTTAACTGGCCAACAGATACCGTTAGAATGTTTCGTGACCAATCAGGTAAACACTACCACAAACCCATAGATAAAAAATCGAATTACGTAAAAAGAGCCGTGGGTGTTGCTGGTGACAGCTTGAGCATTGAAAATGGTGTAATTTACATCAACAACAAACCTGAACAATTACCTGAACGCGCTGATATTCAATATTCTTACAAGGTACAAGGAAAAGGAAAAGGTTTTGACCCTTCTTTACTTTACAGGATTTATGATATTACAGATGGGATTGGTTATGCAGATCGAGACCAAAGAATTTATCAATTTCAAGCAATTTCAGAAAGCACTCTAGAGGATTTTAAATACCATCCTAACGTGGCTTCAGCTGAGCCTATAATTATGAAAAAAGGCTATAAAGATCCTTCTATTTTCCCTAACAACGGAAAAGTGAATTGGAATCGCGACCAAATGGGACCTGTTTATATTCCCAAAGCAGGTGACATTTTGCCTATGAATGAAAAAAACTTTTCACTTTACCGAAGACTCATTGAAGTCTATGAAGGGGAAGAAATGGGAATTCAACAAAAACTTACTTTTAAAAATAATCAAGTTTTACTAAATGATGAAGCAATATCTGAATATCAAGTAAAACAAAATTATTATTGGATGATGGGTGATAACCGTCATAATAGTGAAGATAGTAGGTTTTGGGGTTTTGTTCCGGAAACACATATTGTAGGAAAGCCCGTTTTTATTTGGATGAGCTGGGACGGTAATGCTTCTGGATTTAATAAAATAAGATGGAATAGATTATTTACAACGGTTGGTGGTGACGGTGAGCCGATTTCATATTTTCCTTACTTCCTAATGGTTGTAGCACTAAGTCTTGGGTACCGGTTATTTAAAAAACGCAAAGAAGCATAAAGAATGAATAAAAGTATTTTGCCACTTACCTATTTTGCTCCAATAGACCTTATTGCTCAAGCTTTAAAAGAGGCAAATTGGACTTTTGAAGTCAATGAAAATTACCAAAAACAAAGCTACAGAAGCAGGCAATATATCTATGGAGCTAATGGAAAATTACTCCTTAACATTCCTATTAAACACAAAAGTGCAGAGGTTAAAAAAAAGCAGTTGATGAAGGAAGTTAAAATTGAAAATGACTTTCCTTGGCAGGATTTACATTGGAAATCTTTGGAAACCGCTTATCGTTCTTCACCTTATTTTGAATTTTATGAAGATGAAATGCACCCACTTTACCAAAAAAAATTTAATTATTTAATTGATTTTAATTGGGCTTGTTGGGAGATTTTGATTGAATTTATGCAATTAGATGTTGAACTTAACAAAACAAAAGAATTCCATTTCAACTACAGTTCACCTATTCAAGATTTGAGAAATCTGGCTTCTGCAAAACGAAAACACCAAACTGAAGGTTTAAAATACGCGCAAGTGTTTGAAGAAAAATTAGGATTTATTCCTCAGTTGAGTATTCTTGATTTGCTTTTTAGCCAAGGACCAAATACAAGTGTTATCTTAGAGAAGCTAGCTTAAAAAGTGGAGAAAAAAGCAATTCATTTTGGAACATTTGACCCCGCTGAGGTCATAAAATCAAAAGGACTGGGTGTTTTTATAAACATTTGACTCCCCCCCTGGAGTCTTCTTAACTTGAAGATTTAGCTTTTAAGTTTAAAGCAATAAGCAATATCTAAAACTTAATTCTTTCTTCCATTGATCCGCACATAACATAAGTAGCCACTTAAAATGCGCTGTTGGTAACTGTCTTTATTTCGTTCGCTTCATCTTTTCAGGTCGTTGATGAATTTCGAATACATCCATTATTTCAATTCTATTTTTTTCAGAATTCACCCAATAGATGATTTTGTAAGTTTGATGAAGTAAATATCTAAATTCAATTTCTCTTTCAATCAACATCGGTTCTAATTGTCCAATTTCAGGTTGATTTCTTAGTCTTAAAGTTGATTGAACTATTTTTTTATTTTCATTTTTCGCTATTCTCAGACTTCCGTTTTCTTTTAAATGCTTGAAAATCTTTTTCAATTCACTCTTGGCGAAATCCGTCCAATAAATTTTTAATTCCATTTATCAATTTCAGCAATTAAATCATTTGCTTCCGTCAGTTTTCCATTTTTTGAATCTTGAAGCGATTTATCAATACGAGCATTCAGTTCAACAGATGTTATTGGTTCAACATTGTCAATTGAATTTTGCTCTTTTTCTTTTTCTAATAACTTTTCAAATTTAGAAATGGCTTTCTCACTCCGAAGTTTAAAAAACTCCTGAACGAATTCTATTTTACGAGCTTCTATATTCATCATCAATTATTTTTTCAAATATACAAAATAAAACTTTCAAGCTTATATTGTGTTCAATTTCCTAGCTTGTTGCCAACTCTAAAATGCTGTAAAAATGCACAAATTGACGATGATTTTTGGAATGTTACAACAATTTATCTGTTTTAAAAAATAGCTCTATTTGCAAACTTAATTTCAAGATTGATAGGTGAAGTTTGTTGACTCATAAAAAACATTTGACCCCGCTGAGGTCTTCACAAATCAATAAAAATCTTGTTTTTTAAAAAAATCATCAATCATCATAACCAAACTGACGAAGTTTTCTAGAATCATTTCGCCAATTCTTCTCTACTTTAACGTAGATATCTAAAAAGATTTTCTTTCCAAAAAAGCGTTCTAAATCGCGTCTTGCTTCAGAGCCAATTCGGGTGAGTCCTTTTCCTTTATGACCTATGATGATGCCTTTTTGACTTTCTCTTTCAGTCATTATAATACTCCTAATGTTAATGATGTTTTCTTCTTCCTCAAAAGATTCCGTATCTACTTCAACACTGTAAGGAATTTCCTTTTTATAATGTTTCAGAATTTTTTCTCGTATAGCTTCATTCACAAAAAAACGTTCGGGTTTATCGGTTAATTGGTCTTTTGGATAAAAAGCAGGCGATTCTGGAAGCAATTCAATAAGTCGTTCAAAAACTTGAGGAACACCAAATTTTTGTGTGGCAGAAATCGCAAAAATTTCAGCATTAGGCACTTGCTCTTGCCAATAAGCTAATTGTGCTTCTAAAATTTCTTCATTAGCTAAATCAATCTTATTCAACAGTAATAAAACGGGCATTTTAGCCGCTCTAATTTTGTGCAAAAAATTTTCATCTTTTAGTGCCTTTTCACCTATTTCAACTAAATAAATCAACACATCTGCATCATCAAAAGCAGATTTCACAAAATCCATCATAGCATTTTGTAACTGATAAGCCGGTTTAATAATGCCAGGAGTATCAGAAAAAATAGCTTGAAATTGATCTCCGTTTACAATACCTAAAATTCGATGCCTAGTTGTTTGTGCTTTCGAATTAATAATAGAAAGTTGTTCACCTACAAAGGCATTCATTAAGGTAGATTTACCCACATTTGGATTACCTACTATATTTATAAAACCAGCTTTATGTGCCATAACTTAATTTAATTTTGTACAAAGTTAAACTTAAAACCTTAATATTATAAGTTTTCAACAGCTTTCTATGTGTAATAGCTTCAATAAAATTTAATTAGTCATTTAAAAAACCACTTTATAAATTGAACAAATAAATCAAGTCTTCATCTAAAAAAGATATCTTTGTTTTTTATAAATTATAATCATGATGAAAAGACTATTTTTAACACTTTCTATCAGCCTACTAATTGTTAGCATTAGTTTTGGGCAGGAAAAAGATTTGAGCTATTCAAACATGCTTAATCACGAAGTAAAAATTGATGGGTTGTACTTGCTTTTAGGTAATATTGAAGTTTCTTATGAAAACTTACTTTCTGAAGAATCTTCTATTGGCTTAAGTTTAATGATTCCATTTGATGACTATATCAGTTGGAAAATTAAATTTGCTACCACAGGATATTATCGTTTTCATTTTGGTGAAGGTTATGCCGATGGTTTTTTCTTAGAAGGCTTCACCATGTTAAATCGTGTAGAAGACCGAGTAACAAGAACTGGCGCTTTTAGCGAAACGTTTAGAAGAACTAAAAACATAACCGATTTAGCTTTAGGCTTAGGAGCTGGTTACAAAATAGTTTCTAAAGGAGGGGTTGTTTTAGAATTTCATGCAGGATTGGGTAGAAACCTTTTTAGTGGTGATAATGACAATAGAAATTTTGACTACATTTTTAGAGGTGGAATAAATGTAGGCTATCGATTTTAATGACTAATTAAAATTTTAAATACTTGTTCATTAAGTTAAGAATAATAACAGGATTGTGTTTGATTAAAAAAAAAGCCTCTGTAGAAAATATAGAATAAAACAGAATAAGTAAAAAAATATGGAAATACCTTTACTTAAAGAAATAGTAATTGTTATGGGTATTGCTTTGCCTATAATTTTGTTGTTTCAAAAAATAAAAGTCCCTTCCATTTTAGGCTTCTTAATTGCGGGGATTATTGTTGGACCAAGTGCATTTAATTTGTTGAGTTCACATCACGAGGTAGAGTTGCTTTCGGAAATTGGTATCATTTTCTTATTGTTTATCATTGGTATAGAGCTTTCATTTAAAGGCTTAATTAGCATTTGGAAAACCGTATTTATTGGTGGTGGTTTGCAAGTGGGAGTCACTATTTTAATCACCGCTTTGGTGGCCATGAGTTTTGGATTACCCATTAATCAATCTGTATTTCTTGGTTTTTTAATCTCCTTGAGCTCTACGGCCATTGTATTAAAAATCTTAAACGACCGTGGAGAAATTAAATCGCCTCACGGAAGAATTGCTTTGGGAATACTAATTTTCCAAGACATTATTGTTGTACCAATGATGTTGCTTACTCCTATATTAGCTGGTAAAGCAGATAATGTAACTATGACATTATTATTTATGCTAGCTAAATTAATTGGTGTTGGTATTGTTGTATTTATTCTTCAGCGTTTTGTTGTACCTTATGTGCTAGAAAAGGTAGTTAAAACAAAAAACAAAGAATTGTTCATTCTTAGCGTAATTGTGCTATGTTTTGGGGTAGCGTGGTTAACTTCTGCAGTTGGTCTGTCTTTAGCATTAGGAGCGTTTTTTGCAGGTTTAATTATTTCAGAATCAGAATATTCTCATCAAGCTACTGCCAATGTACTTCCATTTAGAGAAATTTTTATTAGTTTCTTTTTTATATCGGTAGGGTCTTTACTCGATTTAAATTTTTTCGGAACTCATATATTTGAGATCTTAGGTTTAATACTAGCGGTGTTTTTAATCAAAAAAATAATCGTTGTTTTAACTTCAATAGTATTGAAATACGATGTAAGAACAGCGCACATAGCAGGTTTTAACTTATTTCAAGTGGGTGAATTTTCGCTTTTGCTTTCCACTATAGGAATTCAAAATGAAATTTTAACCAACGAGGTATATCAGCTTTTTTTATCGGTTTCAATTATTACCATGGGTATGACGCCTTTTATGATGCAACAATCTACCAACATGGCCAATTGGCTTGTTCGCGTGCCTATTCCTAAAAAAGTCAAAAATCGATTAGACAACAGAAAAAATCATACTCCACCACCAGAAAATGACAGCTTCGAGGACTTGGAAGATCATTTGGTGATTATTGGATATGGTATCAATGGTAAAAACATTGCTCGTGTTGCAGAAAGTATGGACATTCCTCATGCCATTATTGAATTTGATGCCGAGTTAATGAAAGAAGCTAAAGCTGAAAACAAACACGTGGTTTTTGGTGATGCCTCTGAACAAGAGATTCTAAACCATGTAAATGCACATAAAGCAAGAGTAGTGGTTATTGCCATTTCAGATCCAGAAGCTACCCATCAAATTATTTTTAATATTAGGCAGTATTCTCAAACCACCCACATCATTGTCCGTACACGGTATGTAAAAGAAATTGAAGAAAATTTAAAAATAGGGGCAGATGAAGTCATTCCAGAAGAGTTTGAAACTTCTATTGAGATTTTTTCTCGTGTACTCAAACAATACTTAGTTACCGAATCTAAAATTGGTGAGATTGTGAATGAAATCCGTTCTTCTGATTATGAGGTCTTTTCTTCTATAAAACCACTGAACAAAAAAGGGAGTTTTCAACAATTTAATATTCCCAATAAAGAATTGGCTACCCTCCATGTGCAACATAAAAGAAATGACATTGTTGGCAAAAAACTAAGTGAAACAGGCTTGGCTAATAAATATAAAGTCAACTTACTATCCATTAAAAGAGGAAATAAATACATTTCAGAAATAGGTCCAGAAACCACTATTGAAGTAGATGATTTAATTTACCTCTTTGGTTCTTCTCAGCAAATTGCCGAATTAGATAAAGAAATTAAAATTTAATATTTATTTTTAAAGAGAATATATTTCTCAAACGTTTAAAAGCAAAGAAAATAGCATGAAAACTTGGAAAAAAACACTTCTATGGATTTTTATTCTTCCCCTTCTGATTTTTGCTGGGGCTAGTATATACCTTGTTATTCAAAAGGATGCGCTGACTCAAAAAGCGATTAGTCAGTATAGCGCATCCATTCAAGGTAAAGTGGAAGTTGAAAAGACTAAAATTTCACCTTTTGAAAATTTTCCTTATATATCCATCGATTTACAAGGACTTAAAGTTTTTGAAAACAAAGAAACAGACCAAGCTTTTATCCATATTGAAGATGTTTACGTAGGCTTTGACTTATGGAAAATTTTGGGAGGTGAGTATGACATCAAAGCAGTGAAATTAAGCCAAGGCAACATTAGCATTATACAAAACCTAGAAGACCAATATAACGCAGTCACAGCTTTTGAAAGCCTTATTGAGCAGGAAGAAAAAGTAGAAGGTTTGGATTACCATCTAGAAAAAATAAATCTTCAAAATATTCATTTGAGTAAACTTAATTTACAAGATTCATTAAAGTTAGATGCGCAAATTGAAACTGCTGAAACCGATATAGAATCCCTTGGAAACCAACTAAAAATCAACTTAGACACAGAACTTGTTTTCAACCTCATTAATCAAAAAGACACCAGTTTTGTTAAAAACAAGTACATGGAGTTGCACACCGCATTTAATTACGATTTAGAGCAAAGCAAAATTGATTTTGAAGATTCTGAAATGGTAGTAGAAAACGGTGTTTTTGGAATGAGTGGAAATATTGATTTAGCAGATGAAGTCAACATGAACTTAAAATTTGAAGGCTTAAAAAGAAACTTCGATTTATTTATTGCCTTAGCGCCAGAAGAAGTTACAGAAGCCTTGAAGGTTTATGAAAATCAAGGAGATGTGTTTTTTGAAGCAAGTATTCAAGGAAAATCCATCAACGGAAACTCGCCTTTAGTGGAAGCTAAATTTGGATGTGAAAATGGTTTTTTTGACAATATTGAAGAAGATAAAAAACTAAGCGATTTAAATTTTTTAGGGAGTTTTACCAATGGAAGCGAACGAAATATTAGAACCTCTGAAGTGAAAATCCAAAACTTTAGCGCTTCACCTGAAGCGGGTATTTTTAAGGGTAATTTGAGCATTTTCAACTTTGAAAGTCCTGAAATTGACCTAGAATTAGATTCTGATTTCGATTTGAATTTTTTAACTGGATTTTTTAATTTGAATGACCTAAGAAACCTTACTGGGCAAGTTCAATTAAAAATGAAATTCAATGACATTATTGATTTAGAAAACCCAGAAAGAGCTTTGGAGGAATTTAACCAAGCTTATTTTGCTTCATTAAACATTAAAAACCTTAATTTTACTACGGACTCCTACCATCTTCCTATCAAAAACCTCAACATTAAAGCTCAAATGGATGGCAACTTAACTACCATCGATTTCTTTAAATTCAAATTGGGAGAATCGGATTTAGAAATTAATGGAAGCCTTACCCGCTTGCCAGACATCATTCACAGAACCAATAAAGAAGTAGAAGCTAATTTACAAATTGCTTCAAATTTTGTTGATTTTACTGAAATTACCACTACTTCAGAAACAGATGAAAATGTCTTTGATGAAAAAATTAGAGACTTTAAAACAAAATTCAAATTTCAAGGAAAAGCCAATACCTTTCAAGTTTCAGAAAGCTTGCCTATAGGTACTTTTTACATTGAAGAACTAAATGGAAAGTTTCAAAATTACCCACATGAATTGCATGATTTCTTCGCTCGAATTTATATTGAAAAAGAACAAATTAAGGTAGTCGATTTTAAAGGAATGGTAGATGATTCTGACATTCATTTTACAGGTGTGCTCAAAAATTATCCCGTTTTTCTTCAAGAAAATCCAACGGGAGAAGTGAAATTTGATTTTGATCTAGACTCCGATTTAATTCGATTAAAAGATGTGTTTTCTTATGGAGAAGAAAATTACGTTCCAGAAGATTACAGAGAAGAAGTGCTACGAGAAATTAGAGGAAAAGGAAACATTTTACTTACGTATAAAGATTCGTTACAGGCTACCGATTTTAACTTAGATTTCTTTAAAGGTAGAATGCGCATTCATCCGCTAAAGTTTGAAGATTTTAAAGGACGTTTGCATTTTGAAAATGAACAATTAAGCTTTGAAAACTTCAAAGGAAAAATAGGAAAATCAAATTTTGCGGTTTCTGGAAATTACTACTTAGGAAAAGATGAAGAACTACTCAAAAAAGGCGATGTTATCAACTTTAAAGCTTCGGTTTTAGACATAGACGAATTAACCAATTACAAAGAACCAGAACCTGATGAAGAAGGAAAAGTAGACCATGACGATGCGTTTAATATTTTTGAAGTTCCGTTTAGAAATATGAAAATTAATGCCTCCATTGGCAAGCTCAATTATCATAAATACCTGATTGATCATTTTTCTACACAACTAAGAATGCAAGAGGATCATTACATTTATGTGGATGATATGCGTTTTGAAGCCGCTGG